>CAZNIS010000001.1:0-234902 GCA_964573105.1 uncultured Granulosicoccaceae bacterium
CTTTTCAGTGACTGTTCACAGTGCGTCTAGCTGGGCGCCCCTAGCCGGGCGCCCCCGTCTGCACATGGGGTAGGAGTGTCCAGGGCGCGCAGCTGCACGGAACATACATGGGTATTTCGAGGCGGCCGGCCAGGCTACGGCCGACACCGCCCACGGGTACGACGGGGACGCCCAGTCAGGCGTGCTGTGTACAGTTACGCTAGTTCAGATTGAAAAACCAACCTTACCTGTTTTCTGTGCAACTGGTATCCGCATAACAATCGACTTCCCGTCACTACCCACTCGGGTCAACAATTCTCCATGATGCATGCGGACAATATCTTTTGCGATCGACAAACCGAGGCCTGTACCGGATTCATCAACACCCGATGTTCGGAACGGTTGGGTAAGCTGATTGAATTCTTCGTCAGACAGGCTTCTGCCGCTGTCTGACACAATTATATCTATAAACCCCTTAACGTCAGAAGCTTGAGTCGATACAGACACAGACGACCCAGCTTCATTATGTTGTATTGCATTATGGACCAGATTGACAAGCGCTTCTCCCAACATTGTCCTGTTACCGTTTACCGGAACAGATCTGTCAGAAATTAACAGCGAAAATTCCTGTGATTTGTCAAAGGCCATAGGTGCCAAATCGAGCACTTTTTCTTTGATCAGTTCATGCAGATCAAATAGTTCATACTCTTCGACTTCCATGGCTTGCGCTCGTGCGCCCGACAACATTTTGTTAATCATGGAGGTTGACTTTCCCGAAACCTCAAGCACCTGATTCAAGCCTGCACGCATCTCATTAACTGAGTTACTCTCAAGAGATGCCTGTGCCTGCACTGTGATAGCTGCAATTGGATTTCGTAGTTGGTGGGCCGCATCACCAATAAAGCGCTCTCGATTTTTCTTGCTGCGCTCTACCCTGGCCAGCAACGAATTCATTGATTTCACGATGCCAACTAATTCAACCGGTACCGATTGCTTTATCGGCGACAATGCAAAATCAGAGCGTTTGTCTATTGAGGCCTGCAGGCGCGACAAGGGTTTTAGCCCGGCTTTTACAGCAAACCATACAATGAAGCCTGCAACCAGTGTCAATAACACCAGACGCATGAAGGAGCGAGTGAATAATATCAGCGTCAGGTTCTGGCGTTGTGACAAACGCTGCCAGGTTATGATTCTGGTAAGGCCGTTAAGCTCTCTGTCTGTCAGGTCCTGCAGCGTATATACTGCGCGCACAGGTTGTCCGAGGTGTTCACCGTCATAGAAAATGGGATCAGCTACCCTAACATTTGTCGATTCAAGCCGCGGGTATCCACTATAGCCGGTAACGAATGCACCGTCGGGTCCTCGCACATGGTAGAAAAACTCATCCCCAAGGGTGTTGGTTAAAGATTCCAGTGTTGCGTCTGCCAGCAGTGAGCCATTGGAAGAGATCACATGCTCCAGTATCGTTAATGACGCAGCCAGCAGTGTTCGATCATTAAGATCGCTGGATACCTTGCGAGCATGGTGAAACGTTTCTACTGCAACGACTGCAGCCACCAACGCAAGTGGAATCATCAGCCACAGGGTGAGTGTTGCACGAATCGATCTCATTCAACTATCCGGTTTGACGGACCGGAAACTATAGCCAAGCCCGCGGGCGGTTTTAATCTCGGCGCCACTACCTGCGATTCGTTTTCTCAGCCGATGAATGTAGAGCTCAACCGTTTTCTCATCCACGTCGGAGTCGAGGCCGTACAGGTGATCGAGGATCTGATGTTTTGAAATGATTCGATCCTTGCCGTTGATTAGTATCTCAGCCAGCGCATATTCTCGTCTGGGAAGCTCTATTGTCTCCCCGCTGATTTTGATTTGTCTTGCTGTTGGGTCAAACTCGAGATGTCCCACGTTAATCACTGTGGTGATCTGCCTGTCCGCTCTTCGCAGCAATGCTCTGGCGCGTGCTTTGAGTTCGGCCAAATCGAATGGTTTTTCAAGATAGTCGTCAGCGCCCAGATCCAGTCCATCCACTTTATCGGTTAATGTGGCTCTGGCGGTAAGCAACAGGACCGGGGTTTGTATTTTGCGTTGTCGCAAATTTTTTAGTATCTGCAAACCCGATACCCCCGGTAAATTGATGTCCAGAATAATCAGGTCGGTTGGCTCAAGCTGCAAAAACTGATCTGCATCAGCGCCATGGTAAATCGCATCAACGCCATGCCCGTCAGCACGGAAGGATTTTGCTATGCCGTCGGCTAATGGCTGGTTGTCTTCTACAATCGCTATGCGCATGTAGGCACCATACTCTATGGTGAAAGCTTGTTGAAAGGTGTAGTTGGTACAAATGTACTGAGCCGTCCCCTTCCCGTGGATGGCATCACTGCCCAATTATGATGGAGGTCACTATGAAACCCAAGATGTCCTGGAGCAAACTACTGGTCGCAGGTGTATTTGCACTAGCTGGATCATTCAACGCTCAAGCTACTGATTTATCGGGTAAAACCGTTGAATGGGTTATCCCGTTCTCCGAGACGGGCGGCTCCGCGAAGTGGGCGAACTTTTTCGCCCCCCTGCTCCAGGATGCGCTGCCCGGCAACCCGGTTGTATTAGTCAGATTCATGCCGGGCGCAGGATCCACCAAAGGAGCTAACTGGTTTCAGAAGCAACCCGCGGGTGACGGTACGCTAATTTTCGGTTCATCCGGTTCAACTCAGTTCCCATACCTGTTGGGTGATCCACGCGTCCGCTATGAATACAAAGACTGGATTCCGGTAATGGCATCAGGCACTGGCGGCGTTGCCTATCTCAATGCTGAAGCCGGTGAAAAGTTCGATGGTTCAGCAAACAATCTGAAAGATATGACTTTCATTTACGGCAACCAGGGTGCAACCCGCCTTGATCTGGTGCCTGCACTTGCCTGGAAGATGCTCGGCATGAACGTAGAACACGTTATGGGGATCAAAGGTCGTGGCGATGGTCGAAAAATGTTTGAAAGTGGCGAGGCGACAATCGACTACCAAACCTCTTCAGGCTACCTGAAAGGCTCTGCGGAACTGGTTGCGGCTGGTAAAGCAGTGCCGATGATGACCTGGGGCTCACTCGATGAGTCAGGGAATATTGTTCGTGACCCCACGTTTCCCGACATGCCTACGTTCAAGGAAGTCTGCGAAAAGACCGATGGATGCGAAACCTCAGGTGACGCATGGGAAGCGTGGAAAGCATTCTTTGTTGCTGGCTTCCCATCGCAGAAACTGGCATTCCTGCCCAATGGTACTTCCCAGGACATTGTCGATATGTACGTAGCGGCGTTTGAATCAATCAAAGCAATGCCGGATTTCGCGGATATCTCAGCTAAGCGTATCGGTAAATATCCAATGTTCACTGGTGCTGGTGCAGCTACGGCACTTGATAGTGCCACTACGGTTCCTGCAGACGCAAAGGATTTCGTCACTGGCTGGTTAAAAGATGAATTTGGAGTTGAGTTAAAATAGCAACACTGGTGTCGGTACTGCTGCAGCGCCCGGTTGCAGCAGTTTGCTAGTAGTCACCGAACCGCTATTGGGTTCGGTGGCCCATACACAACTATGTTTCGGAGCGAGTGATGGATTTTTTTCTTGATGCGCTTCCTGCACTTAGCTCAGCCTTCTCCCAAATTTTGCAACCTGTTGTCCTGGCCTACCTCTGCATGGGCGTGGTGATGGGTCTCTGCATTGGTGTGTTTCCGGGTTTAGGCGGTATCGCAGGATTGTCCCTGCTGCTGCCGTTTATGTTCGGAATGGAGCCGATACTCGGGCTGGCGCTGATGATCGGTATGGTTGCAGTTGTTCCAACTTCAGATACTTTCGCATCCGTGCTAATGGGTATACCGGGTTCCTCTGCCTCTCAGGCAACGGTTCTGGATGGTTTTCCAATGGCAAAGCGCGGCATGGCGGCGCGTGCATTATCTGCAGCATTTGCCTCATCCCTTTTTGGTGGTCTTGTCGGGGCGATGTTTTTGACCTTGTTCATACTGGTAGCCAGACCCATCGTACTATTGTTTAAATCGCCAGAGCTGTTGATGGTATCTATATTCGGCTTGTCGATGGTAGGAATTCTTGCCGGGCGTATCGCACTTAAAGGTGTCGTTGCGGCGGGCCTTGGCCTGCTGGTGGGCACCATTGGCGAAGGGCCATTCAATGGCGAGTTGCGGATGTCGAGTTACGACTTACCCTATCTTACCGATGGCCTGAAACTCGTGATCGTGGGTCTGGGCATTTTCGCAGTGCCGGAGATTGTAGCCCTGTTGCGCAAAGACAAAGCTATATCTGAAAAATCCAGTCTAGGCAGCGGTTGGTTGCTTGGTATAAAGGACTGGTGGGCCAACAAGTGGCTGTCCGCGAGATGTTCGATTATCGGTGTCGTTGTCGGCGTGATACCCGGTTTGGGTGGATCAGTTGTCGACTGGATTGCGTATGGGCACACTGTTCAGACTGCCAAAGATAAAAGCGACTTCGGCTCAGGCGATATTCGCGGCGTTATCGGGCCAGAGAGTTCAAACAACGCCAAGGAAGGCGGTGGACTGGTTCCCACCCTTTTGTTTGGCATACCCGGCTCCGGGTCCATGGCAATCTTTATTGGTGCTCTGGCGTTGCTTGGCAGCGGCATTGATGTGGGTCCATCACTGCTGGAAAACAATCTCGATTTTACCTATTCAATTGTATGGCTGCTTGCACTGGCGAACGTGGTGGCAACTGTACTGTGCATACTGCTATCGACCCCTATATCCAGGTTGACCAATATTCGATTTGTGTTGTTGGCGCCTTTTATATTCATGATCATATCCTTCGCAGCATTTCAGTCCGGTCAGGATCTCATGGATTTGGTCGCTCTTTTTGCTATCGGCTTTCTGGGTATCATGATGCGTCGATTCGACTGGTCCCGGCCTGCATTCTTAATCGGTTTTGTACTTTCCAACCCGGTTGAAAACTATTCCAACAATGCAACTCAGATAGCAGGTGTGAAATTTAGACAAGATATGGAAGCCGGGTTTTCATACGTGATGTCTCCCATCGTGATTTTTTTGTTGGTCATTACCATTGTGTCTGTAGTTGTAGGAATAAGACAAGCGAAAAACATTATGGCTGAAGGTGAGGTTCCGTCAGGTGGTAAACGATCTCCGCTGGTATTTTTGCTGGTTTTAATTGGCTTTATCTGCTTCGCGTTGTACAACACGGCCACTATTCCGGATTACGCTGCAGTTGATCGAGTATTTCCAGTATTCGTTGCATCGGTATCCCTGGTCAGCGCATTGGTTTTACTGGTTCAAATGATGCTGCAACCGGAGACCAGTACTATTTTTGCCGACAGAGAATCCTCTGAAGAAGCAAAAGAAAACACCTATGGCTTGTGGCCCACTCTGGCCTGGTTTGCAATGCTTTTGATTATGACCTCACTGGTTGGCTTCATTATCGCACTGGCAACTTTCCTCCAGAGCTTTCTATTGCTACGGGCGAGATTATCGTGGCTAACCGCAACAATCTACACTGCCAGCGGTGTTGCTTTTATGTGTTTTATGGCGTGGATGCTTAAACGTGATTTTCCACCTGGTCTATTGCAGAACTATTTCACATTGCCATGGCCATTGGGATGAAGTGCTTTGTAATGAGGAGATGTCTCGCAGTTTATCAAGTGCGAGATACTGGCTTGCACTAACGTGACGCTCCGCAGACACGGTGAAGCGCCTAATAAAGACGCCTACAGCAAACGAAAAGCAGACGAAAGAGCGAGTCGGGGTACGCCTGTGCTAAGGTCAGAACAGTCGCTGGACACGTCGATTTCCATGCCTAACCGAATTTAAACAGGTATTGACTCTACAAATTTCCGGAAACAAGTAATTAGTATTAACCGCACGATGAAATGATCACCTAACAGAATCATTTCATTCGTGAGAAAGATTTCTCCCCAAACCGGAACGCAAGCTGTATGAGCAATAGCAAACAAGCGCTACCTTCATTTCACGAGAGATTTTCCAAATATGATGAAGAGACGGGGCCTGGACTCGCTGTTATGGTTGTAAGAGACGGCATAACCGAATTTAAAATGGGGTATGGGCTGAGCAATCTCGCCACTAGAGAAAAGGTGAGTTGTGATACCAATTTTAGAATGGCTTCTTTATCAAAGCAATTTACTGCGATGGCTGTGGCAATTCTAGAAGAGCAAGGGAGGGTTGATAGAGAGGACCTCATAGTGCAGTATCTCGAGAAGGTTCCCGACTATATGAGCACAATAAGAATTCGGCACTTGGTTCATCATTTGTCTGGTCTTCCGGACTACGCGGACGCTCTTTGAAGTACCGACAAAAGCAAGCCGTTGGTAACAAATAGCGACGTCTATGAATGGTATAAAAAGCAGGATGGCCTAAACTTCGCCGTTGGGGAAAAATTTGAATACAGCAATGGCGGGTACAGCCTGCTGGCGCTATTGATTACAGAGGCGTCTGGTCAATCACTGCCAGAATTTAGCCGTGAACACATATTCATACCGGCGGGTATGTCTGAAACGTCAATCATCGAATATCCGTCGAATGTAAAAAATCAGGCCATATCTTACGGAGAGTGGCCATTCTTTGACAATGTCGATTTCAATACCGGCAATGCGCTGCAGGGCGAAGATGGCGTTTATACCTCACTCAACGATATGGAGCGCTGGATTAACGCGATGGAAAACAATACCCTTGTGAGTCCATCGACAACGTGGAAAATATTTTCCAGAGTTAATACCAACGACGGACGATCAGTGGATTACTGCTATGGATGGGAATGGAGCGAATACAAGACTATCGAATTCGTCGGTCATTCCGGCAGCTGGGTCGGTTTCAACACCTTTATCGTGCATGTGCCTGACAGAAAAGCCTGGTTTTTGGCATTTTCCAATACCATGGCTATCAGTTCAGCTGACGCAGTGTTTCGTATGGCGGACTATTATTTTGATACTTGAAACGTCGATGGTATATTTTGTTTAGCAGTTGTTACGAATCAAGCACAATTATCAGCGAGAAATGCCAGACCGCTGCTCGAGGATCGGAAGGATGGAACCGGAGTTTTGCTTTCGAAGAGCCAGGGTGTTTGCCAGAGTGGAAGCCGAAGTACCAGAACTGGCGATATGAAACGATTGATATTGGTAGCGCACCCCTGATTATTGTGCGCAACCAGGATGGCGCTATTCGCGCGCTGCACAATGTCTGTCGCCACGGGGTGCGGAACTCGTGACAGAACCCTGCTGACTTGCCCCTGCCACGCATGGACGTACGGGTTGATCGGCAAGCCGCGCAAGCGGTTAAATTTTCGCGGTTTAGACTTTGTAGAGAATTTTGAAGACGGCAGCGGCGACAAGCTAGATCTGGTCGAAGCGCGCTGTGAAACCTGGAATGACTGCATCTTTGTGAATGTTTCAGGCAATGCAGAACCACTGGCAGACTGGCAGACTGGCTGCAGCCCATGTTACAACGAACAGCCAACTACGATTTTTCCAGCATCCGCTTATTGATTATGAGCTTTGTCACCCCGCAGAGCATAACCACAGTAAGCGCTATTATCAGTTGATGAAGCGGGTAATGCCAAACTGGGAGGCAACAAAGTACCAGCTGGACGGGCTTGCCGCTAAGCTGCTGAACTGACGATCGACATGATGATGGCCAACAAGTATCCGAATATCCATCAGTGTGCAGAAATGCCAAAAGCCGGCATCATGGTTGCCATCCAGAACGATGGCACTGTCGACGGACCGGGCCAGTGGAACTTGATTGCCATTCGGGAAGCCACAGAAGTCGATCTGCAAGAAAACCACTATCTGGAAGAAGTTGGGGATTCGATATGGACGTTCTCAGCCGAAATCAGGTTTTGCCCCTATTGCGGGTTAAAGTTGTCAGTTAGTGCTGCCTCTGCTGATAGTGACATGCCGGCGGAGGAAGAGTCTGAAAGCTTCGGTACGTTTTCTCTGTTTGATCAGGAAGCATGGCATGGCAGGATGCGCTGAAAATTACTTTCAGTTCTTATCAAAGAAAGTTGGTGTCGCAATGAAACAACTGTTGTGTTGTATCAGCCCGGCTATTCAGTGGACAAACGCCGGGTGATCACAGACTTGAATAGTTGATCTGTCGGTCTGTCATCAGACAGTAACTGTTGTATACGCTCTCACGCCTCGTCAACACAGTTGGCATTGGCAGCTGCGCTCATCTTATGGGTATAGGCGTCGGCTATGTCAGAACTGGTTACTTCGTAGCCGTAGCCTTCGCTTAACCAGCGCAGTGCTGTAAGCCCGGCCTGTGTTGCAAATGTCAGGTTTTTCTCATGAAAATCAAAGATGTAGGACACCCATTCTTCGAGTTAGAGTGGTGTACAGTTTATGAAACATGCACATGAGCAAGCACTGCCAAGAAATAATGGGTGTCCCTTATTTTCCTTAAGTCATGAGTTCACAACACTTCTATGCAAGGCGATTGGGAAGCGCTGGAATCGACAGGACGCTTGGACGGACTTTGTTGCGTTGCGGCATTGATCCAACCACAACCGAACCGTGTCTAATGAATTACTACGCGAAAAGCGAAGCGACCCGTCCCTGTAGTTGCACGCCGCAGTAACGCGGGTGGTTGCAAACACATAGAAATTTTATTGATTTGAGTTTCTTGACTACACAGAGTTGCAGACAAAACTGTCTGCAGCTCTTCTACATTGATGTTCCACCGACTTTACACTTGTAACGATGGCGCTTATTCGTACTGACACTGGAAGGTCGCGAAACGCTCTGCATTGGCGCTGCCGCTTCTTCCTACTGAAGCTCCATTGAGGGTGATGTCGACACGATAATCCGGGCTGTCGGCACCGGTTGTCAGCGGTGGCGTGATAGGAATGGACAATATCGCCTGGCTGCTGGCAACCGTCGCTGTCGCTTGCCCAAGTAAGGTGTTGTCAGAAATTGTTCTATACTCCGCGGTAACCGTTTGGCCATCTATCTCGCCAGCGTCATACAAGCCGTTGAAGTGGTCTCTGAACTCGATGGTTCGATCTGCACGAATAGCGAAGTCATCACTCTGCCGACAGAAGTTCAACGCGCCCTGGTTAAACCAGAATGGATTGAACGGATCGCAAGTGTTGCCGATGCCATCGGCGTCGACATCAAACTGATTGGAGTTACTGTCAACCGGGCAGTTGTCGACATCATTGTTTACACCGTCGCCGTCGCGGTCATCGTCGCAAACATCACCAAAGGCGTCGCCATCCTGATTGGCCTGATCCGCGTTTGATACGGTCGGACAATTGTCATTGGTGTCAATCACACCGTCACTGTCGGTGTCCGTATCGTTGGAGCTATCGCAGACATCACCAATGCCGTCATTGTCGATATCAGCCTGATCGCCATTGCTGTTAACCGGGCAGTTATCAACATCATTGTTGACGCCGTCGCCATCGCAATCATCGTCGCAGAGATTACCCAGGCCATCGTCGTCCTGATCGGCCTGATCACCATTTGGGACAGTTGGGCAGTTATCACTGACATCGGGAATACCGTCGCTATCCGTGTCAGTGTCATTGAAGCTATCACAGGCGTCACCGATGCCATCATTGTCTGCATCGGCCTGATCGCCATTGCTGTTGAACGGACAGTTATCGCCATCGTTGTTGACACCATCGCCATCCCGATCATTGTCACAAACGTCACCCAGGCTGTCGCCATCCTGGTTGGCCTGATCGGCATTCGAATCCGCCGGACAGTTATCAATGCTGTCGATTACGCCGTCGTTGTCGGTATCCGTATCATCTGCGTTGTCACAAACATCACCAATACCGTCGTTATCCGCATCTGACTGATCGCCATTACTGTTTACCGGACAGTTATCGGTATCGTTGTTGACACCATCGCCGTCACGATCATCGTCACAAACGTCACCCAGGCCGTCTCCATCCTGATTGGCCTGATCCGCATTTGAAACCGCAGGACAATTATCGTTGCTGTCGATTACGCCGTCGTTGTCGGTATCCGTATCATCTGCGCCGTCACAAACATCACCAGTACCATCGTTATCCGCATCTGCCTGATCGCCATTACTGTTTACCGGACAGTTTACAGCTCGCAAGGACGAAACGATGTGCCGTCTGCCTGAAGGAAAATTCCATTTTTGCTCCCGGAGCAAGTTACCACGTCCAAAGTGGTCGCATCAATAGTGATGCAAGCTATCCTTGCTCATCCTTCAGAGAAGCTTGTATTCCTGATGGCAATTGTGAAGTTCAGTAACACAACTGATTTTCCAGGGTTACTGTTTTTTGTACCCACTTGTTCGAATTGCTAGACAGGCTTGTTCTGCGTCTCGTGTAGTTGTACAGCACTGATCGACGATATTGTTTGAATTGACAGTCAGGAGCTGTTCGTCAAATATTGCGGTACGTGTATGGCCGCATGCAGTTTCAGGTCACGTTTTCTTCGTTTCTTCACTGACAGCGAAGTAAGATACCTCCACCAGTAACAGGTACTAAAGGCTACGTTCTCCAGGCCCATTGCAAACCCGGTATTTTTTCAACAAACGACAATACCCAGTCCCGCACCCGCAGTGCGTCTTCGCCAAAGGATCGCGTTTTGGTTCAAACCAGATAGTCGATTCTGCCAGTGGTCCACTCCCATTTTTCCCTTGCCGCCAATAGCTTCTGACAACAGTGGCTGTCCCTCATTATCCTTACTAGTAGTGTTTACTCATGTGCATTTATTCTTGTAGCACTTCGTACGAATATTTTCAAAACAGGGCACTCCCGTAAGCCACATCGAAAAACTACTCGTCCTTACCCGATGATTTCTGCGATCCTTTAAAAATAGGCCCGTAGTCGTCCCATGCCGCCTCTAGACCTTCCTCAGTTTTAGGGTAAGCGTTTTCTGTAACGATTTTCTTTCCATCTTCGACAGCTGACCTTCTAACAAGATAGTGCGTTTCGGTTTCATGAAATTGGATGGATTTACTAATGGGCATCAAATTGTCCTCATGCGTTTACTTTCATTTAATCATCCAATCGAGCTCTCACGGTGTCAGCATTTGGCAATGCTATGTTGTAGTCGTGGCAAGCAAAGCGGTGTCCACCACTAACACTTCCTCAAGCTGCCCGCGGATCCAACGAAACTTTCAGAACCGTGCCCTTGGTGCGGATCCCATCCGGCCGCCCGGCTGCTGTGCGCCCGGGATATCTGTCGTAGAATTCATCGGGCAATGCCCAACCGTTAGCGGCGGTGAGCCACAGGCGCAGGAGGTGCCTTCGTCGGTCGGGATGTAGGTCATCTGTGTAACCTTCACGGCTGTGAAGGATGGCGCAGTTGTTAATGAGTTGAATATCGCCCGGGCGAAAGTCCATGGCCAGGTGCACGCTGGGGTCGGAGGCGATGTCTTGCAGTGTATCAAGCGCAAGGTGCTGGCTTGCACTGAGTGCAGGAACGTCATCGTGACGCTCCGCAGATACGATGAAGCGACGAATGAAGGCGATCATCAAGCGCTCTTCATGATGGCTGAAGACCGGCAAGCGGTACCACGGTTCATATCCCTCTGGCACTTCGCCACGCCTGTCCCAATACCAGGACTCGAAGAGAAGCTCCAGCAAATCAGGCGCCTGTTCGAGCATGGCGTTGTGCATGGCCACAGAGCTGACAATGCTGCTTGCGCCACCTCTGGCAGCCGGTCGCAAGCAAAAAAGCCCAACGATGTCTGCGGCCACGTCGGTATGGAATGGCAACGCGTCCGATGACTGATATCCGCGTTGGTTGGGGTTATCGACATCGGCGCCAATATCGGTAACGTGCCCAAGGAGATGACCATTCGGGTTCTGCGAGATGGCCTCGCCCAACCAGGTGCCCAATCCCCAATACACACGGCCTAAATGCGCAAGGTCTCCGTGCGAAACATCAATGCCGCGAATGACGGCGAAACCGCGCCCGTCGATCACCTCACGCTGCACTTGCCTCAGCTGCTCACCCAGCTTCGGCAGATGAAAATCATCAGGGGTGATACTCGCGATTGGTCGGTCGCGGACGCGGCTTGCGGCGTCATCAAGCTCTGCCAGCGCGTCTTCGTCGAGATTCAGTATCCAATCATCTCGCTCACGCATCTCTGGCCCCCGCCAATCGAGCGGGCCCCTCAACGGTTCACGCTGAGCATGCGGTTGGTTTACAGAATCGATACTCATAGACACCTTCATGATGTTGCGCGGCACTATGCGCCTGGATGGGGCCGAAGTTTACCCACGTAACCATTGAACTGGCTGATCGAATCTGCAGAACCTACCCGACAAATGAATGCCCGTTGCAGCAAGAACCATTGCACAGCACCGGCATATTGCAGTGCCCTATGCAGCCAATTCAAGGACGGAAAGACTAAACCAAGAGTCACTGGAAGCGCAAAGAGATGCGTGGAACTGCTATCGCAAGTTCAAATCCGTTCGCGCCTGGTCAACTTTCCTCGACTTTGGTTATGCAATAAGAAAAAGGATGCAGGCGCACAAACGCGCTGACACAGCTATTCCGATCAATAACCCACCGCTGCCCCATCTTTGCGCGGGTCGGAACCGGCCACATAGCCGCGCTCGGGCAGGCGGTGGATCAGTTGCGCGCCGCCAAAGCCAAAGGCGTTGTCGGGTGCTTCGAGCGTGATCTGGTGCCCCATGGCGCGCAGTTGGTCGACCGTGCTCGGGTCCACAGTGGTCTCGCAGGCGACCTCCAACCCTTCGGTCACGCGCCAGCGCGGCGCATCCACGGCCATTTGCGGGTCTTGCCCGAAAAGCTGTGTACGCAGCACCATCTGCACGTGGCCCTGTGCCTGCATCGGCCCGCCCATGACACCAAAGCTCATCAGCGGTGCGTCCGGCCCCATCAGAAAACCCGGAATGATGGTGTGGAACGGGCGTTTATTGGGCGCAACACAGTTCTGGTGGCGTGGATCGAGCGAGAAACCGGCGCCACGATTCTGCAATGACACACCTGTGCCCGGCACCACGACGCCTGAACCAAAACCCGCGTAGTTTGACTGGATGAAGGACACCATCATGCCGGATGCATCGGCCGTTGTTAGATAGACCGTGCCGCCGCGTTTGGGTGCGCCGGCGCCAAAGTTCTTCGCCTCATTCGGATCGATCTCGCGCGCGCGGGCGGCCAGATAGCCATCATCCAGCAAGTCGTCGACGGTGATGTTGTGCATGTGATCCAGATCGGCCACATAGGCTTCGGCGTCGCGCAATGCCAACTTCATGGCTTCGATCTGCAGATGGGCGGCCATCGGATCGTCGGCGTGCATGTTGCGGATGCCGGTTTGCGAGAGGATGCCCAGCCCCATCAGAGCAGCAATACCCTGGCCGTTGGGCGGAATTTCATGCAGTACCGCGTCATCGAATGAGCGTGAGATGGTGCCGCACCAGTCGGCTTGATGCGCGCCCAGATCGTCGCTTGTCAATGCCGCATTATGGCTTCTTGCGAAGGCGGCAATCTCGTCTGCAATCTCACCCTCGTAGAAGGCGCGGCCTTTGGTCTCGGCAATCAATTGCAGGGTACGGGCATGGCCAGGACTGCGGAAGTACTCGCCCGCTCGGGGAGCACGACCCTCGGGCAGAAAGGTCTCGGCAAATCCAGGCTGCTGGCCCAGCAGCTCAGCTGCGCGCTGCCACAACGATGCGATCACTGGTGAGACGGGGAAGCCTGATGTGGCATAGCCGATCGCAGGTTCAAAGAGAGCCTCAAACGGCAGTTTTCCGAACCGTTCAGAGAGCATGACCCACGACGACACGGCGCCGGGGACCGTCACACTGTCCCAGCCGCGCAGCGGCATGGCGTCAAGACCGGCGAAGCGATTGGAGTTCCAGCCAGAGGGCGCGCGGCCAGAGGCATTGAGGCCGTGCAGCTCGGTGCCATCCCAGAGGATGGCGAAAGCGTCGGAGCCGATGCCGTTGCCACTCGGTTCGACCACGGTCAGCGCAATGGCCGCAGCGAGCGCCGCGTCGACTGCATTGCCGCCGCGCGCGAGCATCCCAAGCCCGGCCTGGGCAGCCAGTGGATGTGAGGTCGACACCAGGTTGTCGGCGCTGACGGGCGAGCGCCGCGAGGGATAGTGGTGGTTGGCCCTGAGTTGCATCATGTTGCCTGTGTCTCGTCTTGCGGGACCGCTGCAGCGGAGCCAATACAATGTAGTTCTCTCATCATCCTTCCAATTCTGTCGCAACGGATCGACTTTTGCGGCCCTCTGCCTTGCGTCAGCTGTCTTCTGGGGCAATCGCGGCGTCAAATCCGCTTCGGTCTGTGGTGCCCGAAAAGTTTGCCGCGGTGGGCATCAGGGCTTTGGCGAAATTCCTAACCCGCTCGCAGGCTACATCGCAGTGCAGTTGTTTGGATATTATCGCATTCGTAGCAGCGGTCGTCTCCAGCCGAAGTGATCAGCACGACTAACGCAACTCTGGCGCGCCAGCAACAGCTTCGAAAATCATATCCGCCAGACACTCAACACTTCTGTTCAACATTTCGATGGATCCGCCCAAATCTATCGAAGACACAATGATTTCAACATCGGCGTTGCGAACGCTGTAGCTGCCAGGCTCTTCGCCATCCATATCCGCGTATACCAGATACCCTCTGCTGAGGCCCAGGCGATTGCAGTAGGCTAGTATCTGATAAACATCGGCATTGGGCGCGTCGGCATTCTTTGTGCCCTTGTATTTAGCATCTACAACCGCCAGACAACGTCCACCGTCCCACCATGTCAGATCAGGGCGTAAAAGGATTCGCTCATCAATGTCGAGCGCGATTGATTTCTGCCGTTCGACGCGCCCACGTCGTGCTTGCAATAGTTTCTGTAACGATACTTCGAGGAATGACTCGAACAAATGATTCATATTGAACAGAAAAGCTGTGCCACTGGTCTGCCGTTGGTTGTATTCGAGTGATCGTTGCTCCAGTACCAGTCGTGACAGGGCAATTGCGCCACGGTAGCGTTCATTCAATCGACTAAACACGATCGCAGGTATTTTCTGCCCAACAATCCAGGGGCGTACACCGTCTAAATGGTTGATCAAATGCCTCAGTCGAGCAGCCACATAACTACCGCAATCAAACCTCGCTACAACCTGAAGGGCAGCTTTTACAATCCGGTTCTCTACAATGTTCGCTTCATATTCGTCGAACCGAACATGGACTGGTAACTCAACACCAGCTTGAGCTGCGATCTGGCGTTCAAACAATACTCGACCGCGGATAGAAGTTATCGCGGTTTCGTAGTTGACGTAACCTTGCAACGGCACTGGCCGAAGTGCGCGCTCGCAGTGAAAAAGCAGCGCCTGCACAATTGCAGACAATGGATCACTGGCCTCTCCGAGCAGCGCTTCCAGTTGCCGCCACGACGAATCGTTCTCATGAAACGATGCCAGATAGAGCAGGCGCGTGACACTAATTTTCGGGATTACCCGAATTTCAAGCTCACCGTAGCGCAGCACACCGACCTTATGCCGCGCCCTGATTTCATAGTGCCCAGAGATGTCCATCGGCGCAATTTGCAGATGCTTATCGGCATGGATTCTGGCAGCAGTTGCAGCATCGCATTGAACCACGGCAGTTTGGTATTCGGCGACGACAACAGCGCCAACGGAGCTTTCGGTCCTAATCGCCACTGTCTTCAACGACTTCCGTTTGCCCACTAGCCAATCCCCGCTCAGGGGATCGCACCTTCTTTTGCAACGACGCCAGCTCGAAGCGATCAGCGACGCCTGGCTGGCCATAAAAATGCTCAACGAGCAGAGGCATGATGCTGTATTTCCAGATTCTCTCCAGTCCGGTTTGCGTCTTCACATCCTCGTTCATCAGATAGCTTGGCCCTATTGCGTAGTCATCATTATCAAGCCGTCTGTTCAGCTCGGCTAATAGCTCAGCCGGCTCTTCAGACACCTCGTTGTGCCTGAGCCAAGATACAAGTAAGTCTGCTATTGGTGCTCGGGTTGGAGAAAACTCGACGAAGTTGAAGCGTCGTCGAATGGCGGCATCGACCATGGCGATCGATCGATCAGCGGTGTTCATCGTGCCGATGACGAACAGATTTCTCGGCAGCGAGAACTCGTCTTCGCTGCCGCTGCCGTACTGCAGCACCAACGATTGATCGCGGTACTCGAGCAAGTAGTACAGCTCGCCGAATATCTTCGCGAGGTTGCCACGGTTTATTTCATCGATAATCAGTAGAAAAGGTTCCGCTGGCGATTTCCTCGCCGCTTCGGCAAGTTGTTTCAGCGGACCCGGTTTGAGCACGTAGTTTAATGTGCCATTCTCGTCCGCCTGAGGCCGGAAACCTTCAACGAAATCTTCGTAACTGTATGAGGGATGGAACTGTACGAGCTTATAATTGCCCGTCTCTGCGGTGAGATAGTTGGCAAGCTTTTCGGCCACAAAGGTCTTACCTGTACCGGGCGGGCCATAAAAAATTAGCTGGCGTTTTCGTCGCAACAGTTCGATGATCTCTTCAAGCCAACGTCGGTCGAGCATCAAGTCGGCCGCGGTATCGTCATCAATCGCCGCCAGGCTGACCTCAGTCTCAGCGCTCGGGATCTGCAACTCGACCGGGTCTTCGTCAGCGGCCTGCATGTATTTGGCAATCTCCGGTAGCAGCTCGGTAATTTCGGTAACGGTAAGCAGACTGCGCAGTCGGGAGTACAAGGCAGGCGATACATCAGCACGATCAACGGGATCCTCCCGCCAGTCGACCGGACGTACCCAGCAGTTCTGCTCGGTGTCGAAGCTGGCATCGTCAATAACAGTTCCGACATACAACTGACTGCCGTCCGGCATCAGTACAAGGTCACCCGGGTGCACCTGAGTGATGAAACGGTGAATGTTGCCAGCCTGATTGCCCAGCGAGTGATTGCTCACCTCAGGCTGCGCCTCTCTAATTTGTTCTTTGATTGCCGCAAGAGTGGACCCCGCTGGTACATCGATTTTCCAAAATATCCGACTATCACCCTGCTCAAGTGATGTGGCGGCGTCGCTCTTGCCATCAATCTTCACGCGAATGATCCAGGCCTGCTGATCCGTAGCAACATTCTCGCGCCTGGGTATATCCGGCAACTCCCGGCCCGTGGCTTCGCGAATCGCATCCAGCGCAGGCAGCGAGTGCGATTTCCAGTACGGCGTCTGCCGATTTGCCGTGGCACAAACACCGGCCAGCAGATTGTCGCGCTCATCAAGCAGCAGTTTCTCGATCTGGTCGATCTCGGCTTTGATGAAGTAGGTGTTACCCGGATAGGCATAAGCTCTGGCCGGCACCGCAACGCCCGCTTGCCCCAATCGATCGCGGAGTGCCTCTGGACTGTCGGCGATCACAGCCACACCCGAGCCATCTGAGTGGGCCGACAGCACACGATTGGGCCCCACGTTCAGATACAACCCATTCTTCTGCAATGTGAGGCTCCAGGACTGCGGATCGATGGCATGCGCTTCAAGGATCGAGTCCGCTACGGCATCGGCAAAGGCGCGTCTGGCGTTATCGTCAGGCAGAAAATCACGCAGCGCATCAGCTGCCGAGCGCTCACGTCGCGATATTTTCTGCGGCTTATTATCCCAACAGCCGCGTACCTCAGTGTCATACCAACTGAAATCCTCGCCAAATACACCAGTCTTGGCTTCACGGATCGCCAGCATCTGTCGATCGATATCGGAGCTATCACCTATGTACTCGGGAAAAGCCTCGACGATTCGCCGCTTGTGATCTCTGGAAGAGATATCCTCAAACGTACCCGGAAACAGCAACAGCAAAATCGCATTGCGCTGACTCGCTGCGCCATCGGTTGGCAGATCCTGCAGAAACGCCTTGAAAGCCCATGGGTCTTCGAAACTTTTCTCTCGCTCATTGTCTTTTAAGCGCACCCAGCGCCTGGCCAGTCGAATCAGAAATCTCAAGTGATTCGGTCGACCATTGTTAAACCCGATCCCACCATTAAAAATTCCAGGGCTGGCTGCGGGCCGCAATTTTTCAGGTACCACCACTGGCTGAGGGGCCCATGAGCCAACCGTCTCTACAAGTCGGAGCTTGGTTTCGCCTTTTACATTAGTTAAAGGCAACAGATGGACAAACATCAGCTCCGCCATCAGCAGACTGGCGTGCATACTCGCGCCGCGCATCTGATCCTCAAGCTTGTCCATAAACGTGCGATCGCCTGTATCAGCGCCCTCAACAAAGCGAGCGTGCAGTTCGTCGATCACCACCGAATCCCATAGCGGGACTTCAGGCTGAAAAAGAGATAAACCACGAGACAGGGAAAGATCTTTCCACGCCTGGACGGCGGAATAGACGTGACTAAAGGCGGGATCAACAGCGCGCCGCATAATGCTTCTCACTAATCAAATTTCGAAGGGCACCCGGATGGCAGCCAGCGCGGGTATTGTCGGAGAAAAAGTCGCAAGCGACAACTCGTTCAACGCCGCCGTACTGCTCCAGTTATCACGGACTGACCATCACAAAACATACGTCTGGCAATTCTATCCTCAAGTACAGTTGAAACGTATAAGGGCTTTATGTAGGAGGCACCATAACGCTGACTGCCTTGGGACGTTCAGCATCGCATAAATAGGCTGTTTGTACGTGTTCAAACCGCTCACGGTTGCATTCAACATGTCGCCGAGTTGCGCATGGCAGTCTAACCCCGCATACAACCCCATTGTATCCCGGGCAAAACCGCGATAGCTTGTAGCGCACAGCGACCAACGGATCGACCCATGACAGCAAATCGAGTTGAACGCATTCGCGCCAGAGCGCAGGCTCACGTCGACGCCGGTGTCTTTAGCGGGATTGAGTGGCAAATAGCTAAAGCAGGCGAACTCTGGCAGTCCGGTCGCGTCGGCCATGCCGATGCGACGAACGGTGTCGCGTTGCCTGAGGTGCCGATCTACCGTATCTATTCGATGACCAAACCCGTGATTGCCGCGGTGGTCATGATGCTGGTCGAGGAGGGTCGGATGCGGCTAATGGATCCGGTGGCCGCCTATATCCCGGAAATCGCCGCGATGCCTGTACACGACGGTGACGGCAGCACGCGCCCGCAGCGCACAATGATGACGATCGAACATCTGCTGACCCATCGCGCCGGCTTTTCCTATGGCTTTCTACACAGTTGCCCGGTCGGTAGCAGCATGCGTGGCAGCGGTTGCCTCGGCGCCGACAAGTCACTGGCTCAGGTCGTTGAGCAACTCACGCAATTCGGCCTGGCGTTTGATCCGGGTACCGGCTGGCAGTATTCCGCATCGATTGATGTGGTTGCGCGCATCGTCGAGATTGTTGAGGGTACGCCGCTGCAGCAAGTGCTGCAAACGCGAGTGTTCGAGCCACTGGGTCTGACTGATACAGGTTTTATGGTGCCAGAGCCAGAGCGCCACCGAGTCATAACGATGTTCGGCTCACCGGATCTGGACTCGATTCTTGAATTCGACGCCGGCCCTCAGACCCTGCGCCCTACCCAGGCCCATCTGGACAACCCAGTGGATAATCCCGACTTTGCGCGCGGTGGCCACGGGCTGTTCTCCACCGTCAGCGACTATCTGCGCATTGCTCGCTGTCTCGCCGATGGTCGCGATGCGGATGACAACCGCCTGATCAGCCGCATTGGACTGGAGATGCTGTGGGCGAATCGAATCCTGGAACGCGACTATCCGCTGCGTCTAGGACCGATCGCATTGCACGGCTACGGCTATTCCCTCGCCGGGCGCGTGGCAGCCTGGCCGGGGCACGCGATGGGCCATACCACCTATGGCGAGGTTGGCTGGGCCGGTGCTGCCAGCACCTACTTCTGGATCGATCCACGTGAAGACGTAATTGGCGTGATCATGGCCCAATACCTTGGATCCAAGGTACCGTTGGGGGACGACATGCGAGTGGCTGTCAATCAGGCGCTCGATGATTGAAGGCGATTGTATACGCAATGGCTGCTAAGGCTGCGGACGCATCGCCGCTGCGAGCAGATGGAATTTAGAAATGTAAATACGCTACCTGGAAATTGGAATTCTCCAGGGTTCACGCCCATGAACTCCATCATCAGCGGAGAAGTAGATAGCATCCCCGCTGTGGTAGAAATTTTGCGGGTTGCTGTCGGCGCTGCCGGGATTTATATCCGCCAGTTGTCGTGTGCCTTCAGTTGTACCATCGGTATACCATAGCTCACGGCCGGTATCTTTGGTGAGATTGACGAAGATCAGCCCATCGG
The DNA here is from genome assembly GCA_964573105.1 of uncultured Granulosicoccaceae bacterium. GTDB lineage: Bacteria > Pseudomonadota > Gammaproteobacteria > Granulosicoccales > Granulosicoccaceae > CAKZSB01. The sequence goes on from CAZNIS010000001.1 coordinate 20,199, forward strand.
GGGTATTGAGATGCCTGAACAGATAACCTTCATCTGGGGTTGGATGGCCACCGATCGCAGCGTACCAGTCATCGTTTGACAATTGAACCAGCTGATCACTCTGCGAATCGTATGCCCAGAGCAAAAGTCTCACAGAAGGTTCAGGCCATTCTCCTGCGTTTTTGATGGCGGTCAGATAAGTATGGCCGTTGTAACCCGTTATAACTTTCCAATCCCACATTTTAGGATCGCTAATCGTAAAGAGATACTCAATTCGCTGGTCACGATATCGCCAAACAGACGTCGTACCATCAGCATCAGTATTACGGTAAGCAAACTAATCGTTGTTTGGGCCATCTGGCACGTAGTAAAAGCCAGTGTTCAACTTATTCTCTCCCACTACCCAGCGGGCCTGAACCGCCCCACCCTGGCACACAAAAAACTAAACGTACTGACACATTATCACACAACTGCTTCGATCCCACCCTGGATTCCCACGATGTGGTTGGCATTTTGTTCGAAACCAGTCTCGACGGCTCCGTTGCGGCAGCCTGGTTAACACGATGAGGTGATGGCAGGCCGGGCTGGCTTTTTCAGTGCATTGATAAGCCTGTGTCCACTTACCGGATAGTGTGGCAAGCGTATAGATCAGCAATCTCCGATTCGCCAAAACCAAATTCCGACAAAACTTCCCCAGTCTGCTGACCGATCGAGGGCGCTATACCGTCGGCAATCGGACCATCTGCATTCGTACTGAAGGTGGCACCCAGACTGGCGCCTGTGGCTTGCTGGACTATCGGGCGCTTCTGCGTGCTGGCTATGTCGATCGCATCTTCTACCGCGTTCACAGGCTGTACCGATACTTTTGCTTCTTTTAATGTCGACACCCAGTGTGCTGTACCCTGGCGTTGAAACGCCTCACTGATTTCATGCACGATATTGCGATTAGTCGCTGAGTCCGTCTCGTTATCCATGTACTCCCGATAGTATTCGGATGGCAAGGCCAATGCGTTGAGTATCGCTTTAATATGCACCTCGGTCACCGCGCTGACGGTGAGATAACCGTCTGCCGTCTGAAACGTATTGGCGAGCGGCGATTTAGCCGGCGACGCATTGCCGCCAAGCCCACTTGGCGTGCCATCGTGCAGTTGTTTGGTGACCGCCGACACCTGCATCAGCAGTGCGGTGTCGAGCATGCTGACATCGATGCGCTGACCCTGTCCGGTACGCTCACGCCGCAGCAGTGCGGTACTGATCGCATAGGCACCATGCAGAGCTGTGGGTATGTCTACGCAAAGAAAACCAGTGCGAACCGGACCTGTTTCAGGGTGACCAGTGGTGGACATCATGCCAGATGCGGCCTGTATGCCACCATCGTAAGCCGGCAGTGGTGACAGTGGCCCGGACTGGCCGAAGCCTGAAATCGAGCAATAGATGATGTCTTTCCTAACTGCCTGAATCGCCTTATAGCCGATACCAAGCCGTTCGGCGACGCCGGGGCGAAAATTCTCAATCACCACATCGCATTGCGCGGCTATTCGCAAAATCGCCTGCAGGCCCTTCTCGCTTTTCAAATCGATGGCGATCGATCGCTTTGATCGATTGATGGCAGAAAACGCCGGGGAGTCCTCACCACGCGGCTGCTTCTCGGTCCTTAGCATAGACCGCAGCTGGTCACCGGAAAAGGACTCCACCTTGATCACGGCAGCACCTGAGTTTGCCAGAAGCTGGGCTGCCAACGGGCCGGCTATCACCTGCGTGAAATCGAGTACGACAAGACCGGCAAATGGTTGATGGCTTTCGGCCTGATTGTCTGTCATCGCAAGCATCCCTCAGGTTGTGTCATTGATTGCGCAGCCGTGCTGGCGCTACTATTGGACTGTACAGCGCGACAACTCTGGATCTCACTAGCCGTTGTCGTCTTATCATCGACTTTCAAGACTACGCGTTGGCTGGCGACATCGACGAATGATTCAATCATCGCAATACGAGTTTAACCCGGCTGACGCCGCGACGATGGCCAATCCGTTTCCGGCACTGGAAGCCCTGCGCGAGCACGATCCTGCGCACTTCAATCCGTATCTGCGTGCCTGGCTGATCACCCGGTATGCTGATGTTAAACAGTTGGCGCTGGATATGTCACTGTCGTCCGATCGACTGCATCCCTTTTTCGCGACCATGCCGGAAACGCAACGCACAAGCATCGGGAGCCTGATCCGCTATCTGGCGCGCTGGATGGTGTTTAAAGATGCGCCCGATCATACGCGGCTGCGCAAACTGACCGGCCAGGTGTTCAACGCCACCAGCATGAATGCGCAGCGCGAGCTGATTGAGCGGCGGGTGAATCGCTTGATCGATTCGTTGTCTATAAACCGGGAGTTTGACTTTATCGGCGATTTCGCAGGGCCGCTGCCGGCGCTTGTGATTATGGATATGCTCGGCGTGCCGGAATCGGAATTGGCGCGGATCAAGACATTGTCTGATGAGATAGCGCTCTTCATCGGCAGTGCGCGTGCATCGGCAGAAAAGTATGCCGTTGCCGAAGCCGCCACGCGCGAGATGGCAGACTTCTTCCTGCAGCTCATCAGCGAACGCCGGGCGGTACCACAAGATGATCTGATCACACGCCTCAGTCAGACCCGCGATGCCGATACTGGCGACACACTGACTGATGACGAGCTGATCGCCACTTGCATCCTGTTGCTGTTTGCCGGCCACGAGACGACTACCAGTTTGCTTTCGAACGGCTTGCTGGCGATGCTGGATTTTCCAGAGCAGATCGAGTTGCTTCGCGAGCAACCCGCCCTGGCCGCAGCGGCGGTCGAGGAAGTGTTGCGCTACGACGGACCGAACCTGTCGGCCGGGCGAGTAGTCGCCGAACCGATTGAACTGCACGGCAAAACACTGGCTGCAGGGGACCGGGTGTTTTTAATGCTCTCGGCAGCGAATCGCGATCCACGCGTGTATGACGAGCCGGATCATCTGAACTTTCAGCGCAAATCGATCGCGCATCTGGCCTTCGGCTGGGGCAAACACATCTGCCTGGGATTTCCGCTGGCTCGACTGGAGGGACAGATCGCGTTCACGCGTGTGTTGCAGCGCGCAAAACGAGTGGAGCAGGTATCCGGTGAGTTGCAATGGCATCGATCGATGGTCTTTCGCGGTGTTCCCAGCCTGCGGTTGCAGGTTCAATGGGCTGAGTGAAACGCGATCCGCATCGGGTCCAGCGACAGCTCGACCCATCGTTGACACGGAACAACGGTGCGCAGGCGCAGCCCTGATCCTGCCGTGACTACTTGAAACAGCTGTCTTCGATCAATGCTCGCGCAAGCCTGGCGCATTGCCGATTGCCTGTTGTTTTGACAAACGCGCCCAGCCCGCTAGAGCGATTGAGCAAAACACGGTCGTGCCGCGTGTACTGTCACTTTGTCAGAAACCATGCGACACTGTCACTCCCATCGGCGGTTGCGGTGGAGAGAATGACAAGTGTCGAGCGCAGAACGAACGACTGTAACGGCGTGCCGTGCAGGCGCGTTTGAATGGCAACTGCAGGGCTTGCTGAGAGATGGCGACGCCGCGCAGACTGCGCTGATACCGATTCATTCGAACGAGTTGTGCGAATTCGCGTCAACAGGAGGAAACCATGAAAACGTTAACGCTCGCCACCGCCCTGGCGACTGCCCTGGCCACCGGACTTTCCACCGTCGGCCACGCCCAAACTGCCGAAGAGCTGCGCAACGACAGCCAAACTCCGGATGACGTACTGGTCTACGGCATGGGCTATGATCAAAAGCGTTTCAGCGCACTCGATCAGATCACGATCGACAACGTCGCCCAGCTGTCACCAGTTTGGGCATACAGCCTGGCTGATACCCGCGGTCAGGAGAGCTTTCCACTGATAAAAGACGGGGTCATGTATGTGACAACCCATGCGTCGACCATGGCAATCGATGCGAAAACCGGCCGGCAAATATGGAAATCAAGCGTCGAGTATCCTCAGGAGGCCCCGCGGGTGGCCTGCTGCGGTATTGTTAATCGCGGGGTAGCGATGCTCGATGGCAAGCTCTTTCGTACCACCCTGGACGCGCATGTTATTTCTATAGACGCGCAATCCGGTGAAGAGTTGTGGCGAACTAAATCGATCGACTATAAACAGGGCTATTCCTTCACAGTGACACCGCTGATCGCAGATGGTGTTGTCATCGTGGGCATTTCCGGCGGTGAATACGGCATCAGAGGCTACATCGAGGGCTACGATGTAGCGACCGGTGAAAGACTGTGGCGCACCTATACCGTACCGGCACCCGGCGAACCCGGTAGTGACACCTGGCCCGAAGGCGATGCCTGGGAGCGCGGTGGCGGGCCAGGCTGGCTGACTGGCACCTATGATCCCGAACTTGGCACTGTCTATTGGGGCGTGGGCAATGCGGCATCGTGGAATGCGGGCGTTCGACCTGGCGATAACTTATACACGGGATCGGTTTTGGCGCTGGATCCAAAGTCCGGCAGTATTAAATGGCACTACCAATTCTCGCCCAATGATCCCTTTGACTACGATGGCACAAACGAGTTAGTGCTGGCAGAGATTGACGGCAAAAAGGTCATGATGCAGGCAAATCGCAATGGCTTCTTCTACGTCATCGACCGCACCAACGGAGAGTTACTCGCCGCGAATCAATTTGTCGACGATCTGAACTGGGCGGAAAAGATTGATCTTGAAACGGGTCGCCCGGTGCACACTGACATCTACACCAAAGCGATTGCCGGTGAGCCGGTTACCTACTGGCCGTCTGCCTTTGGTGGTAAGAACTGGGCACCTATGTCCTACAACCCCGACACCGGTATGGCATACGTGAATACCATGCGCATGGGTATGAACTACAAGGCAGTCACACCCAAGTACCGCGCCGGGGTATTTTATTTTGGTGCAGAATTCAGTTGGGCATGGCCAGAGGGGCACCGAGGTGAATTGCGCGCTATCGAACCGATGTCTGGTGATGTCAAATGGTCGCAACCATCCGATATTCCGCGATTGGCAGGCGTGCTGACCACCGGTGGCGGCGTACTCTTTACCGGCCGACAAACCGGTGAATTTGAAGCGTTCAATACCGATACCGGCGAGCGCTTGTGGTCTTTCAACACCGGCTCCGGAATTATCGGCCAGCCCGTCACATGGCAGATGGATGGCAAACAGTACATCAGCATACTGAACGGCTCAGGTGGTGTCTACGCCCTGTTCTCAGGCGATGAAAGGCTCGCATCCACGCCTCCCGGTGGATCGGTCTGGACTTTCGCATTGCCGGGCAGTTAATCGCCTGTGAAGCAACTGGTCCTAGCGCTTCTTACCCTGAGCGCACCACTGGCCTTCGCCGATAAAATTTCCGACCCGCAGCTGGCTGCGGGTTTGGAAGCGTATGAATTTTTCTGCGCCAAGTGTCACGGCAAGGACATGGTTAACTCTGGCGTATCATCGTACGATCTGCGCAAGTTCCCACTCGATCAAAAAGATCGATTTTATAAAAGTGTTAAAGAGGGGCGCGGGGCAATGCCCGCCTGGGGTGACGTTATCTACCCAGAGGAGCTGGATGCACTGTGGATCTATGTCGCCACACGTGGCGGCAAAGAACCCCTGCCCAAAGATGAGGCATCCGCGCAAGATCAGGATACGTCATACCTGCACGACGCCGATTGGGTAGATGAAGGGCATTTGACCGCCTGTCTGGCACGCAATGCCGGTTCGATATCGGGCCTTAGATCGGGCGGTGGCGTCGGCATTGACTATCGTGTCAGTCAGGCGTTGGCCAATGAGCTCGGGCTAACACTCAAAGTGGAATGGTTTGAAGGCGAGGTAGAAGAAGACAGTGACCCCGTGCTGCAAACCTATGCCATGCTCTCGTATCCGCTGTGTGATCTTGTACTGTCCCACCCGTTGTTTGAACCCTCAATCGGCCCACCGCCAACAACGGCTGCCGCATTGCCGCGCTGGTACGGTATGCCAACCGAACTGGATACGGTTACCAACCGGCGTGTGAGCAAACGGCTGCCGCATGTCACGTTAAAATCCATCACGGTGACTAAACCCTACATGCGCGCAGAAATCGGACTGGTCTATCACAAGGACACACCCGAACCCAAGGGCCTTCACGATCTTGGCGATCGGCGCTTAGCGGTTCAACAAGGCACACTGTCTGGTTCGATGGCTACCATGACCAATCTGGCCGCAGATGTCGTCACGTTAAATCCGGGTGCCAACTTCCTGTGGCAGTTGGAGCAGGGGCGCGCCGATGTGGGTATTGTGGACGTGCCCGCCTATGATGGCCATCGCCTGCACAATAAAGTCACCAAACTTCGACTGGCAGACTGGCGACATCCGGTGGGCTTTGACATAGGCGCCGCCATATTGGCAGACAGACCAGCGCTGAAAAAAAGACTGGACAAAGTGATAGAAGGACTATTAGGCAGCAACGACATACAAGCGATGGCTGTCGAGGAAGGCGTCACCTACGCAAAGCCCAAAAACGCCGGAATCGAAAAGATGTTAACCATGCGCAGGCTGCAGACCATTACGCAATAGCGCGGTGATGGGAGTACGGGCAGTACCAAACACCAGTGTAAATCCAATTAAGCCAACAGTAATATCAGCACAAATCGACTGCGCAACTTGCCGCTTGCGTACGGAGAAGAAAGCCGTCCGTTCTTGTTCCCCGGTCGGAGACCAGGTCCCACGTGTTGCGGCCAGGGCCGGTGGAAGACTGACTCCATCGAGCGAACAAGACGCGCTGGAAACCTATAGAAAAGACCTTTGGTCAACCTTCCCGCAGAACCAGCGCACCACGCATCATCGGCACACACTGACCGGCAATCCACGTCGCCTCGACCACGCCGTTGGACTTGCCGGCACTGGCATGCAATAGCGACGCTCGCCCCATATCCACACCCTGTTCGATAGCGAAGTCCAGAGTCGCATCTGCCTCGGGAGAGAGTGATGCGAGCAACCCGGCCAATGCTACGTTTGCGCTACCGGTAGCCGGGTCCTCGAGTATGCCGTGTTGTGGGGCAAACATACGGGTGTGAACGACGCCGTCGTCTGCCACATAGTACAGGTGGATGCCCGTACTCTGTTCACGTGTGAATACGTCATCGAACACGTTGATCTTCGGTGCTGCTCTGGTCAGGGCATCTCTGGACGTGACAGCGGCAATGGTAAAAGGGACACCACAAGAGCAAATCACTGGTTCATGCTGCGTAGTGTTGATCTCATCTTTGCCCAGACTGCAGGCATCGGCGATCACGTCTACGTTTAATTCCTGAAGCTCTGTGAAGGGCTGCGGTGAGCGCAACCGAGCACCATTGGGTTGCAACTGCATTTCAACAGTACCGGCGAGCTCTTCAAATACGAGTGCCTTTTTCGACGCGGAAAGTTTCGTATCAAGTACCTGGCCCGCGTTCGCCAGCACAAACGCCGTACCTACATTGGGGTGACCCGCAAACGGCATCTCGGCTACGGGTGTGAAGATCCGAACCCGGCAGTCGCAATCCTGCCGCTCGGAAGGCAGTACGAATGTCGTTTCACTTAAGTTGAATTCCCGCGCGATCTGCTGCATCTGAATGTCAGAAAGGCCAGTCGCGTCCGATACCACTGCAAGCTGATTGCCGCCGAATTGACGATCGGTGAAAACATCGACGGTGACAAATTCAATTCGTTGCATGACAGTGGGCTCTAAACGTATTCTTCGCGCAGTCGCGTCTTAATAATCTTGCCGTTAGCATTGCGCGGCAGCGGCTCTGTGCGGAAGATAATTTTTTCCGGCACCTTATAGTCTGATAAACGCTCCGCTGCGAAGGCGCGAATATCATCAGCCAGCGCCTCAGTTGGGGCGGCATCCTTAGGCACCACCACGGCGTGTACCCGCTCTCCCAACACCGGGCACGGCGATCCGATGATCGCCATTTCCATCACATTGGGGTGAAAGCAGATCTGGTTCTCCACTTCGATTGAGAAAATTTTATAGCCACCCCGGTTCAGCATATCTTTGATTCGATCGAAAACCCGAATGAAGCCATCGGCATCTTTCGATCCAATATCGCCGGACTTCCAATAGCCATCGATGAAGTTTTCAGCATTCGCTGTTGGGTTGTCCCAATAACCGGGAATCACCTGCGGCCCGTGCATCCAGATCTCGCCCTGCTCACCAGGTGCCACTTCGCGACCGTCTGAATCCATAACTTTGATATCGGCGCAGTGCAACACCAGGCCTACGCAATCGGAGTGGCTGGCCGCGTATTGAACCGGATTCATGGTGGTGGGGCTGGTCGCCTCGGTTGCGCCATAGCCGTTCATCAGGCCAACGTGAGGAGCGCGTTCTGCCATCTGCGCAATAGTTGCCTCGGGCATCGGCGCACCGCCATAGCCACCGATCTTCCAGGCACTCAAATCGTAGTCGTCAAATCCTTCGGTCAGTAGAAACAGGTTGTACATGGCCGGCACGATCAGCGTGTGGGTCACACGTTCGCGCTGCATCAGCGCCAGACAATCTGCAGCCTTGAAAGCGCAAAGAAAGATAATCGCACCGCCACGCACAAGCGCTGTGGAGATATTGGCGATCAGCCCGGTTACATGAGATGCCGGCACCGCCAGCAGACTGCGATCACCGGGTGCGAAGTCCATGGAATACGCGAAATGCAAAGAGGAGTGGACGATGTTGAAGTGCGTCAGCATCGCACCCTTGGGCCGCCCGGTCGTACCGGAGGTATAGAGGATCACCGCGCAATCTTCTTCACCTACTTCAATGGCAGCAACAGGATCATAAGCGGCTAGTGCCTCATAGTCCTCGCCACCCGGACCATAGGCTGACCAGACGTACCGAACCGATGGAATATCGCCGCGGGTTGGCAGATTCTCGGCGAGCTCCGATTCGACAACAATGGCAGCCGCACCGCATTGCCCAACCGCGAATGCGATCTCCTGCGCCCGTTGGCGAGGATTCATCGGCACACAAATCAGCCCGGCACAGGCACAGGCCAGATAGACCTCGACGAAAGCAAACCGGTTGCCCATCAGCAGTGCGACACGCTCGCCTGGCTCAAGACCGGCATCCAGCAGGCCCGCTGCAATACATGCGGCACGCTCTGCCAGCTGCGCATAAGTGATGCGCCCTTCGTCGCCAACCAGGGCGTCCTGATCCGGGTGTGCCGAGGCAGTGTCTGCAAACATCTGCCAGACCGAGCCGGGCCGATCCCGAAAGCACGGCATTACCCGACCATCGAAATGTGTCTCCGGTTGTAGATCTACCGGTTGTATTTCATGCCAGTGCAAACCCAAATCCTCCTGAAATTGCGCTAAATGTTTCACCACACTCGCACAGCCACCACCAGGGCAGCCTGGCAACGGTTTGCGTGTGCGGGAGACTGGCACCGAACAGCTGCCGCCTTCAATGAGCCAGCCTTGATGATAGCCGTTATGCACACAGCGTGTCCGCACCCTATTGCGCATGAACCGTATGGGCATTGTTGTACGACGCACGGGTACAATGGCTGTTGTTACACTGTAACCGGCACGAGGCCTGGCATTGGCCCGGGGGAGCTTCTCAGATGAAACACGCACAACAAGTAGCACTGCTGGAACGAGTACTGGAACTGAGTCAGGGTAACACCACCACGCTGGCCGATGACATCACACGCATTCCGGTTGATGCGTACTACGCCGATTCGCAATTCGCGCTGGAGAAACAGAACATCTTCGGTTCAATGCCGCTGGTGTTCGCGATGAGCCACGAGTTGCCAGATCCCGGTTCATTCAAAACCAACGATTACTACGGCGTGCCGCTGATCGTGGTGCGCGGTCTGGATGGCGTGGTGCGTACTTTTCTGAACGTCTGCCGGCATCGTGGGGCGCGAATCAGCGCGAAGGATCAGGGCAAGGTGCCAAAGGTCTTTTCCTGCCCCTATCACGGCTGGTGCTACGACCTGCAGGGAAAACTGGTCCATATACCGGCAAAGGAATCCTTTCCAGACATCGATCCCAACTGCAATGGCTTGACCGAACTGCCCACGCAGGAGCGCCACGGCCTGATCTGGGGGCGGCTTGAGCCGGGCGCGAGTCTGGACGTTGCCAATTATCTTGGCGACTTTGACGGTGATTTCGCAGGCTACGGTTTGCCTGAAAGCCACTTTCTGGAACAACACGTGATCGAGCAACCGCTGAACTGGAAGATCGCGATCGATACGTTTCTGGAGCCTTATCACTTTGGTGTGCTGCACCGCAACAGTATCGCACCGCTGTTTATCCACGACTGCTGTCTGGTCGATCAATCAGGACACCACATCCGCGAAATCCTGCCACGCAAAACGACCGCCGAGCTCCCCGAGTTGCCTAAAGCGCAGTGGGATCTACCGGATCAGTCGGCGATGGTTTACGTGCTGTTTCCGAATACGATATGGGTCATGCAAAAGGATCACATCGAGTTGTGGCGTATCTACCCGCATCCCACCGACACGAGCCAGTGTGTGATGACGATGGATTTCATGACACCCGAACCAGTGACCAGTGAGAAAGCGCGGATCCACTGGAAAAAGAACATCGATATATTGATGAAAACCGTGCTGGATGAAGACTTCCCGACCGGTGCGGGTATTCAGTCCGGACTTCGCTCCGGCGCACAGACACACGTGACATTTGGCCGAAACGAACCTGCGCTTGCGCTATTCGAGAAATCCATCGGCTCTCTGACGTGGGCAGCCTGACTGGATTAGCCGATAACTCGATGGGCCCACTTGCCTGGTTGCGGCGTGTGCGAGACCAGGGCGTAACAGAGCACACGCCCGCACGCGATATAAAACACATCAGGCTGACCAACGTCGCTGCAATGATGGCGGCGGTGATGATCCTGCCGTGGGCACCAGTCAATCTAATGCTCGCCAACTGGATGCTCGCGATACCGGTACTGATTGGTGGCGTACTGGTGCTGTGTGTGTTTCCGCTCAATCGGACCGGTCGCCATCTGGCTGCGGGCATGATGTTGATGCTGGTGGGCTTAATACAAACCTGTTGGGGCATCTGGATGTACGGCATGGCGGCCAACATCTGGGTTTATCTGATCCTGATGGTGTACTTCCCCTACTTCTTGTTTCTCGCCAGGCACCGCATGGTCGCCCATGGGTTTTCCGCATTTTCAACGCTGCTGACGATGCTGTTCCTGTTGTTCAAGGAGCATTTTCCCGGGCAGGTTTCGTTATTGCCCGAGAAATGGCAAGTGTTAATCAACGGCTCTATCACAGTGATCGCAATCGCGGTTATGGCGGCGGCGACACGAGCGATGGTCGACAAATCAGAGCAGGCCCTGACAGCCGAGACCGCTCGTGCAGACTCTTTGCTGCTCAACGTATTGCCAGTCTCCATCGCATCGAGACTTAAGAAAGCACCCGCGACGACAATCGCCGATCACCACCAGGAAATCTCTGTATTGTTTGCAGATATCGTGGGTTTTACACCACTGTCGGCGCGTCTCGGGGCGGATCGAACCGTGAAAATACTAAACCGCGTGTTCACTGCGTTTGATGAAATCTGTGATCGCAACGGTGTTGAAAAAGTGCGCACCATTGGAGATGGCTACATGGTTGTGGCCGGAGCGCCGGAACCCCGAGTCGATCACGCGTCGGCACTTGCGCGTGTCGCGCTGGAAATGCGTGAGTTTATGCAGACAGCGGCCATGCTGGAGTCATTGCAGGTACGCATTGGTATCAATTCCGGCGAAGCGGTTGCCGGTATCGTTGGCACCTCGCGGTTTCACTACGATTTGTGGGGTGATGCGGTCAACATCGCCGCCCGAATGGAATCACTCGGGGTGCCGAGCCGGATTCAGGTCGCCGAGCCCACCTGGCGCAGAATCCGAGACAACTTTGTTTGCCAGCCACGCGGCACGATTGATGTAAAAGGCAAAGGAGCTATGCCAACCTGGTTTGTAGAGTCATCTTTGATGGATCTGGAGCAACAGATCAGTTAAAAAACGAAAAAGCCCACATTAATTCTGAGCCCGGCCCAGAGCACACTCTTGCTTAGTGTAATTAGGCTGTGCGACCGTCCGCTGGTCACTACACCGGAGGATGCGGTCAGATATTCTGGTTCGATGGTGACGTCATCGACTTGTTCGACCTGTCTGCTGTCGCGGTTTCAACGTCAGTGCGCTTCACGCGACAACAGGTCGAATCTAACTTACGGCGCGACTATCTTCTCCAACCCGTCCAGCAAGACCTGATTAAATCGGTCCGGCACTTCCACATTCGAGAAATGTCGTTGGCCATCGAGTATGTTTAAGGTGGCACCATTGATGCGATCAAAGATCGCCTTTGATTGTTCGACGGGAGTGGCGGGGTCATCACCGGCGGCGATTATCTGCGTTGGCAGCTGGATGCGATGCAGATCATCCTGATAGGCGAGGTCTGCGACGGCGCTTGTACCACCCAGATAACCTGCGACCTGCGTGCGGATAAATACATCCCGCACTGAGTGATAGTCGGCGTTGGCGGCATCGACAAATGCATCGGTGAACCACAGGCGTTTTGTCATATCCCAGACCGGCTCCATGCCGCTCTCGCGCACGACTGCCTGGCGCTCCCGCACCCAATCTCGATACCAGCTGTTCGATTGAGAAGTCGTGTTGCACAGTGTCAGGGAGTTCAAGCGATGGCTATGATGTATCGCCAGCCCCTGCCCGATCATGCCGCCGGTAGAGATGCCCACCCAGTGCACACGATCAAGCGCGAGCGCGTCCATCAGGCCGACGGCGTCATCGACAAACTGTGACAGTTGATAGGGCCCGGGTGGTGCACTGGTGCCGCCATGTCCACGCCAATCGTAACGCAATACTCGATAACGATTGGCCAATGCCGGAACCTGCCAATCCCACAATCGGTGGCTGGTTCCCATGGCGTGTGCCATCATCAGGACGGGGCCATCCTGCAGGCCATCAAATCGATAGCAAATATCGATATCGTTAACGCGAATAATCTGGCTAGACATCAGTTCTCCGGATGTGCGTAGCGCACCATGACCTTACCGGTGTACTGGCCGGCAAGCATATCGTGCAATGCCTGTGGTGTCTGTTCAAATCCATCAACAATGTTGTCGATAGTTTTTATCCGGCCCTGTCGAACCAGTTCCATCATTTTAAGGCGGGCTTTTTCCCATTCGCGAGGATAGGAATAGCGTGAGAAACACTGAATGCTCGCCTCCCTTGCCCACAGCTGCCGCATGTTGACATAGTCCAGGTCTGGACGATCGCTGTTGTTGGATACGGTTCTACCCACGATCAAGACGGTGGCGTATTTGTTGAGGTTGTCGTACCCAGCGTCAGCGACTTTGCCACCGACCGTGTCAAACACCAGATCGATGCCACTATGGCAAGCTTGTGCCAGTTGGGTGGGGAAATCATTCTGCTGATAATTCACCGCCGCATCTGCGCCCAGTTGATCGATCAGCACCTGACACTTGGCGTCTGATCCCGCTATGCCCACCACGCGCATACCCGCCAGTTTGCCCAGTTGCACCGCGTAACCTCCCACCGACCCGGCGGCTGATGTCACCAGCAGAGTTTGACCCGGCATGGGGCGAGCGAACATGTCCAGTGCGCAGTAAGCGGTTAGGCCGGGTGACGACAGCGCGCTCAACCACATCGTTTGCTCGAATTCTTTGCCGACCAGGGTAAGTTGCTCCGAATTTGCCACTGCGTATTCCTGCCAGCCCAGCCGCCCTGTCACCCAGGCACCAGTCTCAATTGCATCTGAATGCGATTGAACAACCTGACCCAGAATATCGCAATCAATCAGTTCGCCGATGTTGAATGGCTTTGTGTAATTCTTGAAGTCTTTCAGCCGTTGACCCTGCCACGGAGACAACGCTACCAGTAGCGTGCGCACCAGTACCTGATCATGGCCTGGATACTCGACAGGGGTTGTCTCGATCGTGAAATGACTGGCATCCGCCAGTGTCTGCGGGCGATGCGCCAATACAAAGCGACGATTGATCTCAGGATTCATGCGTTGTACCTTCCGGCAGTCTGGAGCTGCCCGGCTTCGGGTCAGGTGCCGAAAGTATATGCCTCGTACCTGACAATGTAATCGCATCCTGAGTGGATAAGCGTTACGCTGATCATTTGTGGGACTCTAGCCCGGATTATTCACGAAATGGACGATTTCTCACTTGATCCTTGTTCCTGCAGCGAATCTCGCTCCTTTGCAAATATCAGTAAGTATTCGACGCAGTCGCGATATCCGCTGCAGAAACAATTATCTGCGCGATATTCTCGCCCTTTCATGAATAGTCCGGGCTATATTGATGGAAACTGACCAGGCGATGTCCGGAAGCTATCTGACTTCAGATCAGACTGAACTCTTCTATCGGTTGGAAGGACCAACTGGTAGAGATGTGGTGTGCTTATGCCATTGCTTCGGCTCGGACCATCGCTATTGGGATTGCCACTTGCCCGCAGTTGAAGGATTTCGAGTGCTGCGTTACGACATCCGTGGTCATGGCAGTAGTCAGTGTTCACCGGGGCCTATGTCACTAGCGCGTTTGGCCGAGGATGTGATCGAATTGCTGGATGTATTGACGTTAGATCGCGTTCACTTTGTCGGCGTTTCCATGGGCGGCATGATCGGCCAAACGCTGGCGTTGGCACACGCTGATCGCCTGCTGTCACTCACTCTGGCGAATAGCCCCTGTCAATATAGTGATGCGCAAATAGATCTTTGGCGCGAGCGCGCGCAATCAGTTCTGGACAACGGGATCGATTCTGTTAAAGACGCGCTGATGCAACGCTGGTTTAGTGATCAGGCGGCAGCCAAACGCGTGCATGGCTACCAGTATATCGACAGTGCTTTCAGCCGGTTTTCGCCAGCGTCTTTTGCCGCTGCCACCGAAGCCATCTGCCAGATCGATACCAGTGATCAGCTTCATCAAATCAACGCTCCAACACTGCTGATTGGCTCACCTGATGACCCAGGTGTACCGGTAGAAGTATCGAAGTTAATGGCCGCCCGGATTCCAAACGCTCAATTGCATTGGCTGGCACCGTCACGGCACCTGGCAACACTTGAGCAACCAGAGCAATTCAACGCAATACTTCGAATGTTTCTGCAATCGTGCTCGGAATAGATGGGCGCATGCGATCAGGCCCTGTAGTCAGCTGATGTTGGGAACTAATCAATAAGTTCCCAACTGTTAGTATTTCTCACTCAGGTGTTTGAATCCACTTCCGCCTGATTCAATTCTGTCGCACCCATCCAATAGCAAATAAGTGGTGCGGGGATTTGCATCACTTGAGGCTGCTCGTCGTCGAAAATCATTTCACCCAAATCACTCGGTGATTTCGTTACAACGTAGGCGCGCTGAAATTGCTTTTGCTTTGCCATCTGCAATAGGCCGGTTAGATCTGAACGTGATGGTGTGCGGTTGCGGTACTTTACCTCGAACGGAATGATGTCAGATCCAGTCTCGGCAACCAGATCGACTTCATGTTGCTTCTTGCCGCGCCAATAGCTGAACTGCACACGGTTAGGATAGTACCGTGCAAATACATGTTTAAATACAGCTGCTTCAGTTGCGACACCAAGTAGCTGCGCATCGGAAATCATTGATTTATCCCTTAACATGACGGCCGGTGCTATCGCCGGGTCGGCCAGATAAAGCTTGAACTTGCCTCGAAGCACGTCTTTGCCATAGCCAAACGGTGGCAGGCGATAAACCAGATGACTCGCAACGAAGATATCAATATATCGTTGTGCCGTTACTTTGCTAACAGATAGATTGCTTGCCAATTGTGTCATATCCAGCAAAGCTCCATCGTTCATGCACAGGTACAAAAACGTGTGTTCTAAATCAAGGACACGCCGAACGCCGAAATTTGCTGTCATATCCCGCTTTAGCACTTTGTCTATGATGTCTTCGCGGATAAGTTGTTGAGCAATCGTTATGTTGTCGATCATCGCTGTTTGGGGAAATCCGCCCCGCAGCAGATACTCATGGAAATGTCCCATGTATACCGGCAATACATCTTTCACGCGGGAAATCTGCCTAGGTTCCCAAGTGAATAGTTCGCGCAACGACGACAATGCCGGAAGATCCGGCAGAGCCAACTGCTTTATCTGGATATATTCATAAAACGAAAGCGTAGTTAGCTGAATGGTATGCCAGCGACCGACACCTGATTCGGCGTCGGTCCTGTCAAGCGTCATGGCGGACCCGGTAAATATAATCCTGCGATCCTGATTGAAATCGTGCTCGTGCTTGACCCAGGTACCCCAATCACGAAGAAACTGCGCCTCGTCAAGAAACAGATACTCAGGACCATCGGTTGCCGGCTCCCTTTCACGCCATGCTTCGACCACAGCGTCAATTCCAGCCAATTTCAAAATTGGATGATCAAAAGTAGCGTAAAGGATATTACCGGCTGGAATGCCTCGTTCCAGCAATTCTTGAATCATTTGCTGCATTAACGTGGTCTTACCAATTTGTCGGGCGCCAGAGAGCACGACCGCTCGACGAGCAGGCGGAGATACCGACCATTGTCTAAGTTCCTGATAAGCCGCTCGTTTCCAGGTTGGAAGACTGTTTACGCTTTCATTGCGCCACCATGGATTGAAACGGCTAAGCACTGCGGTTACCGCATCTTTAGATAATTCCATGTAAGAATTCTAACTAAATAGAAATATCAAGCATAGTACACTATGCTTAATGATATCTAGTAATCAAATCGCTGTGAGACAATAGACCTGGCTAGATCCAGGGAATCCGCCTGACGAATACCGCAGGCTGAGTTCAGTCTGTCATCGGTGCTCACCGCAAGCTTGTCACCAGTGATGCGAGGTTGTTCGTACTCAAATAGCTCAGCTCGCTTATATTCGAGTTCGGTTTTGTTGCTGCACACCGAACAGAACCACAAAGTCCACATCCGATGTGGGCGTTATGTGGGCATCCTGCTCTGCTCTATCTGCCTATCAAAACCCGTGTACTGACTTTTTTGCTCAATCCCTGGCCTGTTTTCCCTGAGCTGACATCTGGTTAAGCTGATTCTATTGTTGGCCTGACTGGCGATTCGTTTGGTTACCTTGACCCGACAGCCTGTAAGCCATAGAAAAACTTGTGTCCCACAACGAAAAACGGCCCTATAAGGGCCGTTTTTCTTACAACGTTTTTCCCACAGATCAACGGCCGGTATTGCGCATCTTCTTCAATACCATCAGGCGAGCTGAGGCCTCTGCCAGTTCTGCCGCAGCGGCGGCGTAGTCTGGTGTGCCCTGCTTTTCTTTCAGCATTTCTTCGGCGCGCTCCTTGGCTTGTTGTGCCTCTGCTTCATCCAGATCATCAGCACGGATGGCAGTGTCTGCCAGTACAGTCACAATGTGTGGCTGTACTTCAAGCATGCCGCCAGAGACGTAAAAATGCTGCTCGTCGGTCTCGACCCGAAGGGTGATCTCTCCGGGTTTGATTTTGGAGATAAACGGCGCATGCCCTGGGGCAATACCGACATCTCCCATTTCTGCGGAAACGACCAGCAGGCTGGCGTCACCGGAGAAGATTTCCTCCTCCGCGCTGACGATGTCCACTTGCATGGTATTAGCCATGAGCTCTCTCGATGTTGGTATTAGCTAATGGACTTGGCTTTTTCAACAGCTTCGTCGATGCTGCCAACCATGTAGAACGCCTGCTCGGGCAGGTGATCGAATTCACCGTCGACAATGCCACGGAAGCCGGCAATGGTGTCTTTCAGCGAGCAGTACTTGCCCGGTGAACCGGTGAAGACTTCTGCCACGAAGAACGGCTGTGACAGGAACTGCTGGACCTTACGCGCGCGGGCAACGACGAGTTTGTCTTCTTCAGACAGTTCGTCCATACCCAGAATCGCGATGATGTCCTTGAGTTCCTTGTAGCGCTGCAGCGTGTTCTGCACGTCGCGAGCAGTATCGTAGTGCTCTGCACCGATAACCAGCGGGTCGAGCTGGCGACTGGTGGAATCGAGCGGATCAACCGCCGGATAGATACCCAGTTCCGCAATGTTTCGAGACAGTACAACAGTCGCGTCAAGGTGGGCAAAGGTGGTTGCGGGAGACGGGTCGGTCAAGTCATCCGCCGGTACGTATACCGCCTGGATAGAGGTGATCGATCCGGTTTTGGTAGAGGTGATTCGCTCTTGCAGTACACCCATTTCTTCAGCCAGTGTCGGCTGGTAGCCCACCGCTGAAGGCATACGACCCAGCAGTGCTGATACTTCGGTTCCGGCCAGTGTGTAACGATAGATGTTGTCGATAAACATCAGTACGTCACGGCCTTCGTCGCGGAAGAACTCGGCCATGGTAAGACCTGTCAGCGCTACGCGCAGACGGTTGCCCGGCGGCTCATTCATCTGACCGTAAACCAGTGATACTTTATCGAGTACGTTGGACTCTTTCATCTCGTGATAGAAGTCGTTTCCTTCACGAGTGCGCTCACCAACGCCTGCGAATACCGAGTACCCAGAGTGCTCGATCGCGATGTTTCGGATCAGCTCCATCATGTTAACGGTCTTGCCTACACCGGCACCGCCAAACAGACCAACCTTGCCGCCTTTCGCGAACGGGCAAAGCAGATCGATAACCTTGATGCCTGTTTCCAGAAGCTCGGTAGAACCGGCTTGCTCGGCATAGCTTGGCGCTGCGCGGTGAATAGCCCAGCGATCTTCGGTGCCGATCGGGCCGGCTTCGTCGATCGGGTTGCCCAGTACGTCCATGATGCGGCCCAGCGTGGCTTCGCCAACCGGTACGGAGATAGGTGCACCGGAGTTGACCACATCGATGCCTCGACGCAAACCTTCGGATGAACCCATTGCAATGGTGCGCACAATGCCGTCGCCCAACTGACCCTGTACTTCAAGTGTGGTGTCAGTGCCTTCGATGGTGAGGGCGTCGTAAATCTTTGGCACGGCGTCACGCGGGAATTCCACGTCCACAACTGCGCCGATAATTTCGACTATTGATCCAGAACTCATTTGTCGTTCCTCGGGATATCTAAATGTTCTTTAAACTGCTGCCGCGCCGCCGACGATCTCGGAAATTTCCTGAGTAATCGCCGCCTGCCGCGCCTTGTTGTAGACAAGTTGCAGATCGTTGATGATGTCGCCGGCGTTGTCGGTTGCGCTTTTCATCGCCACCATTCGGGCCGCCATTTCGCATGCGCCGTTTTCAACTACCGCCTGGTAGATCAGGGATTCGATGTAGCGCTTCATCAGCTCATCGAGGACTTCCTTCGAGTCGGGCTCGTAGATGTAGTCCCAATGGTGCTTCAGGCGCTCGTCGGTATCCGGTTCAGTCGGGATCAACTGACTGACCTTCGGCTTTTGCGTCATCGTGTTAACGAATTCGTTCTCTGCGATGTAGAGCCTGTCAATCTGCCCTTCGTCGTAGGCATCGAGCATCACTTTGATGGTACCGATCAAATCATTGAGCTTGGGTGCATCGCCGATGTCGGAGCGTTCAGCAACAATGTTGAAGCCGAGACGACGAAAAAAGCTCGCCGCCTTCTTGCCGATGGTGCAGACATCAATTTCGGCACCCTGATCGGCCCACCGCTTCATTTCGGCGACAGCGCCTTTGAAGTTGTTGATGTTCAGACCACCGCACAAGCCACGATCGGTAGAGACAACGATAAAACCGACTCGCTTGACCTCTTCGCGCTCGAGCAGGTACGGATGTACGTACTCGACGTTACCGGCCGCCAGATGGCCGATAACGCTACGCATTTTAGTGGCGTAGGGACGAGTGGCTGCCATGCGATCCTGCGCTTTGCGCATTTTGCTCGCGGCCACCATCTCCATCGCCTTGGTGATCTTCTGCGTATTCTGAATGCTTCGGATCTTGGTGCGTATTTCTTTTGCGCCAGCCATATCAGTTCGCCCGGTCTAGTAGACGCCGTTGGCAACGAAATCGTCGACTGCAGCTTTGATGCTCGCCTCGATATCGTCGTTGTAGTCGCCAGACTCGTTGATGGTGTCAAGAACCGACTGGTGATTGGCACTAACGTGCGCGTGCAGACCGGCTTCAAACGGTACCACCTGAGCGATTTCCAGATCGTCGAGATAGCCTTCGTTGGCTGCATAGAGCGAGATCGCCATCTGGCCGACAGACAGAGGCGAGTATTGCTTCTGCTTCATCAGTTCGGTGACGCGCTGTCCGCGTTCGAGCTGCTTTCGTGTGGCCTCATCAAGATCTGATGCGAACTGGGCGAAAGCCGCGAGTTCACGATATTGCGCCAGTGCGAGTCGAATACCACCACCGAGTTTCTTGACGATCTTGGTTTGTGCTGCACCACCTACCCGAGATACCGACAGACCCGCGTTGATCGCAGGGCGGATACCGGCGTTGAAGAGATCAGTTTCGAGAAAGATCTGACCATCGGTAATCGAGATTACGTTGGTCGGTACGAAAGCCGACACGTCACCCGCCTGGGTTTCGATGATCGGCAGCGCTGTCAATGAGCCTGTCTTACCTTTGACGCGGCCGTTGGTGTACTTTTCTACGTACTCTTCAGAGACACGAGCGGCGCGCTCAAGCAGACGAGAGTGCAGGTAGAAGACGTCACCAGGATAGGCTTCACGACCCGGCGGACGACGCAGCAGCAGTGATACCTGGCGATAGCCCCAGGCCTGCTTGGTGAGATCGTCATAGATGATCAATGCGTCTTCGCCGTTATCGCGGAAGTACTCACCCATCGAGCAACCGGAGTACGGAGCGATGAAGTTCATCGCGGCTGATTCGGACGCACCAGCGGCAACCACAATGGTGTTGTCCAGTGCACCGTGCTCTTCGAGCTTGGAAACCACGTTAGCAATGGTCGACTGCTTTTGACCAACGGCGACGTAGATACACTTAATGCCGGTGTCTTTCTGATTGATGATGGTGTCGATCGCAACAGCGGTCTTACCAGTCTGGCGGTCACCAATGATCAATTCGCGCTGACCGCGACCGATTGGCACCATGGAGTCGATTGACTTCAGACCGGTTTGTACCGGCTGGTCGACCGACTTACGCCAGATAACGCCGGGGGCGACTTTTTCAATGGGTGAAGTTTCAGTCGCGGCGATCGGGCCCTTGCCGTCGATCGGCTCACCCAGTGCGTTAACCACACGGCCGAGCATTTCCGGGCCAACCGGCACTTCCAGAATTCGACCGGTACAACGAACCTTGTCGCCTTCAGAGATGTGTCCGTATGAGCCCAGGATTACCGCACCAACCGAATCGCGCTCGAGGTTCAGTGCAAGACCGTAGGTGTCACCAGGGAATTCGATCATCTCACCAGACATGACGTCGGTGAGGCCGTGAATGCGCACGATACCGTCAGACAGGCTGACGATGGTGCCTTCCGTGCGGGCTTCTGAAGAGGCTTCGAAGTTGCCGATGCGCTCTTTAATCAGCTCGCTGATTTCAGATGGGTTGAGTTGCATTTGGAGTATCCTCTATATCGATTCTGCAGGCATCAGGCGCTGAGGCTCTGGCCAAGTTGCTGTAGCTTGCCTTTCACCGAACCGTCGATCACGACATCGCCCGCGCGGATCAACGCGCCGCCAATCAGCGACTCATCCACAGTGTTGACGATGTTGATCTTCTTGTTGAATTTTTTCTCCAACGCTTCGGCAAGGCGCGCCTTGTAGGTGTCATCCAGCGCTTGCGCCGAGACGACATTCGCCTCCAGCACGCCTTCATCGAGTGCTCGATAGTCGTCGTACAGATCTGAAATCGAGTCCAGCAAGCCGAGCCGACCATTTTCGGCCAGCAGTCGAACCATATTCTCGCCGTCGGCATCGAGCCTGTCGCCAGCGATACCCTTGACCAGTTCTGCGCGCTGGGCTGCAGTGCTGTTGGGCTGATCGAGTGCAGCGGCGACTTTTTCATCGCGCACCACCGCGGCCAGGAACTTGAGCCGATCGGCCCAGGCATCGTAGCTGCTGCTCTTTTTAGCGATCTCGAAAATCGCCTTGGCGTAGGGTCGCGCTGCTGTGACTAGTTCAGACATGACGGGCCCCTAGATCTTGGCGATCAGGTCGTCGAGAATTCCGGCGTGAGCCGATGCATCGACTTCGCGCTTGAGAATTTTCTCGGCGCCGGCTACCGCAACAGATGAGACCTGCTGACGCAGTGACTCGCGAGCGGTGACGACTTCCTGTTCGATCTCTGCCTGCTTGGCAGCCATGATCTGATCGCTTTTGGCGGTAGCAGCGGCCTGCGCGTCACCGACGATCTGGTCGTGGCGCTTTTGCGCCTGGGCGACGATTTCCGCAGCCTGATTGCGTGCATCTTTCAGCAGTTCATCAGCTTCGGCCTGTGCCTCTTCTTTGGCCTGTGCACTGCGCTCGGCAGCAGCCAGTCCATCGGCGATAGAAGCCTGTCGCTCACGCAGCGCACCGATAAGCGGCGGCCAGACGTACTTCATACAAAACAGGACGAAAATCGCAAACGAGATTGCCTGTCCTATCAGGGTCAGATTCAGGTTCACCTGAGCTTCTCCTTTGTGATTGTTGCCAAAGGGTAGCGATCTAGCCTGTGATCTGGCCTACGAAGGGGTTGGCGAAGGTGAAGAACAGTGCGATACCAACACCAATCATGGTTACCGCATCGAGCAGGCCCGCGACGATGAACATTTTGACCTGCAGCATCGGCACCATTTCAGGCTGGCGTGCAGCGCCTTCGAGGAAACGTCCGCCCAGCAGACCAAAGCCGATCGCGGTACCCAGTGCACCCATGCCGATCAACAGTGCAACGGCAATAGCGGTCATACCAACTACGAATTCAACGCCCATTTTACGCTCCAGATATAAAAGTAAAGGTTGTGTGATTAAAACTGATTGACTAGTGGTGCTCGTGCGCCATGGTCAGGTAGACGATCGTCAGCATCATGAAAATAAACGCCTGCAACACGATCACCAGAATGTGGAAAATTGCCCACGGTACTGACAGCATCCACTGCAGGTAAAAAGGCAGCAGCGCTATGAGTATGAAGATCAGCTCACCTGCGTACAGGTTGCCGAACAGCCGCAGCGCGAGTGAAATCGGCTTGGCAATCAGACCGACGCCCTCCAGCAGCAAGTTGACTGGCACAAAGGCGTATTTGATGAACTTGTTGTCGCTGGAGAAGGGCTGGAGTGTCAGCTCCGCAAGGAATCCCTTGCCGCCCTTCACCTTCAGACTGTAGTAGATAATCAGCGCAAACACTGACAACGACATGCCCAGGGTGACGTTGACGTCGGTGGTGGGCACCACCTTCATATACTCGATACCCATGTTGGCTGCGGCCCAGGGGAGCCAGTCAACCGGCACCAGATCCATCAGGTTCATCAGGAAGACCCAGACGGCAATGGTCAGTGCCAGTGGCCCGATCAGTTTGTTTTCACCGTGGAAGGTATCGCGGACGCTTTGATCGACAAACTCGACCATCATTTCGCAAAAGTTCTGCAGTGCGCCAGGTACGCCGGACGTTGCGCGCTGTGCGCCAAAGTAGAAGAGTGCGCAGAACAGTGAACCGAGCAGGATGGACCAGAACATGGAATCGAGGTGAATCGCCCAGAAACCCATGTCGGCGGCTTCCTGAGAACCATGCGCAATACCCCAGCTGCCGTCGGCTTTTTGTCCGAAGGTCAGGTTCTGGAGGTGATGCTGGATATATTCTGAGGCGGTCTGGGTGCCGCCGTGGGATGAGTCAGCCATGTATGTTGGAAATCTTGATTCTGTTGCGATCAGCTACGAACGGTGTAACCCATACGGCCATTTGAACGACGATGAACGCACCGAAAAGGGCTGCGACGTTCAATGGTTTCAGATATTTGAACACCAGTGCAAAAAACAGGGCGGTCAGCAGAAGCTTCATGGCCTCTCCCGAGTAAAACGAACGCAATATTTTTTGCGCTGATCTCGCGCCGGAATACCTGAATGCCCGGTGTGCGAAATACAGATTCGGTAATAAACTCGCTCCACCGCCCGCCGCTGCCGACAATGCAGTGTTCATTCCAAATGGTAAGAGAATCAGCGGGACCACGACCGCCAGCGCTGCCTGCGCCAACAGTAGCCTTTTGACTACACCTGTTTGAGAAGATCGCGATGCCATGACCGTTTTTACGCCAGAGCCAAACCCCGCCACCGCGATTAGTCGCCGAGGCGACGAAGCGAACGCGGCGCAGTATAAAGAGCCGCCCACTTGCGGTCAACCCGAGGATTCCGCCCTGAAACCGAAGCCGCTATACCGCTTTGCAACCCGGTGGGAATCCCCAGCGGTTTAACCCGCTATTTGATGTGGGCCAGTATCCCGTCCAGCTCGTCAAGGGAATTATAGGAGACTTTCAGGCTTCCTTTGCCAGAATCTCCATGATTAATGCTGACCTTTGCGCCAAGCTGTTCAGAGAGCCTGCTCTCCAAGGCTTTAACATGGGCACTGGGACGCGATTTGGCAACCGTAGAAGTAGACTTTGTGCCGCCATTTTGTTGGCGCACAAGTGACTCGGTAGCGCGCACACTCAGACCTTCGACATAGACCTTCATTGCAACTGCGTGCTGGTCTTCTTCGTCCAGCGACAACAACGCGCGCGCGTGGCCCATTTCGATCTTGCCAGTGGCGAGCATATCGGCCACCCGGGAGTCGAGATCGAGCAGACGCAACAGGTTGGAGACCGATGCACGTGAGCGGCCTACAGACTCTGCGACCTGCTGGTGCGTCATGTCGAATTCGGTCTGCAGCCGCTGCAGCGCGCGCGCCTCTTCCAGTGGATTCAGGTCTTCGCGCTGGATGTTTTCTATCAGCGTGACGGCGGCGGCGGTGCTGTCATCCATTTCGCGCACGATGGCTGGAATAGTCTTCAAACCAGCTATCTGCGCTGCTCGCCAGCGACGTTCACCGGCTATCAGTTCGTAGCCACCCGCTCGGGCCCGCAGCAAGATCGGCTGAATCAGGCCCTGGGCGGTGATGGACTCGGCGAGTTCCGCCAGGGCGTCCTCATCGAATTCGGTTCGCGGCTGCCAGGTGCCGCGCTGGATGTCTTTCACATCGATGTGGCTGACACTTTCGGCGTCGTCGTCGCGCGCTACGCTGACGGGCGCGCTGGTGCTATCGACGCCTTCGAGCAACGCCCCCAGGCCTCTGCCCAATCCGCTTTTTTTCACGTTCGATCACTCAATGAGAGAGGGTTCGCGCGAAGTTTGCGCGATCTGGACCAGACATGGCAACCGCTTAACCTGCAGTCAGGCGGTTTCGGCGGTTGCAGCGGCGGTGCTGTCGTCACTGTCCTGGCGGGTGGATTCGCGGCGGATGATCTCTCCGGCGAGTGCCAGATGCGCAATCGAGCCGCGCGAGGATTTGTCGTAGTAGACGATCGGCTGACCAAAGCTTGGCGCCTCTGCCAGACGAATGTTGCGCGGAATGATCGTGCGATAGACCTTGTCGCCAAAGTGCTCAATCAGTTGCGCCGACACCTCGTGGCCGAGCTTGTTGCGCCCGTCGAACATGGTGCGCAGGATGCCCTCGATTTCGAGTTTTGGATTGACGGAGTTTTGCACCTGCCGAATCGTGCGCACCAGTGACGACAACCCCTCCAGTGCATAGTACTCGCACTGCATCGGGATCAACACACCATTGGCAGCGACAAACGCGTTCAGTGTCAGCACGTTAAGCGCGGGCGGACAATCGATGTAGATGTAGTCGTAGTTGTCGGCAACACTTGCCAGCGCGTCGGCCAGGCGTCGTTCGCGACCGCGTTGCCCCATTAGTTTGACTTCTGCGGCAGTCAGATCGGCGTTGCCGGGCATGACGTCGAATTTCACGTGCTTGGGCGAGAGGATTGCCTGACTGCTTTCGCAACCACCGAGCAGGACATCGCAGACGCTGTGCTCGACATCGTCCTTATCGATACCGGCGCCCGTGGTTGCATTGCCCTGCGGATCCATATCGACCAGCAGGACGCGTCGCTGCGTGACGCCAAGGGCGGCAGAAAGATTGATCGCCGTCGTAGTCTTGCCGACGCCGCCCTTCTGATTGGCCACCGCAATTATTCTTGCCATTGAGCTCCCGCACTTTCGGGCATGACGTATCGCCAGTGGCCAGAGATTTGACAGCGAGTGGCAGACACCTGCCGCTCTCGCGTGATTTTATTATTGCCCGTACTTCGTGCCTGATGGCATCGCGACTTCGCACTGCACCCGTTGGTCGATCAGGTTACGGGCTGATGATTGGCTCGAATATTACTATGTTGCGATCAGCGTTTTCACCGGGTACCGACAATTTCTTTTGCTTTGCGACGCGAAAGCCATTGGCGGTAACGTCACCGACTCGATATTCAGTCGATGCCGTCATCGCCAATACCTGACCACCATCGGCCAGCAAATGCGCGGTCAGATCCAGCAGTTTCTCAGAGGCGGCAAAGGCGCGCGCGACGATGGTGTCGTACGCGGGTGGCGGTTGTATTCGCTCGACGCGCGCGTGCATCGGTGCGATGTTTTGAAGACTTAGCTGGGCGGCGCAAAATTGCTGGAATCGCGTCTTTTTTTGCACGCTATCGATCAGCGTTACAGTCAGGTGAGGTTGTGCGATGGCCAGCGGAATGCCGGGCAGACCGGCGCCGGATCCGACATCGAGCACGCGTGTGCCAACCACATGCGGGATGATCGACAGCGAATCCAGCAGATGCCGGCTGATCATCTCATCGATCTGGCGGACCGCTGTCAGGTTATGCGTGCGATTCCACTTCTCCAGAAGCTCGACGTAGCGCAGCATGGTATCGATGACGCGGTGGTCGAGTTCGAGACTGAGCTCTGCAGCGCCGGCACTGAGCCTTGCCAATCGGGCAGCGCGTTGGTTTGGTATGTCGTCAGGCTGCGCTGTCACCCGTCAACTCTGCTATTTCAGCACTTTGCTTGCGCGCATAGACCAGCAGCAACGATACCGCCGCCGGAGTCACGCCGGGTATCCGCGAGGCCTGGCCTATAGTGGCCGGCCGCTGTTGTTGCAGCTTTTGGCAAACCTCGGCAGACAGGCCGGAAATCAGGCTGTAGTCGAGGTTGTCGGGGATCGCCGTTTCAGCATGCCGCTGCTGCTTTTTCACTTCGTCGAGCTGGCGATCGATATAGCCCTGATAGCGTAGCTGGACTTCAAGCTGCGCGAGTACCATCGGGTCTGTGGTTGGAAAGTGCTGCGGAAACAATCCGGCGAGCTTTTGTATATCGGTCTCAGGTCGGCGCAGCAGATCAATCGATTTCTGATCTTTTTGCACAACTACATCCATATGTTGTTCGATCTTTCGGGCATCTTCCCCGTCGCCATGCAAAAACCAGTTTTCCAGCGAGCCGCGCGTCTTTTCAATCATCTCGCGCTTGTGGCAAAACGACGCCCAGCGATCGTCGTCGACCAGTGACAGTGAGCGGCCGGTTTCGGTGAGCCGCAAGTCGGCATTGTCTTCGCGCAGCATCAAACGGTATTCGGCGCGACTGGTAAACATGCGATAGGGCTCGGCGGTGCCGCGTGTAATCAGATCGTCGACCAGTACACCGATATAGGCTTCGTCTCGTCGCGGGCACCAGGGCTCGAGATCCTGCGTCTGGCGCGCGGCATTCAGCCCGGCCAGCAGACCCTGGGCGGCGGCCTCTTCATAGCCGGTAGTGCCGTTGATCTGGCCGGCGAAAAAGAGCCCTTTCACATGGCTGGTTTCCAGTGAGCTCGATAAATCGCGCGGATCGAAGAAGTCGTATTCGATCGCATAACCCGGGCGCGTGATGTGGGCGTTTTCAAAACCCCGAATACTGCGCACGTAATCGACCTGAGTCTGATACGGCAGGCTGGTGGATATGCCGTTTGGATACACTTCATAAGTATCCAGGCCCTCTGGCTCGATGAATATCTGATGCGAATTGCGATCGGCAAAGCGCACGACTTTGTCTTCAATTGACGGACAATAGCGCGGACCTGTGCCCTCAATGTTGCCCGAGTACATGGCCGACAGATGCAGGTTGTCGCGGATGATGGCGTGCGTTTTCTCGTTGGTATGGGTGATGTGACACACGGTTTGGCGCGGATGATCGGCCGTGCTGCCAAGGTAGGAGAAAACCGGCCGCGGATCGTCGCCGGGTTGTTCTTCGAGGTGGCTGTAGTCGATGCTGCGTCCGTCGATGCGCGGCGGTGTCCCGGTTTTAAGACGCGCCACTCTGAACGGCAGATCGCGCAGGCGGGTAGCCAGCGCGTTGGATGGCGCATCACCTGCCCGCCCACCGGATTGCTGCACATCGCCGATGTGCAGTTTGCCGCCAAGAAACGTACCGACCGTCAACACTACACACTGCGCGCGGAACTGCAGGCCGGATTGTGTCACTACACCATAACAGCGGCCCTGTTCGACAATCAGATCGTCTACACCCTGCTGAAACAGCGACAGCCCCGGTTGCTGTTCGACCATCCGTCGAATCGCCAGCCGGTACAGCTGGCGGTCGGCCTGAGCGCGAGTGGCGCGCACCGCCGGACCCTTTCGGCTATTGAGTGTGCGGATGTGGATGCCGGCTAGATCGGCAGCCTTCGCCATCACACCACCGAGTGCATCGATCTCTTTGACTAGATGTCCTTTGCCGATGCCGCCAATCGCCGGGTTACAGCTCATCTGGCCGATGGTTTCGATGTTGTGCGTCAGCAGCAATACCCGAACGCCGGTGCGCGCTGCCGCCAGCGCCGCCTCGGTCCCGGCGTGCCCGCCACCGACGACGATGACATCAAATTGTTCAGTTGTTCCACTCACTACCTGATATCCGTGCCTATTTACCGATACAGAAACTGGAGAAAATCTCACCCAGGAGATCGTCGCTTGTAAATTCTCCGGTAACTGCCTGCAGTTGTCGCTGAGCCAGTCGAAGTTCCTCTGCCGCCAGTTCGGCAAAGTCACTTTGCACCAGCCGTCGCTGAGCCTGCGACAGGTGCTCACTCGCCTGATGCAGTGCATCGAGATGTCGCCGTCGAGCCATGAAAGCACCTTCAGGTGTTTTCTCAAAACCTGCGATACGTTTTAGCGCATCGCGCAATTGCTCAATCCCCTGGCCGGTTTTCGCCGAGAGTGCGATTGACTGTGGCTCATCACAACAAAAGTCAGGATGCAGATCAATCTTGTTGTACGCCGTCAGCGTGGCCTGACCTTCCCCTGGCGGTGGCAATTCGGGTGATCTGCCCGCTTTGTCGCCAGCAATCCTGATCTGCAAAATCACATCGGCTTGTTGCACCTGTTCGCGCGCGCGCCTGATGCCTTCACGCTCGACGATGTCATCGCTGTCGCGCAAACCCGCCGTATCGATAATGGTCAGCGGAATGCCGTCGAGCGTGATCTGCTCGCGCAACACGTCGCGCGTAGTACCGGCGATTTCGGTGACGATTGCGCTGTCCTGTCCAGTGAGGCGATTCAACAGACTGGACTTGCCGACGTTGGGCGCACCGACAATGACCATCGTCAGGCCCTCGCGCAGCACCCTGCCCTCACTGGCCCTGGCAATAATTCTCTCAAGTGCCTGGCGCAAGGATACAAATTGGTCTTCGAGTTGATGATCGCTTAAAAAATCGATCTCCTCCTCGGCAAAGTCCAGCGTCGCTTCAATATAGACACGCAACTGGGTCAATCCGTCTACCAACTGCCGGACCGAAACGGAAAACTCCCCCTGTAACGATCTCAGCGCCGCGGCGGTCGCATCGCTGCTGGCACTGGTAATCAGATCGGCCACCGCCTCGGCCTGAGCCAAATCGATTCGATCGTTGAGAAAAGCCCGGCGGGTAAACTCTCCGGGTTCGGCCAAACGTGCGCCCGCTTGCAGTGCTGCCGATACGAGCTGATCCAGTATCAATGGATTGCCGTGGGCCTGCAATTCAAGTACGTCCTCGCCGGTGTAACTGTCCGGCGCGGGAAAACGCAGCGCTATCCCTCTATCGAGTAACTGCGAATCTGCACTGAAAAAGTCGGTGTGTATCGCCCGCCGTGGCGGTAGCTGTGCCGCGGTGATCGTCGATGCAATGGCGTTAACCAGCGGACCACTGACCCTGACGATACCCACCGCGCCACTGCCGCTTGCAGTGGCTATCGCTACGATCGTGTCACCACTATCCAGGCTCATGGGTATTTAACACTGCGATAGATAATGGTACCAGAGTGATTGTCGAACTGTCGTTATTTTTCGGCCAGTACGTGCCGGGTAATGTAGTACTGCTGAGCGATAGACAGCGTATTGTTCGAGACCCAGTACAACACCAGCCCTGCCGGAAAAAAGGCAAAGAAAAACGTGAACAGGATCGGCATGACCATGAATACTTTGGCCTGAATCGGATCGATTGGCGCCGGATTGAGTTTTTGCTGAATAAACATGGTGACGCCCATGATCAGCGGCAATACATAGAATTTGTCCATCAAGGACAAATCCTTGATCCACAGTATCCATGGCGCCTGTCTTAATTCAACACTCTCAAGCAGTACCCAGTAGAGTGCAATAAATACCGGTATTTGAACCAGTATAGGCAGACAGCCACCGAGTGGATTGACCTTTTCTTTCTTGTACAACTCCATGGTTGCCTGACCCATTTTGGCGCGGTCGTCGCCATAACGTTCCTTTAGCGAGGCGAGCTGTGGTTGCAGTTTTCGCATTCGCGCCATCGAGCGGTAGCTGGCTTCAGACAACTTGTAGAAGATCAGTTTGATGACAACGGTCACGCCAACAATGGCCCAGCCCCAGTTGCCGAGAAAACCGTGCAACTTCTGCAGCAGCCAGAAAATCGGCTTGGCGATGAACGACAGCATGCCGTAATCGACGGTGAGGTCCAGGTGATCGGCAACCTTGCGCATGCGCTCCTGAATTTTGGGGCCGGCAAATATAGAGGTGGTCAGGGTTTCTGTTGCACCCGGCTGCACGGTTACGGCATCAGACTGCATCCCTATAATGTAGCGCTGAGGTGAGGTCAGTTTTTTGGTGTAGAAGGTGTTGGTCTCTTCGGGACCTGGAATCCAGGCACCCACGAAGTAATGCTCGATGATCGCCGCCCAGCCACCGGTTACCCGTTTATTGTTCTCGGGTTCATCGAACTCATCGAAATCAATTTTCTGATAGCGATCATCAGGCGTGCTGACGACGCCACCGATGTAGGTGTAAATGAAGGCCTGCTGTTCGTCATCAGTGACGGGTTTGCGGCGCAGCTGTCTGTACTGATTGACTGTCCAGGGTTGTTCGGAATTGTTGGTTATTTCGTACTCGATGTGGATCTGGTAGCTGTCGCGTCTGAAGATGTAGGTTTTAACGACGGAGGTACCGTCACTACCCTGCCAGCGCAGCGGCACGCGCAGCTCTTGCTCACCGTCCTGCAGTATGTATTCGTCTTGATCGGCGCTGAAGATTGCATGGTGATTCGGCGATTCCGGACCGCGCGACTGCAGACCAGACTGAGCAATGAAGTACAGATCGGGCTGGTTGCTCATCAACACGAATGGATCGTCTGGCGTGTCGATCGAGGTGGGATAGAGATTCAGCTTGACGCCGTTGATGTCTCCGCCGCGGGTGCCGAGGTTCACATCGATGGTGTCGGTCAGGACACGGATCTGGCGATTCTCGGAAGCCGCCTGTTGTCCGCTCTGGGTTTGCTCGACGACACCGGTGGCTGCAGACTCAGGTGACGTGACCACTGCGGTTGCCGGTGAAGGCATATCGTCACTGCCAGCCGTTGCCGGCGCGTCCTGCTGGTTCGGCAGCGCTACCGAGTCGACTGCAGTTTCAGGCTGCGGCTGGGGTGGCTTCGGGCCATAGTCGATTTGCCAGCTGGTCCAGATCTGCAGAAGCAGAAAACCCAGGGCTGCATAGATCAGTACTCGCGGATTACCCACAGTTGCAGTCTCCGCGCGTGGATGTCGGCACAGGATCGTAACCGGAGGCACTCAGCGGATGACATCGCATCAACCTCGATAAACCCAACTGAAGTCCGCGCCAAACGCCGTGGACCATGATGGCTTCCGACATATACGCAGAACAGGTGGGTTGGTAGCGGCAGTGCGGCGGTAGCAATGGGCTGATGTAGCGCTGATAAAAGGTGATCATGTTGCACATTGCTTTGCGCATTTGCTGGATATCCGGGACCATTGTTTGTGTAAGCTGATGATCAGATCGCCGTTGTCAACACCGAGACAGGACGCCCGCGGCATCACGACGATGTCGACTGTCACAGGGATCAAGCCAGTCCGGAAGGATTCCCGGATCAGCCGTTTTAATCTGTTGCGGTCAACCGCCCGGCGAATATGCTTTTTGGCTACGGCCATCCCCAGGCGACTGACGTCCCGACTGCTGTGCCGGTAGAGGATGGTCCAGTAGCGATCTGCCAGGCGATGGTTGACGGCGAAGACGTTACTATAGTCTGCCGAGTTTAGCAGCCTGATTGATCTGGGAAATTGCTGCCCCAATGGGTTGTCTCAGGCCGACTATCCGGGTGACGTTATATCTCGACGGCGGGATGACCGCCGTGACGGCAATCAGGCAGACAGGCGACGGCGACCCTTGGCACGGCGAGCTCGGATGACTGCTCTGCCACCACGGGTGGCCATACGTGCGCGGAATCCGTGCGTGCGCTTTCGGCGCAGATTGCTCGGTTGAAAAGTCTGTTTCATGGTTGGTTACCGGGGTTTGCATTTACGACTCGCACACGTGCAAGACGCATAACGGACGGATTATCGCCAGTTCGACCGGCGATTGTCAATGATTACAGGTGACGGTTCTGAGATCACAGACTGTGGATAACTTTCTCCAACAGTAATAGACTATTTCCAGAAGTTCGGGGCAGCAAGCACTCACTCCAGACCTAGAAAAAGTGCGCTGCACAAGTCTTACCAGACGATGTAACCGACGGCAGTACCTCTGCTTTGGACCATACAAGAAGCCAATTGTCCGGCAAACCGCGGTTTGCGCAGGAGAATTGACGCTCTTGACGACACTTTTTACATCAACCCGGAGTTTGCTCATTGTCGGTCTGGAACCGTTGTCTCTCGCACCTCTCGAACGAACTCAGCCACGAGGAGATGAGCACCTGGGTGCATTGCCTGCAACCGCTCGAATCGACCAGTAGTCTGCGCCTGCTGGCGCCTAATCAATTTGTCCTCGACTGGGTGCGCAACAACTATGTTGCCCGGATCCAGGAGATAGCCGGCAGTCTGTCAGAACAGGACAACTTTGACATTCAGCTCGGCATCGATAGTGGCGAGGGCCCACCCGAACACAGCAATCCGCTGGCCACCGGTCTCGATCATCAGCCAGACAATCCGGATGCACCCGTGGTAGCGAAGCCATCCCCTGCCCGGGAGGTATTCAAGACCAGTCTCAATACCAATTTCACCTTCGAGACCTTCGTCGAGGGAAAATCCAATCAACTCGGGCGCGCCGCGGCCTACCAGATCGCCAATTGCCCGGGCACCTCCTACAACCCGCTTTTCATTTATGGTGGTGTGGGTCTTGGCAAAACGCACCTGATGCAGTCGGTCGGCAACCTGATGGTTGAGCTTGGAAAAAAACAGAAGGTCAAATACCTGCACTCCGAGCGATACGTGCGCGAAATGGTCAAATCTCTGCAAACCGGCACTATTAACGAATTCAAGCGCTATTACCGAAGTCTGGACGCGTTGCTGATCGACGACATCCAGTTTTTTGAGGGCAAGGAGCACTCACAGGAAGAGTTCTTTCATACATTCAATTCGCTGTTCGAGGATGGACAGCAAATCATCCTGACCAGCGATCGATACCCAAAGGAAATCAATGGCGTCGAGGAACGGCTTCGATCGCGTTTTGGCTGGGGATTAACTGTCGCGATCGAACCACCTGAGCTTGAAACCCGAGTGGCCATCCTGCACAACAAAGCAAAACAGGCAGGCTACCCCCTGCCCGATGACGTCGGCTTTTTCATTGGCCAACGAGTCAAATCGAATGTCCGGGAACTGGAAGGTGCTCTGCGTCGAGTGATCGCCAACTCACAGTTCACCGGCAAACCGATCACCATCGAATTTGCTCGTGAGGCCCTGCGTGACATGCTGGCAGTGCAGGAGAAGCTGGTCACGATTGAGAATATTCAAAAGACGGTTTGCGACTACTACAAGATCAGAAGTTCTGAGCTGCTGTCAAAGAAGCGCAATCGATCTATTGCGCGTCCGCGCCAGGTAGCGATGCACCTGTCAAAAACCCTGACCACCCACAGTCTGCCTGAGATTGGCGAAGCCTTCGGCGGGCGTGATCATACGACCGTGCTTCACGCACACCGCAAGATTATGGAACTGGAACGCAGTGACAGCCGGATTGCCGAAGACCTTCGGCTGCTTAACCGACTGCTCTCGTGCTAGATAACTTTTCAATATCCTGTGGATAAAATGTTTACGATATGTCCATCGGTTTTGATGCCCCAATGGACGGATTTTCACTCCCGGGTTATCCACAGCCTGTGTACAGCTGATCCCGCCAGTAAAATCACCCAAGCTATTGAAAATAATAGATTTATTTCATCTAATAACAGAAAACTCGCTCAATAATAGTCATAGCTGACTTTCATCATCTCAAGAAATATAATGAAATTCTCAATAAGCAAGAACGAACTTCTACCACCACTCCAACAAGTGGTTGGTGTGGTTGAGCGCAAGCAAACCCATGAAGTCATGAACAACTTGCTGTTTGAAGCCAATGACGATCACCTGATCATCACGGGTACAGACAATGAAGTAGAGCATCGTACGCGTGTCCCGTTGCTGGTGTCTGAGCCAGGTACCAGTACCATTCCGGCTAGAAAGCTGTTGGATATTTGTCGTTCACTACCAGACACTGCTCATCTCGAATTTCAGATTGCCGCAGACAAGGCAAAGATCTCTACAGGTAAGAGTCGATTTACTCTGGCTACACTGCCACATGAAGAATTTCCACTGGTAGAGGCGCTCGCTGATCCAGTTGTTATCACCATTCCTCAGAAACAATTGGGTACAGCCATTCGCATGACTTCGTTTGCGATGGCTCAACAGGATGTTCGCTACTACTTGAACGGTTTGTTACTCGAACTGACCGCAGATTCGCTGTGTTGCGTTGCCACTGATGGGCACCGCCTCGCCCTGCACCGCACGCCTGCCGAGATCGGTATTTCGGATCCCGTCAGCGCAATTATTCCTCGCAAAGCCATCAATGAACTCGGCCGCTTGTTGGAGGATTCTGATGCAGAGCTTGAGATCAAAATGACAGCCAATCATTTGCAACTGAATCTAGGCCCGTTGCAGATGACAAGCAAATTGATCGATGGCAAGTTTCCAGACTACGAGCGTGTCATCCCCCTGCCCGGCGGTTCGGTTGCCACGATAGATCGAGACCTTTTTAAGCAGTCTCTCGCTCGCAGTGCGATCCTCGCGAATGAGACTTACAAAGGCGTTCGCTTGTCGCTGGACAAGAACCTCGTTGGCATCCAGACCAACAATCCCAATCACGAAGAAGCTGAAGATGAACTGGAAATCGACTACAGCGGCGATCCGGTACAGGTTGGCTTTAACGTCACCTATTTGTTGGATGTGCTGAATATCATTGACGGGGATGTTGCCGAATTACATCTGAAAGATGATGCCAGCAGCATGGTAGTTCATCCAGGTGGTGACAAACAAAGCACCTACGTCATCATGCCCATGAGGCTGTAAAAGAATGCGACTGACATCATTGGATGTCAGATCAGTCCGAAACCTGCAGTCAGTTAGTATTCACCCTGTTCCAGGTATTAATCTCTTTACGGGTGCGAACGGCGCTGGAAAGACCAGTATCCTGGAAGCTATCTCCCTGCTGTCTACCGGGCGTAGTTTTCGGGCTGGCACGGTTTCTACGGTCGTTTCTCACGATTCAGAAGAACTCTCAGTAGTTGGACACATTCGCAATGAATTGTCTGGCGAGAGTTGCATCGCCGGGATATCCCGGTCGCGGGATTCGCTGTTAGCGAGGATCGATGGCCGCAATGTGACCAGGCTTTCTGAACTTGCGACCGCACTCCCCTGTTTAGAGATCACAGCGCGCAATCATGAGCTGATCGAGGGTGGCCCCTCGCTACGCAGAAGCTACATGGACTGGATCGTGTTCCACGTGGAACATCAGTTCAATGAAACCTATCGACGGTATCGCCATGCGCTCGCGCAACGTAACGCGGCATTGAAATCTCATCGGGCTTCCGAGCTGGTTGATAGCTGGGATGCCGAGTTGGTCCGCACTGGAGAAGCCATTCATAGCTGTCGGCTCAAAGTGGTAGAGCGATTCGACCAGACCTACGCCAGTCTCTCAGATTCTCTACCCCTGCCGTTCGATTTGGATTTCGCCTACCGTTCGGGATGGAACCCGGAATTGTCACTGAGTCAGGCGCTGGAATCTGCCAGGCAAAATTGTCTTCGACTTGGTACTACGTCCGTGGGACCGCATCGGGCTGATCTGCGAATTAGACACGCCAAACAAGAAGTGCGATACGTCAATTCAAGAGGACAGCAAAAATTGCTGTCGATTGTGATGAAACTGATTCAGTGTGAAATCTACCGTGAATTCCACGGGCATCCACCCATTGTGTTGTTTGACGATATGGCCTCAGAACTCGACGATAGAGCCCAGGACTTCATATTGAGTCACTTACGAAAAATAGGTGCTCAGGTCTTTCTTACATCAATTAATGAGATGACGGTTGAGCAATCCCACATCGATCAGAGGTTCCACGTGGAACAGGGCAATGTGGGAAAGATGATATAATTGGGGATTGCGGAAGGATCACCCCCAATGACTGAAAAAGACGACGGTAAAGATAACAACGACACCTACGATTCCTCCAACATCAAAGTCCTCAAGGGCCTTGATGCCGTCAGAAAACGGCCTGGCATGTACATCGGTGACACGGATGACGGCACCGGCCTACATCACATGGTGTTCGAGGTTGTCGATAACGCTATTGACGAAGCGCTCGCGGGACACTGCAACGAAATTACCGTCATCGTGCACGAGGATAACTCTGTTACCGTCACCGATGACGGACGTGGCATCCCGGTAGATCTGCACGAAGAGGGAAAATCAGCAGCTGAAGTCATTATGACTGTGTTGCATGCCGGCGGTAAATTTGATGATAACTCCTACAAAGTATCTGGCGGGCTTCATGGAGTAGGGGTGTCAGTCGTCAACGCGCTGTCTGAAGAACTGCATCTGACGATTCATCGCGGTGGCAAGATCTACGAACAACAGTATCGGGATAGCGTACCAGTTGCCGATCTCGCAGCGACTGGAGATACAGAAACCACGGGAACTACCATTCGTTTTCTGCCCAGCCCGGCGATTTTTACCCAAACTACATTCTCCTACGACATCCTGTCCAAACGACTGCGCGAACTGTCATTTCTGAACAGTGGTGTCAGGATTCTGCTGCGAGAGGAGAGTTCAGAACGGCAAGATGTCTTTCAGTATGAGGGCGGTATCGCTGCATTTGTACAGCATCTAAATCGCAACAAGACGCCAATCCATGGCACTGTGGTACATTTAAAAGCGCAAAAACCTGAGGCAGAGGTTGAAGTGGCGTTGCAGTGGAATGATTCCTATCAGGAGAACATTTACTGTTTTACCAACAACATACCTCAGCGTGATGGTGGAACCCACCTGGCAGGTTTCCGAGCGGCACTGACGAGAACTCTGAATCAATATATGGAACAGGCCGGCATCACGGCCAAGGCCAAAGTTGATACTACCGGTGACGATGCACGCGAGGGTTTGACCGCAGTGCTGTCAGTAAAGGTTCCAGACCCCAAATTTTCATCGCAGACCAAAGACAAACTCGTTTCATCAGAAGTAAAAGGTGCCGTAGAGACTTCGATGAACGAACTGCTGACCGATTTTCTGGCAGAGAATCCATCGGAAGCACGCGATATCACCAGCAAGATCGTTGAAGCGGCGAGGGCGCGCGAAGCGGCCCGCAAAGCCCGCGAAATGACTCGACGCAAGGGCGCACTCGACATCGCCGGCTTGCCCGGCAAACTGGCTGACTGCCAGGAGAAGGATCCCGCCAAATCCGAGATATTCCTGGTAGAGGGCGACTCGGCCGGTGGTTCGGCGAAGCAAGGCAGGGATCGCCGTACTCAGGCGATACTGCCGTTGAAAGGCAAGATCCTGAACGTCGAGAAATCGCGTTTTGACAAAATGCTGTCATCTCAGGAAGTCGGCACTCTGATCACCGCACTGGGATGTGGTATCGGTCGCGACGAGTTTGATCCTGACAAACTGCGTTATCACCGCATTGTGATCATGACGGACGCCGATGTCGATGGCTCACACATCCGCACGTTGTTGCTCACCTTCTTCTACCGACAAATGCGTGAGTTGATCGAGCGCGGCCACATCTATATAGCTCAACCACCGCTGTACAAGGTCAAGAAAGGCAAGCAGGAACGCTATGTCAAAGATGACGAAGAACTCAATGCCTATCTGCTTGAAGTGGCACTGGCAGATGCCGAGTTAGTCACTGGAACCGGATCGGGCACCGTCAGCGGGGATGAGCTGGCTTATCTCGCCAATGAATACAATGGCGCGTTGACCAGCATTGATGTTCTGTCCCGGAAAATTGATCGCAATGTGCTGGACCAGCTGATCAACATAGCGCCACTCAATGAAGACGATTTGGCTGACAAAGAAAAGGTGACAGAGTGGTCTGAGACACTGCACAGTGCCTTGATGCGACATACCGAAGACGGCAACTTGTATCAGCATCGTGTGGTAGAAGCAGAAAACGGCTTTGGTATCGAGCTGGAACGCTGGCTGCACGGTAATCAATACATCGTTCGACTTGATCCTGCATTCTTCCTGACGCGCGAATACCGAAATATCGCATCGCTTTCTGGAAAGCTGCAAGGCCTGCTAGCCGATGGTGCAGAGATCAAACGCGGTGACAAATCAATCTCCGTTGAGAGTTTCAAGGATGTCATGGACTGGCTGATGAAAGAGTCGAAAAAGGGCCAATCCATTCAACGGTATAAGGGTTTAGGTGAAATGAACCCTGATCAGCTATGGGAAACCACCATGGATCAAAACGTGCGGCGTATGCTGCAGGTGAGAATTGAAGATGCGATGATTGCCGACGAAATTTTCACGACGCTGATGGGTGATCAGGTAGAACCACGCAGAGAGTTTATCGAACGAAATGCGCTGGCTGTGTCTAATCTCGACGTGTAGTACAGCTATCTAGCGGCGGTCTGGGTAGTACCGAGCTATAGTGCGAAACCAGGCCTGGTATTATCTTTTGAGGGTAAGCGGGGTTAGCCGTTTGCCTCGTACGATACTGTCGGTTTTTGTGTCTAATGCACTTAATCGCAAGACAGCGCGTGCGAGCAAGCGATATCGGTGCACAGGTATCTGTGACACGGAAGGTACTGATACCGCCCACCAGCTTGCCCGTGACTAGTCCCCCCAGACTTTGAAGCGCGCGCTCCACTAGCTATCCAGGCTCTCCCAAATATTTGCGGGTTAAAGTATGAATCAACTTTATAACTTTCCGGAATTCAGCTCGATAGACCTCGACGGTGCACCCAGGCATTTACAGGCACTGCTCAAGCAAAGCCAGGATCAGCTTGATGAGCTGGCGGAAATAACAAATCCGAATTGGGACAACCTGATCTATCCCATAGATGTGCTGAGCGACAAAATTCAACGTTTTTTCTCGCCGATTAGCCACCTGAATTCCGTCATGAGTGATGAGCAGATCCGCAGTGCCTATGGTGAGTGCCTGCCTATGTTAAGCCGCTACAACACAGAGTTTGGCCAGAACAGGGCACTGTATCAGCGGGTATCACAATTGCGTGATGGCGCGGAGTTTCAGGCGCTATCATCCGCACAGCAAAAATGTGTCGAAGACCTGCTGTTGTCTTTTCGATTGGGCGGCGTCGCACTGGAAGGCTCAGACCGGGAACGCTATAAAGAGATTGCAGCACAACTTAGCAAGCTCAAAACAGATTTTCAGAACAATCTGCTTGATGCCAGCAACGCCTGGCGTCTCAATTTGCCGAATGCAGACAGGTTGCAAGGATTGCCGGACAATTCGTTGGCACTGGCCGAACAGACAGCGTCCCAGGCAGACGAACAAGGTTACACGCTGACGCTTGAATTCCCGAGCTTTCACGCAGTAATGACATTTGCGACTGATCGCGAGTTGCGCAGGGAAATCTACACAGCCTATATGACGCGCGCCTCAACGCTGGGACCGCATGACGCCAAGTATGACAACACCCGAATACTCGAAGACATCATTCGGTTGCGTACCGAGAAAGCGCACCTGCTCGGTTTCGATTCTTATGCGGATTATTCTGTCGAGTCCAAGATGGTGGAGAATCCACAGCAGGTTGTCGATTTTCTGGAGGAGTTGAATAACGCGGCACACGAACCGGCGCTGGCGGAAATGCAGCAGGTCAGGGAGATCGCGAAGCAACTGGATAACATCGATGACTTCAAAGCGTGGGATGTCGCCTTCTATTCCAATAAGCTAAAAAAGCAGTTGTTCGATTTCTCCGAAGAAGACTTGAAACCCTATTTTCCAGCCAGTGTCACCGTACCGGGTATGTTTGCTGTGATCGGCAAACTCTTTGGGCTTTCGATTACCCAGGTAGCGGATGCTGATGTCTGGCACGATGACGTAACGCTGTACGAGATAGTCGATGCAGACGGCCAGCAGCGCGGTGCTTTCTATCTGGATAATTACGCACGCAACAACAAACGCGGTGGTGCCTGGATGGATGTCTGCGCCAGTCGCATGGCGCACCCTGATCACGTTCAGTTACCGGTAGCGTATCTGACTTGCAATTTGACTCCACCGGTTGGCGATAAACCGGCGTTGCTGACTCACTCTGAAGTGACGACGCTGTTTCATGAGTTCGGCCATGGCTTGCATCACATGCTGACTCAGGTGGACCACCTGCAGATTTCCGGCATTAGTGGTGTTGAGTGGGATGCTGTTGAGCTGCCGAGTCAGTTTCTGGAGAACTGGTGCTGGGAGCGTGAATCTCTCGATATGATCAGCGGCCATTTCGAAACGGGCGAGAAGATACCGGCTGAACTTTTATCCAGAGCCCGAACAGCGAGGAACTTTCAGTCGGCGATGATGACCGCCCGGCAAGTGGAGTTCGCGCTGTTCGATATGCTTTTGCATCGCTCCACGGATAATCCGGACGCGACACAGATTCAGGCGCTGCTGACCGACATTCGAAGCCGCGTAGCGGTGAACCCGATGCCAGAATTCACACGATTCCAGAATGGTTTTTCGCATATCTTTGCCGGTGGCTATGCGGCGGGTTATTTCAGCTATAAGTGGGCCGAAGTGTTGTCTTGCGATGCGTTTTCGCGGTTCGAGGAAGAGGGAATCTTCAATCGTGAAACCGCTGATGACTTCATGCATTCCATTCTGGAAATGGGTGGCAGTGAAAAGGCGATTGTGCTGTTTGAGAAGTTTCGCGGCCGCCAGCCAGATATGCAGGCACTATTGCGTCATTCGGGCCTCGCTGCATGAGTCATCGAGTCAATCCGTCTGATGTAGTGATGTATCGAACATGAAGTATCGCGATCTAAGAGATTTTATCGCGGCGCTGGAAGAGCAGGGCGAACTCAAGCGCGTAGCGACGCCGATTGATCCGAAGTTCGAGATGACTGAAATCTGTGATCGCGTGTTGCGCGCAGGCGGCCCGGCGGTGTTGTTTGAAAATCCGGTCGGGCACGATATCCCGGCGTTGTGCAATCTGTTTGGCACACCGCAGCGAGTGGCGCTGGGGATGGGTGAATCCAGCGTTGAATCTCTGCGCGAGGTAGGCCGGCTATTGGCATTTTTGAAGGAACCTGATCCGCCGAAGGGCCTCGTGGATGCCTGGAAGAGCCTGCCGATCTTCAAGAAAGTGCTCGACATGGCACCAAAGACGGTGTCCAAAGCGG
The DNA here is from genome assembly GCA_964573105.1 of uncultured Granulosicoccaceae bacterium. Classification (GTDB taxonomy): domain Bacteria; phylum Pseudomonadota; class Gammaproteobacteria; order Granulosicoccales; family Granulosicoccaceae; genus CAKZSB01. The sequence goes on from CAZNIS010000001.1 coordinate 62,157, forward strand.
CGGCCCAGCAGAATGTATTGCGCGGCAGTGAGGTCGATCTGGGTAACTATCCGGTGCAGCACTGTTGGCCCGGTGACGCCGGTCCATTGGTAACCTGGGGCCTGGTGGTGACCCGTGGACCGAACAAAAAACGTCAGAACATGGGTATCTATCGGCAGCAGCTGATCGGTGAGCGAAGATTGATCATGCGCTGGCTTGCCCATCGCGGCGGTGCGCTGGACTTGTTGGAGTGGCAGCAGCAAAAGCCCGATGAGCCCTTTCCGGTTTCGGTGGTGCTCGGTGCAGATCCCGCGACAATTCTGGCGGCAGTGACACCGGTACCGGATACCCTGTCAGAACACGCCTTCGCAGGGCTCTTGCGCGGTAGCAGAACTGAGCTCGTCAAATGCGTCAGCAACGATCTCATGGTACCGGCGTCGGCCGAAATTGTTCTGGAGGGTGTCATTAACCCGGGTGACCTCGCACCCGAGGGCCCTTTTGGTGATCACACCGGCTATTACAATGAAGTCGAGTCGTTTCCGGTGTTCAATGTTGAACTGATCACACAGCGCGATGATCCTTTGTATCACACCACCTATACCGGCCGGCCACCGGATGAGCCGGCGATTCTCGGAGTTGCGCTAAACGAAGTATTTGTGCCTATTCTGCAGAAACAATTCACCGAGATAGTCGACTTCTATCTGCCGCCGGAAGGCTGTTCCTACCGCATGGCGGTGGTATCAATGAAAAAGCAGTATCCCGGTCACGCCAAGCGCGTAATGCTGGGTGTGTGGTCGTTTTTGCGGCAGTTCATGTACACGAAGTTCGTGATCGTCGTCGACGACGATATCAACGTACGGGACTGGCAGGATGTCATTTGGGCGATTACCACTCGAATGGATCCGGCGCGAGACTGTACCATCATCGAAAATACGCCAATCGACTATCTCGATTTCGCATCGCCGGTGGCAGGGCTGGGATCAAAGATCGGTTTTGATGCGACTAACAAGCTGGCCGGGGAGACACAGCGCGAGTGGGGCGAGCCGATAGCGATGTCTGAAGCGGTCAAGGCGCGCGTCGATGACCTGTGGCAATCGTTGGGGCTGTAGAAAAACCTGGCTGGGAACTATATCCGCCCCGACTAGCCGTAAACAGTCAGCGCGTCGGGATCCGCCATTGTTCGGCGGATCCTATGAGAACTATCTTTAGCGATTGGCGAGCGTAGTCTGCGGGAAAATGATTTCCACGCGACGATTTTTCTGCCTGCCCTGCGGGGTTTCGTTAGAGGCAATCGGTCGCGCCTCGCCAAACCCGTCAGCAGTAATTCGCGCAGCCTCGATGCCACGCTGAATCAACGCAGTCTTGACGGCGATGGCGCGCTCTTTCGACAACATCTGGTTCAGGTCAGTTGTGTTGATGTCATCGGTATAGCCTTCGACTGAAACCTTCAGGCTGCTGTTGCCTTTCATGATTTCTGCAACGCTGTCTAAATGTCTTGCCGCGCGTTGATTCCAAAGCCGTGCGGTGTTGCCGTCGAAGTAACGATCACTCAGCACCAGTGTCATGCCGTTCGGACCCGGGTGTGCATTCATGGCGTGCAACGCCTGTTGCAACTGACGATCGGGTTCGATGACCTGTTCGGTCATGGTGACAATCGCCGGTCGGGCCGGTCGGTAATCAGACAACTGATTGGCGGGCTCTGTCGCAGCGGCCGGTTGTTCAATCACGGCCTTTTCAAGCTCAGCGATACGCTGTTGCAGCTCTGCAATCCGCTCGTTTGGTGCAGGCGCACTGGGTGTCACAGGCAGAGCGGCGGCGACGACGGGCTCGCGCACGCTTTGCTCTACTGCGGCGACCAGCATATCGGTAGTCTGTTTTTGCGTGGCGATGGCAACCTGTAGATTCTGCTGCGATCGCACCGCACGCACGCGCTGCTGAGCGATCAGAATCCGGGTTTTCGCAAGGTTGGCTTCATGCGCAATGGTCTTTTTGCCTTTGAAGAAATCCGATGCGTTCTGTGCCTTAACCAATTGTTCCTGAGCGCGCGCATACTCCTCTGGTGCCTGGGCTGCGATACTGGGATCGCTGCTGATGCGCTCGAACAATTGTTCGGCTTCTTCAAGTTCGGGGCTCCAGGTCAGCGTGCCCGCGCACCCGCTCATCGCCAGTACACTACTGATGATCAGGGGCAATGCCATTTGTCGACGCACCGGTACGACCACCCTCGTTTTCAATACGTTCATCCGGCTACTCATCAATTTTGTTGGTGTAGACAACGGTTTTTGGCGCACTGTCAGTTTGCGGTCCAAGTGCGGCCTGAGGTGCTGCGATCGGGCTTGCTTGTGAGAGTGAATCAATCGCTGCCTCGCTGTGTTCTGCTTCGCTGATCGCTTCAGCCAGTTGCGCCTCGGCATCGGCAAGTTCGATCAGGCGTCGCGCCCGGCGATTGCGATTTGATTCCATCAGCACTTCGGCTTTGGCGATTCTGTCCGTCGCACTGGAGAACAACTCGGGTGCGTACTGTTGCGCGTTAGCACGTTCGGCGCTGCGAATTGACGAGCGAGCCGATTCCAGCTCAATGGTGGGAAGCGCACCAGCACAACCACCGCTGACCAGCGCAACCGCCAGTGGAACCAGCCTTAGGTGGGCCGAGTATTTTTTCATGTGATCCTCAATCATTCGGTTTGCAAGTCGTCGAACAGCGTTTGTGGCGCCGGATTGCAAAGTCTGATGACAGGACCAGCAATAAATATGCGAGCTTTAGCACCAGCGAGGTATGAAAGGCGCAGGAATGTGGTAACTGTCGATGTCATGACCGGGTTTTGTGAACAATCCCCGAATCGTGCCTGGAAAACTTGCGCCGAATGCTACGAAGCTGCGAACCGGATCAAGGCCTGCAATTGCCCGATATCGCCGGGCGGAGAGGCGACACCGATATATCCGCCAAAGCCAAGACTGGCAGCCAGTGTTGCACTGCGCTTGCTGTTGACGATCAATGGCCGTGACTTCACTTCATTTTTTAGCCCTGCCGGTAACAACGTGTGCAGGTTCTCCAGCCCCAGATCGCTGCCGATGGTCGTGATGTTTGTATTCCGTACAGATTTCTCAATCTGCTGCTCACAGACAAGCGGTAATCGGCGCTGATAGAGCTCAACATATTCAACGCGTTTTGCGCGGGTTTGCAATTGCTCGAACAACAGATCCCGACCGCTGTCGCCACGTAGAATGGCAATCCGGCTATGGCTTAAGTTGTAGTTTGACAGTGCCTGCAGCAGGCCCTCGCTATTGTGCTCGCTGGGCAGCACATCAACGTGTACACCAGCGTCCTGCAGTGCCCTGGCGGTGGCAGGCCCAATGGCTGCAATCAGTGACACATTCAGACCCCAGGGCGGTGGTGCATGTTGAATAGCCCCGCGCACTGCATTGGCGCTGGTAAAGATCAGCATGTCGTGATCTGCACTTGCCAGTTGCGTGGTGGCGATCGGTGGGAAAACGATCTCGATGGTGGGTAAGACAACGGTGCGAGCGCCCTCCCGATGCAGCGCTTCGCAAAACGCCGGTGTCTGATGCCGGGGGCGGGTAACCAGTACCGACCATTGCGCGAGCCGCCCCGGTTGCTCGGACATAGTCAGGAGACTTCAGATGGCGTCTGGGCAAGATTTGCGATGATCGCCTCTGCACCCTGGGACAGCAAATCCTCGGCAAGCCTTGCGCCCAGCGCCACAGCGTCATGCCGATCGCCACGACCCTGGGCGCGGTATACGGTTTTACCGTCTGCTGTGCCGACCAGTGCCCGCATCACCAGGCTCGTGTCTTCAAGCTCGCTGAAAGCTGCGATCGGTGTCTGGCAGCTGCCACCCAAACGGGCATTGAGACTGCGTTCGGCAGCAACCCGCGCGGCGGTATCGGTATCGTGCAGCGCGCGAACTTTTTCGTTGGTGTATCCATCATCAGATTTACATTCGATACCAATTGCGCCCTGGGCGCAGGCTGGCAGCATGGTGTCGGTGGGCAGTTCTGCACTGATTCGATCGTCAAGGCCCAACCTGATCAGACCTGCTGCAGCGAGAATGATGGCATCGAACTCACCTGAATCCAGTTTGGCCAGCCGCGTGTTGACATTGCCGCGCAGGTCGAGCATTCGCAGATGAGGGTACTTTTCCATCAGCTGGCACTGACGGCGCAGACTGCAGGTGCCCACGCGTGCGCCGGACGGTAGTTCGTCGAGGGAGCGATACTGATTGGATACCAGTGCATCGTGCGGATTTTCACGTGCCAGAACACAAGCCAAATGCAGGCCTGCTGGAAACTCTGCGGCCAGATCTTTCATCGAATGTACCGCTAAATCGGCTCGATCTTCCAGCATGCCGCGCTGCAGTTCTTTGACAAAAAGGCCTTTGCCGCCAATTTTTGCCAGTGGCGTGTCGAGTATTTCATCGCCGCGGGTCGACATTTTAACCAGCACTGATTCCACGCCCGTCGCTGCAAGGCGACGTTGCACTTCTTCTGCCTGCCAGATAGCGAGTGGGCTCTTGCGGGTTGCGATGCGCAGTGGTTGCGGCATATTGGTCTCTATTTAACGAGGGTGACGCGCGATCGTGGATTTGACTGCAATCGCCCGCCGGCTAACTGATATTATCTGCTCTGACGAAGGTGACAACAAAAAGCGAACTGATGAGTAACTTACTTTGGGGTGGACGATTTACCGAGAGCACCGATGCTTTCGTGCAGGAATTTACTGCCTCAGTTCAATTTGATCAACGCATGGCGCAGCAGGACATCGACGGTTCGCGGGCCCATGCCTCGATGCTTGGCAGAGCCGGCGTCCTGAGCGACAGTGACGTCGCTGACATTCACCGCGGCCTTGACGAAATTTCAGCCGAGATCGCCGAGGGTCGCTTCGAGTGGTCGATCGCACTGGAAGATGTTCACATGAACATTGAAGCTGCGTTAACCCGCAAAATCGGTGATGCCGGCAAGCGACTGCACACTGGTCGATCGCGCAATGATCAGGTCGCCACCGATATTCGTCTCTACGTTCGATTTGGCATCGATGAGATTGTGCAACAATTAAACCGATTGCGTCACGGAATGCTGGATCTGGCGGAGCTTCACGTTGACGTCATTATGCCGGGCTTTACTCATTTGCAAACGGCCCAACCGGTGACGTTCGGGCACCACGTCATGGCCTGGTACGAGATGATGAGTCGCGATGCCGAACGGCTTGCCGAGTGTCGCCAGCGGCTCAATCGCTCGCCGCTGGGTGCTGCGGCGCTGGCGGGCACCAGCTATCCGATTGATCGCGAGGACACCTGCCGCGCACTGGGTTTTGAACGCGTGATTGAAAATTCACTCGATGCCGTCAGCGATCGCGATTTTGCCATTGAGTTCTGTGCCGATGCGGCCATCTGCATGACCCACCTGTCGCGTATCTCTGAAGAACTGGTGCTCTGGTCCTCTGCGCAGTTTGATTTCATTCAGCTGCCAGATCGATTTTGCACCGGCTCCAGTATCATGCCGCAAAAGAAAAATCCGGATGTACCCGAACTGGTCAGAGGCAAGAGCGGGCGGGTCAACGGTCATTTGGTCAGTCTGCTGACGCTAATGAAATCTCAGCCACTGACCTACAACAAGGACAATCAGGAAGACAAGGAACCCCTGTTTGATACCATGGATACGCTGTTCAACAGCCTGCGCGCATTCGCCGATATGATTCCCGCTATTGAGCCGAAACAAGCCGTCATGCTGGAGGCCGCCAGACGCGGATTCTCCACCGCAACTGACCTGGCAGACTACCTCGTCAGAAAGGGGCTGGCGTTTCGCGACAGTCACGAGATTGTCGGCAAAGCGGTGGCGGCAGGTGTACAGAGCGGTCGTGATCTCAGTGAGTTCAGCTTGTCAGAGCTGCAACATTTTTGCGATCTGATCGATGACGATGTCTTTGACGTGCTGACGCTCGAAGGGTCGGTAGCCAGCAGAAACCACATTGGCGGCACCGCGCCACAGCAGGTGACCGCCGCTATTGCGCGTGCGCGCCAGGCGATAGACGGTTAGTCGTCAGGATTACTCGCGGCAGCGTCTTCGTTGGGGGTATCTGCCACCGGGCAGGGCTGCGATGATCCCTGCCACTGAATTCGGTTCAGGCCATTGAGTGCGGCCACGCGGTAGGCTTCTGCCATAGTAGGGTAGTTGAACGTATTGTCGGTGAAGTAGGTCACCCGGTTACCGGGTGAAGGCTGGCGCATGATGGCCTGGCCGATGTGGATGATCTCTGAGGCCTGATAGCCAAAGCAGTGGATGCCGAGTATCTCCAGTGTCTCGATATGAAAGAGTATCTTGATCATGCCAGTCGTCTGACCGGTGATCTGCGCACGCGCGATGGATCGGAACAACGCTCGACCGACCTCGTAGGGAATCTTCTGTTCAGTTAGCTGGGCTTCGGTCAATCCCAGAGAGCTAATCTCGGGGTCAGTGTAGATGCCGGTAGGAATGTCGGAAATCAGCGTATTGTCGCAGCGTCCCTCACCGATAAATGCACCGGCGAAGCGCCCCTGATCGTAGCTGGCACTGGCAAGTCCCGGTGGTCCCGCCACATCGCCAACGGCGAAAATATGCGGCACGCTGCTGCGGTAGTATTCATCGATTTTGATCTGCTTGCGCTCATCCGCCTCAAGTCCGGCGTTAGCCAGATTCAGCGCATCGGTATTGCCGGAGCGGCCGTTTGCCCACAGCAGCACGTCTGCCTGAAATCTTTTGCCGCTCTCCAGCTGCATGGTCACATGCTGATCGGTCGCCTGCACCGACTGATACTTTTCCTGGTGCCGAACGGTGACGCCGATTTCGCGAAAATGGTAGCCGAGTGCCTCGGCGATTTCGATATCCAGCGATGAGAGCAGTCGATCGCGGGTATTGACCAGATCTACTTTGACCCCCAGATTGCCAAAGATCGACGCATACTCGCAGCCGATCACACCGGCGCCGTAGATGATGATTGAGCGCGGCACCAGATCGATATTCAGAATACTGTCGCTGTCGCAGATGCGCGGGTGATCAAAATCGATATCGTCGGGGTGGTAGGGCGTGGAACCCGTCGCGATGATGATGTTTTCTGCCCGGCAGGTTTCGCTGTGGCCGGCAGGGTTGGCGACTGTTAGCGTATTGGCGTCGATAAAGCTTGCCGTGCCGGTCAGTACCTCAACGCGATTGCGGTAATAAAAGCCCTCGCGCATATTGACCTGCTGAGTGACCACTGAGCCCGCTGATTTAAGTAAATCCGGCCAGGTGATATCCAGAGGTCCGGCCAGCTTGCGATAAACCGGATCTGCCCGAAAACGGCTAATCATCTGCACCGAGTGACGCAGCGCTTTGCTGGGAATGGTTCCCCAGTGGGTGCAACCGCCGCCAACATCGCGGTAATTCTCCAGCACCGCCACGCGTTTGCCGGATTTGGCGAGCTTCATGGATGCTCCCTCACCGGCAGGGCCCGATCCGATAACGATTACGTCAAAATGCTTAATTGCCATAAATCCGGGGGTATGTTCTTTTGAGGTTGATGGAGCTTGATCGCGATGTTGTGCGGGCGTGGCGCGGCGACTGCCCGCCTGATGACGGCACACAACCCGTCGAACGGGTTGGCCATGCGCGGACTGGTAGAATACACGCATGAACTATGCAGACTATGGATACATCAGAATCGCCGCGCTGGCGCCGGCCGTGGCCATTGCCGATCCGCTGGCGAACGCCGATGCGATTATAAAAGCGATCTCTGTCACACCGAAACCTTCGTTGTTGCTGTTTCCCGAGCTCTGCGTCAGTGGTTATACCTGCGAGGATCTGTTTTTCAGTCGGGACCTGCTGGAAAGCACCGTCACAGCCGTCAGCCGAATCGCCGCCGCCAGTCCGCAGCAAGTAGTGGTCATCGGCTGTCCGTGGCAAATGGCCGACGGGCGGCTGTTGAATGTTGCGATGGTCTGCCACGGTGGGCGGGTGGTGGGTGCTGTACCGAAAGTCGCGCATCCGAACTACGGCGAGTTCTACGACAAACGCTGGTTTGTCTCCGGGCATGACATCAATGAGACTGTCAGCCATCCGCTGCTGGGTGAATTTTCTATCGCCTGTGACCAATTGTTCAGCCTTAGCCAATCCACGTTCGCAATAGAGATCTGTGAAGACTTGTGGCTGCCTGCGCCGCCGTACACGCGCCACGTGGTCGCAGGCGCAGAATTGATTTTGAATCTCTCGGCCAGCAATGAGCTGGTTGCCAAAGCCGATTACCGTCGCGATCTTGTGCGCATGGCGAGCGCCCAGGGTGTTTGTGCCTATCTCTATGCCTCTGCCGGACCCACCGAGTCGACCAAAGATATCGTATTTGGCGGTCATCTGTTGTTTGCTGAAAACGGCGCTCTGCTCGCCGAATCCGAGCGTTTCAACTTCGAAGGATCTGAGCTGCAGATCGAGTTCGACTGGCAGAAACTGCGGCACGATCGAATCGCCAACAGTACCTTCGCCTGCACCCCCAGACCGGGTGGTTATCGTCGCGTTGAACTGGATCTGGCTGCGGCCGAAATCGAAGCGCTGCAGCGATACTATCCCGCACATCCGTTTGTTCCCGATGACGAATCAGAATTTGGTGCCAGAGCGGTTGAAATCCTGCGAATTCAATCCAGTGGTTTGGCGCGACGCGTGATGGCATCGCGCTCAAAGAGTCTGGTGCTCGGCTTGTCCGGCGGACTGGATTCAACGCTCGCCATGCTGGTGTGCATGGATACCTTAAAAATACTCGACTATCAGCCCCAGGCGCTGGTGCTGATCACCATGCCCGGACCTGCCACCAGCGATCACACCCTGCAAACGGCTCGCATGTTGGCAGAGGCCGCTGGAACCGAGTTGCTGCACATCTCGATAGATAAGGCAGTGGAACAGCATTTGGCAGATCTGCAGCACACTGGTGGCTATGACGTCGTGTTCGAGAATGCCCAGGCCCGAGAACGCACGCAATTGTTGTTTGATCACGCCAACCAATGTAGTGGCATTGTCGTTGGCACCGGTGACTTGTCTGAACTCGCACTGGGCTGGTGTACCTATAATGCGGATCACATGTCCAGCTATGGTGTGAATGGCAGTGTGCCGAAGACCCTGGTGCAATACCTGATACGCTGGTATGCGCGTCACCGAGCGGACGAGCCGATGCGCACGGCACTAGACAGAGTGCTGGATACGCCAATATCGCCGGAACTTGTCCCCTCGGAAGACGACGAAGTGGCACAGCAAACCGAATCCATTGTCGGCCCTTATGAGCTGCACGATTTCTTCATTTATCACTATCTACGCAACGGTTTTGGCGTTGAAAAGATCTTTGCGCTGGCGGTTGTCGCGCACGCCGAGCACTACTCGCCTGCCGAGATCAGGAAGTGGCTGCGGGTATTTATTCAGCGCTTTCACACGCAGCAATTCAAGCGCACGACATTGCCTGCCGGCCCCAAGATCGGCAGTGTCAGCCTGTCGCCACGCGGTGACTGGCGAATGCCCGACGAAGCGTCGTTCAGTGGTTTGCTCGATCGGATAGACGCCATTGAGGTGGACCTTTGAACACAGTTGCCATTCACGCCAACTTTGACGGTGGCAACATCGACGTCGTTGATGCAAGCGATGACCAGCAGATCAGATTGCGAATTCGACGCGACGCTCACTCCGATTTTTTTCAGTGGTTCTATTTCAGACTGAATGCGCCGCTTGGACAGTCGGTGAAACTACAGATAGAAAATGCTGCCCAGGCCGCGTACCCGCGCGGCTGGGAAGATTATCGACCGGTATTGTCGTTTGATCGTGAAAATTGGCTACGCACCGACGGCCGGTATATCGATGGTGTTTTGGAGTTTGAGATACAGATGCAGTCCTCTACTGTGTGGGTCGCGTACTTCGCGCCGTACAGTATGCAAAGACATGAAGATCTGATCGCTCGCAGCGCATTGAATCCAGCTGTTCGCCACGAGGTGCTGGGTTCAACTATAGAGGGTCGCCCCATGGACATGCTGACCATCGGCAACCCGTCGGCGGCCACAAAAATATGGGCCATTGGTCGCCAGCATCCAGGTGAGACGATGGCGCAATGGTGGATGGAAGGCTTTATTGAGCGGTTGCTCGATCGCAACGATGCGGTCAGCCGCGCGCTGATGGAGGCATCGGTCTTTCACGTCGTGCCGAATATGAATCCGGATGGCAGTTTCAAAGGGCATTTGCGAACTAATGCTGGAGGTACCAATCTGAATCGCGAGTGGCAGTCTCCGTCACTCGAGCGCAGTCCCGAGGTATTTCTGGTGCGCCAGAAGATGCTGGAAGTTGGCGTCAATTGCTGCGTCGATGTGCATGGCGATGAGGCATTGCCGTATAACTTTATCGCCGGAACACACGGTATCGCGAGTTGGAACGATGCCAGGGAACAACTTCTAGAGACATTCAAGGCCAGACTGCAGGCGCTCAACCCTGACTTTCAAACAACGCATGGCTATCCTCGCGCGCCGGCTAACAGTGCGAACTACGGCATTTGCAGTAGCTACGTTGCCGAACAGTTCGGTTGTCTGGCAGTGACGTTAGAGATGCCGTTCAAGGATACACTGGACACGCCGGATATCGAGTCGGGCTGGTCTCCGTCACGCAGTATTAAACTGGGTCGTACGTTTGTCGATGCGCTTTATTCTGTGCACCGGCAACTGATGCCCACCGCGTGATAAAATCGCGTTACCGGACAGAAAGGTTGGCGCCAACGAAACAGTGACCAGCGCAATTTTTTTGCCGGGCAACCTCACCAGTCATTAATAACATCCATGCAAACCATGACCCGGACAGGTTTTTTACACGATTGTGCAGAAACGAATAAGCCACTGTGCCGGGCAATTTTCTTCGGGCGATCGGCGTTGGTCACCGCTTTGTCTAATCGACTAAAATGGTGCCACTTAAACCGACAGACAAATGCAATGATCCGGATGATCAACATTGCCTTTTGTTGTTTGGCACTTATTGCGCTGGTTAGTACGCCCGCTGTCGCAGGTGGTGGACTTTTTGGCGCAGCGGATTCGATCGACAAGACCAGCGAACAAATCATTTTTCGTCAGGATGGTGATATCACCACCATGATGGTTCGCATCCGCTACGCCGGTGAACCGCAGGATTTTTCCTGGGTTATCCCGGTACCTTCGGAGCCGACGATCAGCACCGGCAGCGATCTGCTCTTCACAGATCTTGAGCTGGCCACGCGGCCAGTGTTCAACCTTCAACGATCGGGCAGCAGTTGTGCTGTCGCAAGCCCCAGTGCGGTGACAACTGCCACGGCACAACTCAATGATCCGGTCACTCAAAACGTTGCCGATCTCGACGTACAGGTGGACGAGAGCCTCGATGTTGGCCCATTCGAAGCCACGGTGTTGCAAAGCGACAACAGTGCCGATCTGGAACAATGGTTGACAGGCAACGGCTACGTTTTGTCTGGCCGCGGCGCCTTGCTGCTGGAAGACTACGTTCAGGCCGGGATGAAGTTTGTCGCGTTAAAACTGCGTAGTGATCAGAACGAGGGCAGTGTGGTACCCGTTATTCTTCGCTATAAAAGCGATGCCCCGGTCATTCCGATTCGACTGACCGAGGTGTCTACCGTCAAGGACCTGGGTGTGCTGGTGTGGTTTCTGGGTGATGCCAGAGCGGTACCGGAAAATTATCAGCATGTGGTGCCGAACTATACCCGGCTGGATTGGTTTGCCGATCCGCGTGATGTATTCGGCAGCTATCAGCAATTGATTAGTGCGGCGATGGACGATGTCGGTGGTCGCGGTTTTGCGACGGACTTTTCCGGTGTCATTGAAGATCTTGCCGATCACCTGGTATCACCGTCCCGGTTCGAAGACAAACTGCTCGCGTTGCAGCAGCTGTCGGATACCGAGTACCTGAGTTCCGTTCAGCAGAACTTTTTCGATTCCCGTGTGCGCAATTTGGTGCGCAGCCTGCTTCCACTGCCTGAGGGCCAAAGTGAAACGCTTTACTTCAGTGCTGATGGCCTGGCGTTGAGCTACGGCACCGAACAGTTGACAAACGCCAGGGAGAGCATCGACAGACTGATCGACGAAGAGATAATCGATCCGGTGCGACGCAGTCGTGCGATCATCGACGAACAGATGGTGATCACGCGTTTGTTCACTACTCTGTCTGCCGAGGACATGACACTGGATCCGCGGTTTGTGTTTAACCCCGATATGTCTGATCAGCAATCGGCTCGTCACGCCACGATTGAGCTTGGATGCGTTGATGATCAAGCGCAATGGCATCTGGAACTCGGCAGCGGTACAGGCAGAGCGGGTGAACGGGTGATGATCGGTCGGGGTGAGCCACCGGCGTCTGCACCGGCGGTAGATCAGCACGCCAGTTGGAAGACCGAGACGACATTCTCGCGTGGTGTTCCAGCGGTTAACACGCAACACGAATTCGACATCGTGCCGATCAATATGCCCAACCTGCTGGCGCTTGACGATAGCTCTGGTGGCACTGGCACTGGCACTGGCGGTGGTGCAGGCACATTTGGCTTTGCTTTGCTTTTGATCGCGCCGCTGGGAATCTGGTTGCGACGTCGCTCAGCGCGGTAGTTCAAGCACCAGGGATTGGTGCACAAAGCCTGTCAATCCCGATTCGGTTTTGACGTGCAGCCATTCGCCCTGAATGTCTAAAACCTCTACTCTACTGCCGCGCTGCAGCCTCAGATCCTTGTCGCTGGCACTGTCGATAGCTTGCCACAACTTCGCCGCGTATGCGGTGACTTCGTAGGGTATGGCTTTGTCGATCGACTGAAGTTTATCAAGTGTTGGCGGTTGTCTTTCGGCTGCTGGTTGCCGACTGTCAGGCAGGGCTTTTGCCATACTGGGCGCGCTTGTAGTGACCGCATTCGGCACACTGCCAGCACCGCCGCTTGAGGCGTCTACCGCGAAATCGAATGACGCTCTCAGCAGCACGAATACCGTACTGGCGATAAGCCCCATCGCCAGGCCATATTTGACGAATCGAAACAGTCCGCTCCCAAGCCAGCGGACTCTGCCCGATCGTCGTCTTTTGCGTCGCCTGTGTGGCTCGGCGTGGGCGGTCTGCCAGTCGTTGATTAAAGGGTAAAGGATGCGTCCGGTTGTATGTGCCACTGATGGCAGCAGGACACTGCAGCACCTGTCGATGTATTCCTTCACAATCGGGGTCCGTGATGAGACGGGGCAGAGGATCATTTAACGCACACAGTCACCGGCTGTCAATGGACAGGGTGATTGACTGCTCCCCGATCTGCAGTCGTTGGTTGTTATCCGCGTTTGATGTCGGTTCGACAGATATCGGCAAACGTCGCGTCACAGACGCTAGCCAGATCATCGGGTGACAGGGCCAGCTCCAGTCCCCGTCGCCCGGCGCTGACGTAAATCTGATCAAACAATTGCGCGGTTTCGTCGATGACAGTTGTCAGCTGCTGTCTTTGTGCGATCGGGCTTATACCGCCGACCTGATAGCCGGTTTTTCGCTCGGCGATGGCTGGATCGGCCATCTCGGCGCGACGCGCACCCAGTGCAGCTGCCAGGCGTTTTGTATCGAGTTGATTGGCGACTGGCACAATCGCCACCGCCGGATTCCGGGTATTTTTGTCTAAAATAACCAACAGGGTTTTAAACACCTGGTGTGGGTCATGGCCGAGTGCGGCGGCCGCCTTTTCGCCAAAATTCCTGTCGCTGCCGTCAGTTTGATATTCCCTGACAGCGTGTTCGACGCCCAGTTTTTGCAGGTGCTTGATCGCAGGTGTCATGATTTTATTGCTGTGTCGGCAGCGCCTGTTTACCGATGATTACCTGACTCTCCTGATCCATGCCGCGACATCGGCAATCTCTTCGATGCTCAGCGTGTGTGCGATGGGATAGCTGTGCCACTCGATTGGGTAGTCCCATTGCTGCATCAGGTCTCGACTTGATTCGGCGATACCGATTTGGATGATATCGTCTGCGGTACCATGTGCCATGAAGACGGGAATCTTCAGGTTGCTGGCCGATCGCGCCTCTTGCAGCTCATCTGCCAGCGGCAGATAGGTCGACAGCGCGATCACGCCGGCCAGTTTGTCGGCGTGTCCCAGTGCAGTGAACAGTGCGATCGCACCACCCTGTGAGAAACCGGCCAACATGATTTTATCGGATGCAATGCCGCGCCGGTTTTCGCGCAGGATCAGCTGCTCAACCAAATCTCGCGATTCATGAGTGCCCTGCGTATCCTGGGAACGTTGCTCGAATTGCAGGGAAGTGATGTCATACCAGCCACGCATCTGCATACCGCCATTGATGGTGATTGAACGCATTGGGGCATGTGGAAAAATGAATCGGGTGGCGTCGATGCCAAGTTTCTCCAACTCGGGGACGACTGGCGCGAAATCACTGCCATCGGCGCCCAGTCCGTGCAGCCAGATGACTGCATATTCTGGTTCGGCTTGACCCGTCGTTATTTCTACGCCATTAAAATTGTCTGTCATCGTCGATTTGTCTGTCGTTAAAATCAGCCGGAAGTCTATACTTGGAATTCAATACTATGATGCGTTGGACTGAAAATGAGTTTTGATATAACTGCGCTGCGATATGGGCTGGTGTGTGGAGCCTGTGTGATGTTGCTGAGTGGCTGTGGCAACAAGGGTGACCTCGAACTGGTTCGAAAACCGGCTGCACTTGATCTGCCTGCGCCGGTATCGGTTCCAGAGGAAGGACAAACGACTTCTACCAACACTGAGCCAACGGTGGGCACCGACGGGGTTGTACTCGATATCTCCGAGGTAACACCTGAAAAAAAGAAGAAGAAAGCGGTCAGTGAGTGAGTTTACGTCAACCTCAGACGGTCTGCAGGTAGAACAGGTTAGCTGCAGGCAGCTCGCGCAAGAGTTCGGCACACCGCTCTACGTATATTCCCGAGGCGCCATCGAGCGCGCCTGGCACGCTTTTGACGATGCCCTAAGCGACAGATCGCATCTGGTTTGTTATGCGATGAAGGCCAATTCCAATCTGGCCGTACTCAACCTTCTGGCGCGTCTTGGCTCCGGCTTCGACATCGTCTCTGAAGGTGAGTTGCAGCGCGTTGTTGCGGCCGGTGGCGATCCGTCGAAGGTCGTATTCTCCGGGGTTGGCAAAACCCGTGACGAGATGGCCGCCGCGCTTGCGGCAAAGATCCGCTGTTTCAATGTCGAGTCGATCTCGGAGATCTCAGTGCTTGCCGACGTGGCAGCTGCGCATGGCGTGGTGGCGCCCGTGTCAGTGCGCGTGAACCCCGATGTCGACGCCATGACCCATCCCTATATCTCGACCGGTCTGCGCGACAATAAATTTGGTATCGCCGCAGAGGACGCGATTGCGGCCTATCAATCGATTGCCGACAGTCCACACTTGCAGGTCGTCGGTATGGATTGCCACATTGGTTCGCAACTGACCGACACCGCGCCCTATCTGGACGCTTTGCAACGGCTGTTGAGTCTCTGTGACACGCTGCAGGAAATCGGGATCTCGATTCGTCACCTGGATCTCGGCGGAGGCCAGGGGATCCGCTATCGCGATGAACAGCCGATCGACCTGTCGCAGTGGGCGCAGCAGATCAATCAGGTGCTGGGTGATCGGGAGTTCGAGATTTTGGTTGAGCCCGGGCGTTCGATTGTTGGCAATGCCGGTCTATTGCTGACTCAGGTCAACTACCTCAAGCACAGCGAGCACAAGAACTTCGCGATCGTCGATGCGGCGATGAACGATCTGATTCGCCCGTCGCTGTACAGCGCCTGGCAGGACATCGTCGCGGTGCAGACGCCATCCGGGCTCGAATCCAGAACTTACGATGTGGTAGGGCCGGTGTGCGAAACCGGCGATTTTCTCGGCCGCGATCGCGATCTTGCGATTGCCGAGGGCGATTTGCTGGCGGTGATGTCGGCCGGTGCTTACGGGTTTTGCATGAGTTCAAACTACAACTCACGGCCTCGCGCGGCCGAGGTTCTGGTCGATGGTGCCAATGCGCATCTGGTTCGCGAACGGGAAACGACCGCGGCGCTGTTTGCCGGTGAATCGTTGTTGCCGCAGGGCTGAATCGAAAAATCCTGCCGGGGCAAGCACGTCCGTTGTACACGCCTGACAATGGCCGTGCTGTTTCCGTTGCAATCTTACAAAAAATATAAAAAACAGATAGCTAGTTACTATAGATAATTTTTTACTTTAACATTTCGGCCTGTTGCGATCGTCTCTTCCTCTGCCGGTTCCGGCACGTCACAGGTCTCTAGCGCGAATGGTGTTGTGTTTCACCAAAATGCATGGTTTGGGCAATGACTTTATTGTCATAGACGCCACAACTACGCCTTTTGCGCTCGAACAGCAGCAAATTCAGCAGCTTGCGCGACGGCAGACCGGGATTGGTTTTGACCAGTTACTGGTGGTCGAGCCAGCAGATCAGCCGAACGCAGAGTTCAGGTACCGAATTTTCAACGCCGATGGCGGTGAGGTCGAGCACTGCGGCAACGGTGCGCGCTGTTTCGCGCGATTTGTCCGCGACCGCGGCATGACCAGCAGTGATGAGATTCCCGTGTCCACCAGCAGTGGTTTGATCTCCCTGCGGTTGCGCACGGACGGCCAGGTGACGGTCAGCATGGGCGTGCCGACGTTTGAGCCGGCGGAGATTCCGTTCCAGGCACCGGCGCGGGCTGACAGCTACCCACTCGAACTTGAGACCGGCGATCGGGAGATTGGCGCGGTGGCTATCGGCAATCCCCACGCGGTCAGCTGGGTGGATGACGTCGACACCTGTGACATCGAGACCACCGGTCCGCTGATCGAGCGGCATCGGCGATTCCCGGAGCGAGTCAACTCGGGATTTGCGCAAGTGCTCAATCGCGGCGCGTTGCGACTCAGGGTTTTTGAACGCGGTGTCGGTGAAACACTGGCTTGCGGTACCGGGGCCTGTGCGGCAGTGGTGGTGGGCACAGTGCAGGGAAAGCTTGATAGCGAAGTCATGGTGGAGCTGCCCGGTGGCAGTCTGCAAGTGAGTTGGGCAGGTGAGGGTGAGCAGGTGCTGATGACAGGCCCCTGTGAAACAGTCTTCGAAGGCAAGGCAGAACTATGATAAGACAAGAATCAAAAGTGCTCGTCGATGAGCACGAATACGACGACTCTGTGGCGCAATACCTTCGCGCAAGCCCGGACTTCTTCGAGCGCAATCCCGAATTGCTGATGGAGCTGTCTCTGCCCCACCATGAGCGCGGTGCCATCTCGCTGGTTGAGCGCAGGCTGGCCCTGCATCGCGAGCAGTACTGCGAACTGCGTGAACGCTTTGACGAAATTGTCGAGATCGCCCATCACAACGATCAGTTGGGCGATCTGCTGCACGAGTACTCGATTGGTCTGATGAGTGCGAGCAGCTTGCACGAAGTGTTTACCTACACCGAGCAAATGCTGATCGAGAGCATGTCGTGTGAAATTTCGCGACTGATGCTGTACAGCAACAGTGTGGTTGAGGTGTTAGCCGGCGACCTGCCTGATTTCGTGCACCTTGTTGGCAGCGATTTTGGTCGTGCGGTTAACAGTTTGCACAATCGTCGTCCGGTCTACTGCGGCTATGCCACCCGGGATCGACGACGACACTTTTTTGCCGACACTGAGCTCGATATCCAGTCACTGGCGGTATTGCGACTCAACGGTGCTGGCAAGGATTTCGGATACCTCGCGATCGGCAGTCAGGAGAAAACCCGTTTTGCACCGCACAAGGGTACTGATTTTCTACTGCGATTCGGCTCGTTGCTGAGCGCGAGGCTGGCTGTTTTCTACGATTGAGCAGCCGCATTGGGTGCACAAAGCGCAGTCGATGAACTGGAGTTTGCACCGGTAATAGAAGAGTTTTGTGAGTACCTGGCGGTACAGCGTCGATACTCGGCTCATACCGTGACGAGCTATCGACGAGATTTAAAATCACTGGCGTCAGATCTTGCTGACATGCAGATCGGCAACTGGCGAGATGCCAACCCGTTTGTGATTCGTTCCGTCATTGCACGGCAGCACGAGCAGGGTTTGTCGGGTCGCAGCCTGGCGCGGCGGCTGTCTGCCCTGCGCACGATGTATCACTACCTGCTGCGGCGCAAACGTATCAGCTTCAATCCGGTGGCCGATGTACCAGCGCCGCGCGACGACTCCAAACTGCCCGATAATCTACAGATCGAGCACATTCAGCGGCTCTTCTCGGAGTCGTCAGACGATATCCTGGTAGTGCGCGATCAGGCGCTTTTTGAAGTGATCTATTCAAGCGGATTGCGATTGGCTGAAGTGGTGCAACTGGACGATGACAGTGTCGATCTGAAAACGGGCCAGGTTCGTGTCACCGGCAAGGGGTCGAAGATGCGCGAACTGCCAGTGGGTTCAAGAGCGGTACAGGCGATTGAGCGATGGCTGTTGCGACGCCCGGAGTTACTCAAAGATCCGGACGAGAAGGCGTTGTTTTTAAGCCAGCTGGGACGCCGCCTGTCGCGGCGATCGATACAGCAGAGGCTGAAGTCACTCGCCAGCCGCACCGGTGTTCAGCACAATCTGTATCCCCACATGCTGCGCCATTCATTTGCCAGTCACATACTTGAATCCAGTGGTGACTTGCGAGCCGTGCAGGAGTTGCTGGGTCACGCCGATATCAGCACCACCCAGATCTACACCCATTTGGATTTTCAGCATCTGGCGCGTGTCTACGAAAAGGCACACCCGCGCGCCAGCAAGACGCAGATCGACGATGCGGTTTCTCAAGCGCGCAAGGATGAGGCCTAGACCACGAGATCCGGTGCAGTTTGCTGTTCGCTTGTCTTGACCTCTTGCGCCACCGGTGTGACACCAAAACAATCGAAGCGGTTGCTGAGATTGATTTTCTCTGCCAGCAGCACAGGCTGCAGTTGGTCTCCGGTCAGTACGTTGACCTGCTGTTGACGCTCGAACTGACCCACTGGCAGCAACAACATGGCTGGCCCGGTAGCAGTGGCATCGTGATTGAGCATAATCGCCTCGCCTGGCTGATCTATGGCGTTGTCGCCAAGCACCATGACTGCGATCGCTGTGGTTGAAATTGTCTCGACACCGCAGGTCAGGTCGTCGTCCAGGCTGTCCAGCCAGCGACAAACGCCCATATGCCACTGCGTGAGTCCCTGATGGCTTTGATAGGTATGACCGATCAGTTCGCCCACGCGCATCTGACATCGCCCCTGTCCTGTCCAGCGCAGGCCCAGTCCGCGGCGATTGTCGTTTTCGACAATCCACTGCGCGCCATAGTCGCCCGTTGTCATTGCGTTTTCGACGGGCTTGGGCTGGCGGACAGTTTGATCGAGGAACTGGCTGAGGTCGATCTCATCGAGACTGTGCGCAAACGGTTCGCTGCTTGGCGTGTAGTGGTCCATGATCGCGTGCAAATTTCGCAAGCCGGATTCGATCGCGACCGTTTTTGATCGGGTCGCACGCGGCAGTTGTCGCCGGGCGTTGCCCTGCCAGATCTGGTGCAGCCGATTTTGCGTGCTGCGATTAATTGAAGATCCGTTGTGGCTTAGATCGTCGAGGCGATCGAGTAGAGTCGTTATGTCGAAGGCGGCGACAATATCGGTGTGGTTGGCGTTGGCAAATGCCCACGGCATTGGGCCCGTGTCTGCCGCGAGCGTTAGATAGCAGCTGCCTTGCGGCAGATCGTGCGGTTCAGCGGTGTTGATCAACGCCGGAGACGCGGTGTCGAGAAACGCATCCAGGGCGAGCATCTGTGCGGGTTGCAGACGATGAACCTGACTGATCGCCAGCGTGCACAGCTTGAGATAGTTCGTTCGTACAGAGGTTTGCTCATTTGGCATCGCATCAGCATTGCCCAGATCGTCTGCGATCGCGTAGAGCGTGTGCAAATCGAGCCAGCGATTGTCCGGCCAGCGTCGATAGGCCTGTAAATGTTTGAGGCAGCAAGCAGACAAGTGGCGCATCGCGGCAGTGGCGATGTCGCTACAGCGATCGGCGTCGATACGCCCCTGCAGTGAATCGATCAAGGCCAGCTTGTAACCGCTGGCCATCTCTTGCTGCAACATCGCAATATCGTTGAAGTTTCGTATCGCATCGCTGCTGGCCGGCAGCGCAAACTCGGGGTGCCTGGCATTGAGTATGGCCAGTGCCCAGCGCACCGGCGCCTCGTACAACGCCATGATGGCAAGGCGATCCTCGGGTGGTGTGCGCAGCCTGTTACTATGTTGCAGCGCGGTGGTCAGCGCGCGTATATTCTGCGACCGGTCGAACGGCCGATGGCGGTCCAGCCACAACGCGACCTGTGCCGGTTCGACGGGAAAGCTGTCGGCGCCCGGCACTTGTTGCGAAGGTGCACCCAGCCGTTTGGCGCGCTGTCGAAGCGCTTCTGAGCGGCCGGTCAGTCTGGACAGCGTGTCTTGAACTTTACCCATCAATTACCACATAAGTTGCGTCGGGACATGTTGTTGAATCCACTGGCTGCGGTTGGCAGGCTAGCACACAGAACAATCACCGGATACGCCCTGTTGCGCTCAATCGATCAGCGGTCGGTTGCCGCGCACGCGCAGTGCGTGACCCGAACCCAACAAGTACCTCGGCGAGAGCCCGGAGACAGCCTTTGGAACAATTTCGCGGCACCACAATAGTATCGGTTCGGCGTGGTGATGAAGTAGTGATTGGCGGTGACGGTCAGGTAACGCTGGGCAACGCAATCATGAAAGGCAATGCACGCAAGGTGCGCCGCCTGTACAAAGATCGCGTGCTGGCGGGATTCGCCGGCGGCACTGCAGATGCGTTTACGCTGTTCGAGCGCTTCGAGGGCAAACTCGAAGCGCATGGCGGCAATCTGACCCGGGCCGCGGTCGAGATGGCCAAGGACTGGCGCACCGATCGCATGCTGCGCCGTCTTGAGGCGCTGTTGGCGGTGGCCGATGGCACGGCCTCGCTGATTATTTCCGGCAATGGCGATGTGATCGAACCCGAGGGTGGATTGATCGCCATAGGCTCGGGCGGCGATTTTGCTAAATCTGCGGCGCGCGCGCTGATCGAGCACACCGAGCTCAGTGCGACAGACATCGTGCGCGAGAGTCTGGGTATCGCCGCAGATATCTGCATCTACACCAACGGCAATCTCACCGTTGAAACACTCAACACTTCAGCCTGAGCGTTTCGCTCACAGGTAAAACCATGTCTACGATGACGCCGCGAGAGATCGTTCAGGAGCTCGATAATCATATCGTTGGTCAGGCTGACGCCAAGCGTGCGGTCGCCATCGCGCTGCGCAATCGGTGGCGTCGGCAGCAGGTGGCAGAGCACCTCAAAGGCGAGATCACGCCGAAAAATATTTTGATGATTGGACCCACCGGGGTGGGCAAAACCGAAATATCCCGGCGTCTGGCGCGACTGGCGAACGCACCTTTCATAAAAGTTGAGGCGACTAAATTCACCGAAGTAGGCTACGTTGGCCGCGATGTCGAATCGATCGTCAGGGACCTGGTCGACGCGGCGCTCAAGCAAACTCGCGAGCAGGAGATGGACAAACTTCGCCACCGCGCCGAAGACGCCGCCGAGGAGCGCGTGCTCGATGCGTTGTTGCCGCCGGCGCGCGGTATCGATGACGCTGATAGCGGGCGCGAGGATTCGTCGACACGGCAGAAATTTCGCAAAAAACTGCGCGAGGGGGATCTCGACGACAAAGCGATCGAGATCGAAGTCAACAGTGCCGGTATCGGTGTGGAAATCATGGCACCGCCCGGTATGGAAGAGATGACTCAGCAGTTGCAGGGTATGTTTCAGAATATGGGTCGCGAACAGAAAAAGCGTAAAAAAATGAAAGTGCGCGACGCCATGCAGGTGCTGACCGACGACGAGGCCGCGGCGATGATCAACGAAGATGAATTGAAGCAACTCGCGGTCGACAACGTCGAGCAAAACGGCATTGTCTTTCTGGACGAAATCGACAAGGTCACACGCCGCAATGACGGTCAGGGCAGCACCGGTGGTGACGTCTCCCGCGAAGGGGTGCAGCGCGACCTGCTGCCGCTGGTGGAAGGGTGTACCGTCAGCACCAAGTTTGGCATGGTTAAAACCGATCACATCCTGTTTATCGCCTCTGGTGCGTTCCATATGAGCAAGCCCTCGGATTTAATTCCCGAGCTGCAGGGGCGGCTGCCGATCCGCGTCGAGCTGCAGGCGCTGTCGGTCGAGGATTTCCAGCGCATTCTGACCGAACCCAACGCCTCTCTGACAGAACAGTATCAGGCGCTACTCGGTACCGAGGGTGTGGAGTTGTCATTCACCGATGACGGTATCCGGCGCATCGCCGAAGTGGCCTGGCGGGTTAACGAAACCACAGAAAACATTGGTGCGCGCAGACTGCACACGGTGCTGGAACGTCTGCTCGATACAGCCTCGTTCGAGGCCTCTGATGCCTCTGGCACGCGTATCAGTGTGGATGGTGCCTACGTCGATCAGTATCTGGCCGAGCTGTCACAGGATGAGGATCTCAGTCGCTACATTCTGTAGATCGGCCCATGATCACTGAACGTGGCACAATAGCGCTGTCTCCGATAAGGCCACGCCTGCAATGCCCAGACCCAGCGAAATAAAACTGCACCAGAAAAGTCGAGTGTTGGAATTGCACTTTGACGACGGCTTTGAGTGCAATCTGCCCTGCGAGTACTTGCGCGTCTACTCTCCATCGGCCGAAGTACAGGGCCACGGCCCAGGGCAGGAGAAGCTGCAGGTTGGCAAAGAAAACGTGGGCATCGAGAGCATTACGCCCTCTGGCAACTACGCGATCAAAATCGCGTTTGATGACGGGCACGATTCGGGCATTTTCACCTGGTCGTACCTGCACGAACTCGGCACCGAATACGACAGCAAATGGCGCGATTATCTGGCGCGCCTTGACGCGGCAGGTCACAAGCGCCGGGAACCTGGTGACGCGGCCCAGTGACCACCCTCTGATGCACTCGGGTCAGGTGGCCGCAACGGTCCTGGCCTATCCTCTAACAGAGCTATACCGTTGAACGAGAAAACGCACTTCGGATATCAGACTGTCGATGTCGGGCAGAAACGTGACATGGTGGGTGCCGTATTTGACTCGGTTGCCGACCGTTACGATGTTATGAACGACCTGATGTCGCTTGGCATTCATCGTTTCTGGAAGCGCTATGCGCTGGGTCAGAGCGGGGTTCGATACGGTCAGTGTGTGCTCGATCTGGCCGGTGGGACAGGTGATCTGGCGGCAGTGTTGTGCGAGCGCGTGGGCGATACCGGCACGGTGGTGTTGTCGGACATCAACGAATCGATGCTGAGCGTTGGCAGAGATCGCATGGTCGATCGCGGCCTGGTGCAAAATCTGGAATACACGCTGGCTGACGCCGAACAGCTGCCGTTTGCACCTAACTCTTTCGATTGCGTGACCATGGCCTTTGGGCTGCGTAACGTCACCAACAAGCAACGTGCGCTGGAATCGATCTACTCTGTGTTAAAGCCTGGCGGAAGGTTGCTGGTGCTGGAGTTTTCCAAACCCATATTGCCGCTGCTTAGCAAAGTGTATGACGCCTATTCATTCACCGCCTTGCCGATGCTTGGCAAACTGGTGGCCAACGATGCCGAGAGCTATCGTTATCTGGCGGAATCCATTCGCAAACACCCCGATCAGCAAACACTAAAAGACATGATGTCGCTGGCGGGATTTGAACGCTGCGATTATCACAATCTGACCGGTGGTATCGTCGCGCTGCACAAGGGCTTTCGGCTTTGAGGTCACAGCGTTTCAACGCGACAGAGCCGGTATTGTGCTGAAACTCCCGGTCGTCATAGCGGCTGCGCTGCAAACGGGCTTTAATCGCTTTCTCGCCCTCGATCCGGATAGTGTTCAGCGGCTCGATAGGCTGCGCGGCAAACTGGTCTGTCTCGATCTTCGCGGCCTGCAGGTACAGGTCTGGTTGCTGTTTCACGCTGATCGCGTCGAGGTGCTGGAGCAATACGATGCGGTGGCGGATGCCACCATCAGTGGTGCGCCATTCACGATGCTGGCTATGGCGGCCGGCAAAACCGGCATTTTTGACGGGGGTATCGAGATCACGGGCGACGTGGAAGTGGCGCGCCACTTCAGCCAGGTCATTGATCAACTGGACATAGATTGGGAAGAGCATCTTTCCGCCCTAACCGGTGATATGGTTGCCCGCAAGGCCGGGGTTGCCAGTACGAAATTCGGCGAGTGGATGAAACGCTCGGGAGAGGCGATGCAATTGAACATGGCCGATTACCTGCGCGATGAGTCGCAGCACTTGCCGCATAGCTGGGAGCTTGAAGAATTCAGCGATGAAGTCGACAGCCTGCGCGATCGCGTGGCATTGCTCGAACAGCGTGTACGCACGCAGCTGAACAAGAGCTAGTTTCCGGTGCGCCTGCTGACACAACTGGCTCGCCTTGAATTCATTCATCGGGTTTTTCTGAAATATGGTCTCGATGATTTACTGTTCAGCCTGCCGCTGACACTGCCACTGAAATACCTGTGCTGGCTATCTCCGCACCGCTGGGTGAATGCGTCGACCCGCTCATTGCCGCGCGCCGAGCGGCTGCGTCGATCACTCGAAGAACTGGGGCCGATCTTTGTCAAGTTCGGCCAGATGCTCTCGACCCGCCGCGATCTGCTGCCAGACGACATCGCTCTGGAGCTATCGCGACTCCAGGATAAAGTCCCCCCCTTTTCGTCTGAAGAGTCTATCGCCACGGTCGAGAAGGCGCTGGGCCAACCTGTCGATGAGTGCTTTGCCAGCTTTGATCGTGAGCCGCTGGCGTCTGCCTCGATCGCACAGGTTCACGCGGCGGAATTGATCAGCGGCGAGCAAGTGGTCGTTAAGGTGTTGCGGCCAAACATAGAAAAAACGATCGCACGCGATTTGTCACTGATGTACCTGATTGCCAGCATCACCACGCGCGTATGGTCGGGTGGTCGTCGCCTGCGTCCGCACGAGGTGGTCAGCGAATACGAAAAAACTATCTACGATGAGCTGGATCTGCAGCGCGAGGCGGCGAATGCAGCGCAACTTCGCAAGAATTTTCAGGATTCAGATCAGCTGTATATCCCGGAAGTGTATTGGGACTATACGCGCGATAATATCCTGGTACTGGAGCGGATTTCGGGAATCCCGGTCTCTGATATTGACCAGATTCGAAATACCGGTGTCGATATTAAAAAGCTCGCTGAGCGCGGAGTCGACATCTTTTTCACGCAGGTCTTCCGCGACAATTTCTTTCACGCCGACATGCACCCGGGCAATATTTTCGTCTCCTCTGACAATACCCGTGAACCGATGTATATCGCCGTTGACTTTGGCATTGTCGGATCTCTGACCGAAGAAGATCGTCACTATCTGTCGCAGAATTTGCTCGCGTTTTTCGATCGCGATTATCGACGTGTGGCAAAGCTTCATGTGGATAGCGGCTGGGTGCCGCCGGAGACGCGTATCGAGGAATTCGAGTCGGCCATCCGTACCGTATGTGAGCCGATTTTTGAAAAGCCGCTCGAGGAAATTTCCTTTGGTCAGGTGTTGTTACGACTTTTTCAGACTGCCCGTCGGTTTAATATGGAAGTCCAGCCTCAGCTTGTGTTGTTGCAAAAAACGCTGCTCAATATCGAGGGGCTGGGACGCCAGCTCTATCCACAACTCGACTTGTGGGCAACGGCACGACCCAGTTTGAAAAAATGGATGTCTCAGCAAATCGGCCCACACGCTGTGTTGGAGGATTTTAGAAAAAACGCACCGGAGTGGGCGCGAATGTTGCCACATGTGCCGGGTTTGCTGTACGGCTTTTTGCAACAGCAGGGAGGCACGAGCAGCGTTGGTTCACATCGACGTGCACGAATGCAGAACAGTGGATTGCGCGCGATTGTTTACGCTATCTGTGCGGCGACGCTTTTCATCGCCACCGTCTTGATCATGTTGCTGTCCGGCGACGAGAGCCGCCGGGTGCTGGGTGCGCCAGTGGTCAGCTGGCTGTTGTTGCTCGCCTCGGGCGTGTGTTTGTCCAAGGCATTCAGTGGTCTTGCCGATAAGCGCCGCTAGTCAGGATCCGCTCTCGTCTGATCCTTCATCGGGATCACCATTGTTCAGCGATAGCTGTTGCAGGGTTTTCGCAAGTTCTGAGGGCTGACGAAAATGCACGTGCAGTGGCTGCTGACGAAACTCGAGTTCCTGATCCAGCTCCAGTCTGAATCGTTGCAACTGACTGTTCAAGCGATACAACCCGGTCTCAAAGCGCGCACGATGATGGATCGGACGCGCCAGTTTGCTTTGTTCGGGCGCTTCTGCCTTTGGCTGTACAGACACTTTGCGCGTCAGTATCGGAATCTGACGGTTTTCGCCCGGCTGCGCCTGAATGTTGTCCAGCGGTTGGGCAGGCGGCAGCGCATTTGATGCTGACGACTGCTGCGTCTGACTGCGAACATCGTTGATCATCAACGACTTGAATCTGGCCATGATGTTGGTCAGGTCAAATATTCGTTGGTCAAAATCCTGTCGGATCTCTTTCTGCAGATCAGTGATGTCCTGGGCCAGACGAGTGGCTTTGCTGTCGTGTTCCGGCTGATTTTCATCAGGGGATGGGTTTGGCATAGAGCTGTCACCGACTCGCTAAAAAGGTTGCCGGTGTACAGTAAACCGGCCTGTTACCTTAATAACGGCCGGCTTAAATGGCGGTTTAGGTCAAATCTAACACCCATGCGTATTGCGGGCAGTGGTGAGCAAATTGGCGCGAGCGAGCCAAAAATACTGCTCACGTGACCCTCAGATTGAGCGCATCAGGGTGCGCTGACAAATTGACTCCTGCCGTCAAAGACGTCTCCATCCTTGGCGACTACCGCCCAGGTAAAGACGTAGTGTCCCGCTTCGATTGGTTCAAACTGCACGGTAAATTCAGTATTGAAGCCGCGTGGCAGGGAGTCACTTAACGGGATGCTGATGGCGCCTTCCAGATCAATCTGTGCAGTGATTTTTTCTGCCACTTCCGGGCTGATGTTTAGCAGCCTGAAGCTCGTCAGCCTGACTTCACGAGCAAACGACAGATTGATTTCATCGAGCCCGACAGAGACGACGGCGCCGTTTTCGGGGATGAATTTATAGCCTGCAGTTCGCGCGAGCGTGCTGGCGCTGAAGACGATCATCAATATCAGCAGTGCGGTTCGAGTCATTCCTGTTCTTGTATTGCCTTTTGCCGAATAGGGTTGGATGGGGCTCCTGCTGCGATCCCGGATTCTCCACAGCACCGGATTCTGTCCGTTACCGATCAAGATTGCATTTTTTCTCGCTTCAGGCAACGTTTACAGGTGTTGTACACAGTAAATTCTTCGAAAGGCCTGTCCCGGTGCCCATCATTATTGCTGGTAATATCGACCGCAATCGATTGAAACGGTTCGCCTGGGCTGCCTCGATTCTGTCTCCACCCGGTGCAAGCCCGGTTGCGGTCGTCGGCGGTGTGACGGCTTGGCTTGTGCCCGACTCGTCTCTGCGGACCGGCTGCTAATCTGATAGGCTAGCCACCTGCTATATTGGAAGAACATCCCGATCCGGTGACGGGCCCGGATTTCAAATCCGGTGAAACGCGTCAGACGTGTTTAGTGGGTTCGACTCCCACGTTCTTCCGCCATTCATCCCAACGGCATCAACCTTTGCCTATGCGCAAATCAAGTTGCCGGCTCAGGTGTCGCCATTTTTCTTGGAAGTGCCGCCATTTCGCTGCCGACAGGCTCGCTGTATTGGCTCTGCACACTCCATACGGCATACGGCGTCTACCCCGGGATTCAAGCACATGGCTCGTTCATCCGATTCGTTTTTTCTTCTTGCTCTTCTGAAGGATAAGACCTTTCAGGCCCGCGAGATTCGGCGGGTTATCGCCTTCGCTTCTCTGTACCTGTTGCTGACCACGGCCCTGCTGGGCGTGTTCTACTACCAGATGCTTGGTCAACTGGTATCGGGTTCATCGCCAATGCTGTTTGTCTCCGAAGACATGAACATGCTCAACGAGCAGGTGCCGGGCCTGGCCGAAGTGCTGGGCCGCTGGGTGCTCTACATGCTGGTGATCAACATCGTCGTCACCAGTGTGATCAGCGTGTATATCATTCGCAAACTGGGCCATCCGCTGTTGGCGGTGAAGCGCGCACTGCGCGAGATTGGTGCCGGCAAGCTCAATGTTCGTCTGCGTGCTAGCGACAGCGAGGAATTCGCCGATATCGCCGATGCCCTGCAATCGGCTGTGCAACAGATCAATCGAAAGATTGCCGAGGCAAAAAACCAGATCAACACATTGCACGATATGCAGCAACCGGCTGCCAACACGGAAGAACTGGAAGAGGCGGTCACTAATTGCAAGATCGCGCTGGACTACTTTGAAACCCAGGTGCCCCCGTCGAGCAACGACAACGGCCGGGCGGCAGCCTAAGCGGAACTGCAGCCGGTTGGAGGCTTGATGATGCCTGGTATGAATAATTCGCTGCAGCGATGGCTGGTCGCGGGGGCCGTTGCAGGTTGCGTCTCGTGCGGCGGCGGTGGCACCGCAGATAATCTGAAACTATTTCCGATTGATGAGTCGGGCAGCGGGTTGCGTATTTCGCAGCAAGAGTACCGTTTCGGAACCAGCGAAGTAGGCGATTCGACCGTTAAGACGTTTGTGATCGCCAATGAGGGGGTGGATACCTATCCGCTGAACTCGCTGCGCATACAGGGTCGCGATGCGGAAGAATTTTCGGTTGGCGATGATGCACTGGTGCTGGAACCGGGTGACAGATACCGTTTTGATGTTGCGTTTCGACCGCAGAGCGCCGGACAGAAGCTGGCAACGCTTGACGTTGACTTTGACACCATTGTTTCAGACTCTGATGCCACACTCGCGACAGAAGCGGTGTTCTATCAGGCAAAGGGTTTTGAGCAAAGCGGAGACCTGATGGCTGCCGAAATGCAGTACCGGCGGTATGTCAATGCGGTGCCCACCGAAAACAATAAAACCCGGGCAATGGTGCGCCTGCCGTTGCTGGCCGAAGCCGATGTGTACGGTACTGATCAAGGCTTTGACGAATACCGACAAGCGCTGGATGAACGCGATCTGGGTGAGCACGAGCAAGCCATCGCATTACTGGATCTGGTGATCGAGTCGCATCCTGATGGCTATCTGGCCGATGACGCCAGTTATATGGTTGGGTATATCAAAATTAATGACCTGGGCGAGTACCAGCAGGGTCTGGATCGACTCGAATCCCTAATGCAGCAATATCCCGATAGCAGTTATATCGATACTGCGCTGTATGGTCAGGCTGTCGCCTACGCGGGACTCGGCAACAACGAGGCTGCGCGCAGTGTACTTAGTGTGTTGCTTGACCGACACACGGCCATCACCATCGGCGATCAAGGGTATCGCTGGCCCAAGGACAATTTTGTCGCCCGCATGTGGTTTGAAAAATCCGAGGCGATGTTGCTCGATCTATAAGTTGTTCTCTGCTGCCAGGTCGATCACGTCCTGGCGCGCAAGGCACGCATCGGCCAGCTGCAAAGTGTAGCGATTGATTTTTTTGTGCGTGGGCATCCACCCGCTCATGAAGCGGTAGAAGTCGGTCCAGGCCAGCGGATAGAGATTGCGCCACTCTCGTTCCAGTTCATCGAACTTCGCATACTCTGCCAGTTCATGGTGCAGACAGGTGAAGTAGTCGTTGAGTAAACTGTCAGCCTCGTTCTCTAACTGTTGGTCTGATAGACAACTGCCCAGAAAGTACGCCACGTCCTTCATGCCACATCCGCTGCCCGCATATTGAAAATCGACAGCGGCTAACTGTTGCCCATCCGGGTGAAAACAGAAGTTGGCGACCTTCGCATCACCGTGAACGATGGTTTGAAATCGAGCCTGACGCAACAGCGTATCTATCGCGGCGGCGGATTTGCGCAAGGGACTCTGCGGCATGGCGGCGAGTTCGTCCGGCCGTGTGGCGAGATGCCAATAGGTGCCAGTGTCCCACAGTTGGTCGCTTTTGGCGTGTAGAAAGTCGGCGTGTAGCGACGCCAGCCATTGCAGACCGATGCGGCATTGATCGACGGTGAGAGCGGTGTGACGAACATTAAAACCACTATCGTCCAGATCTTCCAGTATTAGCCAGATTTGATTCGCTTGCCGATGGCTGGCGTAGCAGCGCGCCACCCTGGCTGAACATTGGTGACTCCATTGACGATACCATGCAAGCTCAACGCGGTATGACTTTAGTTTGCGCTGATAGGCG
Source organism: uncultured Granulosicoccaceae bacterium (assembly GCA_964573105.1). Lineage (GTDB taxonomy): Bacteria > Pseudomonadota > Gammaproteobacteria > Granulosicoccales > Granulosicoccaceae > CAKZSB01. The sequence goes on from CAZNIS010000001.1 coordinate 92,442, forward strand.
ATTTCGGATGTCCAGCCGCGCGGGTGGGATTCGGACGCTGGTGGCTGAATGTGTTTTAGCACCACCGAGGCGTATCTGGCACCACTTAAGTGCACGCGATAGATGTGGCCATAGCCGCTCCACAACTGTTGAATGATCTCGATATCTTCGATGCGCTGCGCTTGCGTTGCATTGATTATCAGGGTGCGGGCGGTTTCATCCGGCAGGCTGTTCAACGGTGGTTCCGTGGTGGCAATCGCGACTGATCTGTGGCTCTAACTCAGCTAATACGTTAACAGTTTGGCTCCATCTGTGCGACCATCTGCGATCGTAAAACCGGATGCGATTCGCTAATGAATCAACAGCAAATCAAAGACAAACTGATCGCACAGAGTCCGCCGTGTGTGCAGTCGCTTGGCGGACAGTTGACTGAGATTGACTGTGAGCTCGGCACCGCAACTATGACGTTTCGCATCCCGCTCGACTATTGTCACTCGGGAGATATTGTTCAGGGTGGTTTTGTTGCGGCCATGCTCGATGCGACGATGTACAGTGCAGTGGTTGCCCGATACCTTGGCGTGCAGGCAATGCCCACGCTTGAACTGAAGGTCAGTTATCTGATGCCTTCGCGGGCGGGTGAGTTCAGCGCCACCGCAAGCGTTATCAAGGCTGGTAAATCGACTGTGTTTATCGAGGCCAGGCTCTACAACGCCGATGGCGAAATGACCGCCACCGGCTCGTCTACCGCAAGAGTGTTTGCCGCTGCGTCGAGCGGTTAATCGAGGTTGATCAGCCAGTATCGGCCAAGCTGGTGCTGGACGCATTGCGGCGGAACATCCCGCCATGACCGACGGCTCTCGCGCAACGCGTCAGCCCGATCAATACCCATATCAGCCAACAGCGTATCCGGCAGTTTCGCAAGCATCCTGCGTTCTCGCTTCACCTCGGCGCGCAGTAATAGCAGTTTTACCCAGTGTTTGATCCCCAGCCTAGAGGGGATGCCAGGCAGAACGGTGGGTGAAACCAGCTTGTCCGTTTGATCAATGCTCATGATGGCTCCTATCAATAATTGTTGGATAAATGGATTTCATTCAACGAATATTGACCTTAGTGGAAGAACCGGCTATAAGAAAAACGAAAAGAATTGAATTGTCCTATCACACGATTTGATGGATCGCAGAAATGCCTGCAAAGAGAACGCTGGATCTTGGTACGTTGCGCAGTTTTGTCACTATTGCCGAGACGGGCAGCATGACGCGCGCGGCTGCGCGACTGCACATGACGCAGTCAGCGATCAGCATGCAGATCAAGCGGCTGGAAAGCAGCTTGAATCTGTCGGTTTTCGATCGATCGGTGCAGGGCATGACGCCGACGGCCAGTGGCGATCAGTTGTTGGGCTATGCGCGCAAGATGTTGGCGCTGAACGATGAGGCCTGGGGCCGGCTGACCGCGGAAGAGTTCGAGGGACGGATCTCGCTGGGCGTGCCATCGGACATTATCAACCCGCTGATCCCGCGCGTGCTGCGCGATTTCACACGCGATTATCCACGGGTGCAGGTGCAGCTTGCGTCAGCGCTGAGCGGCAGACTGCTGCGTCAGTTTGACGAGGGGCACCACGATCTGGTTTTGACCACAGAGCGCGAACCGGGACAGGGGGGCGAATTGCTGAGTACCCAACGGCTGATCTGGACTGGCGCGGTGGGTGGTGTGGCTTGGAAAAAGCGGCCATTGCCGATCGGCTTTTCCAAAGGATGCGCGTTTCGTAAAACGGTGACTGACGCGCTGGACGCACAAGGCATAGAGTGGCGCGATGTGGTGGTGGCCGAAGACGAAATCGCCGGCGTGGCGACCATCTCGGCCGATTTGTGCGTTGGCGCTGAGCTTGAGTTTTCCGAGCACACCGGCCGCGAGACCATTGAGCACGGTGGACAGTTACCCGCGCTTGCCGACCACTCGATCTTTTTGTATCGATCGCCGCAATCGACTGGCAATACACCGGGCGCCGCGCTCGGCGACTATATCGCTCGCGCGTTCTCTTAGCGTGTTGATCCAGCTTGACTGATTAGTGGATTTCGCCGGCGCTCGCCATCGCGGCGCGCAGTTTTTCGATATTGAAATCGTCGGCGCGGGCGGCGTTTAGAATCTCGGCTTCGCGCCGTGAAATCAGATCGATCGCTGCAGGCAATTGAGCGACTGCCGCTTCGGGTATGACGACCGCACCGTGACAATCGGCGTGCACAATGTCGCCGTGGCTGACACTCATGTTGTGTACCGTGACGTCAGCCGAGAAGTCGACCAGATGGACGTGGGCATGACTTGGGCCGACGCAACCGGCGAGCAACTGAAAGCCTTTTGCGCTGTCTTGCAGGTCTCTGATCGAGCCATTGGTGACCGCGCCGGCAACGCCAAGCCCCTTGTGAATCGTGGTGTTCACTTCGCCCCAGAATGCACCGTATCCGGGATGTGTGTCGAGATCTTCAATCACGACGATACTGGGAGTGGGCCCGCCGGTGGCGACGTAGTCGTAGTAGTCCATGCGCAATGTGCGTGCAGTCTCTGCATCGGCGGTGTTCGGCGCAGTCGCGCGAATTCGAGCGGTGCGGGCGTAGCCTATGACAGGTGGCAAAGAGGGATCGAGGCTGACCATCGGCACGGTGGTGAATCCGGTGGCGCGGCGCTCGGGACAGACGATTTCCAATCCGTTGCAAATGGTTGGCGTATCCCACGCAGTGAGTTGCGCAAGTTGTTCTGGAGTTGGAGAGCTCATGGTTATTGTTTGCCCGGGCGTGAGTTGACAACCTTGGCAACATCTTGTCAGCTAGTGTTCACAGGGTCAAACCGGGCCCGTTCGAACTCTGCAACCTCAGGACATCAATGAAAAAGGTAGTCGTCACCGAGAACATCCACCCGGATGGAATTGCGCTGCTCAAGGCGCGTAGCGACCTGTCACTGACCTTGCTGGACGGTACAGATGATTCGCAGATCGGGCCTGAGATTCGCGATGCCAGCGCGGTGCTGGTGCGAACCGCCCAGCTCACGCAAAAAGAGCTTGCGCCGGCGAGCCAGTTACAGGTGGTCTCGCGCCACGGTGTCGGCTGCGACAATATCGATGTGGCACATCTGAGCGCCCGTGGAATTCCGGTCGCGATCGCCGCCGCCGCCAATTCGACGTCGGTCGCCGAGCACGTGCTGATGATGATGCTGGGGCTTTCTAAACGAACAGCCCAATACGATCAGCTTACCCGTGCCGGTTCGTTTCACGAGCGCGGGCGACATCGCACCCATGAGTTACATGGCAAACACATTCTGATTGTTGGCTTTGGCCGAATCGGGAAAAAGGTCGCACCCCTGTGCCGCGCGTTTGGCATGCACGTGACTGTGGCTGACATCGATCTGGATCGTGAGTACGCTGAATCTCTGGGTTGTCAGGCGGTGGAAGACTTCCGTCCGGTGCTGGCCGACGCGGACTTTGTCACCCTGCACGTGCCACTCGATGAGACCACACGCAATATGATTTCGGCAGCGGAGCTCGAGGCGATGCCTGCACATTCGATATTAATCAACTGTGCGCGTGGCGGTATCGTCGATGAAAAGGCGCTGGCAGATGCGGTGTTATCGGCGTCAATTGCCGGTGCTGGCTCCGATGTATTCAGCGTAGAGCCCCCGACGAGTGACAATCCGTTGTTGAATCTACCGGGTACGATTTTGTCCCCGCACAACGCGGCGAGCACCGCCGAGGGGTTCGTCAACATGGCGACCGGGGCTGCACAGAACATACTTGATTGCCTGGACGGCAAACTGACAGCACCGTTTGTTTTTAACGCACGCGCGCTGGATTGGCCGCAATGACGAGCCGTGTGCATATTGGCAGCGGGGCCGGTTTTGCCGGTGATCGCTTCGATGCGGCAGTGCCGGTGGTCGCCACACTCGCGCAGCGCAGCGGGCCGCGCTACCTGATCTATGAAGTCATGGGTGAGCGCACGCTGGCCATTGCCCAGCGATTAAAACAGCAGGATCCAGACAAAGGCTACTCACCGTGGCTTGAGACCTATCTGCCGCACGTGCTGGCAGATTGTAAGGCGGCCGGCATTCGCATCGTTGCCAACTTTGGCAACGCCAATCCCGCTGCCGCCGGACGCAGAGTGCTGCAACTGGCCGAAGAGGCAGGCGTGCAGGTGAAGGTGGCGGTGGTCGAAGGCGATGATCTGCTGTCGTTTATAACGCCACAGGCGCTGCACCAGTATCAGCCGATTGAGGGTACTGACACTGCCGGTCGATCACTGCTTGCCGCCAATGCGTATTTGGGTGCGAGACCGGTTGCTCAAGCGCTCGATCAGGGAGCGGATATTGTCCTTGTCGGCAGATCGACAGACGCCGCACTGGTACTTGGGCCATTGATACACGAATTTGGCTGGCAGCGTGATCAATACGATCTGCTCGCCGCCGGCACGCTGGCCGGTCACCTGCTTGAGTGTGGGGCCCAGGTGACTGGCGCCTATTTCGCCGACCCGGGTTTCAAGGATGTTGCGGACCTCGATCGCGTCGGGTTTCCGATTGCAGAAATCGACAGCGATGGTGCTGTAGTCATCGGCAAGGCTGAAGGCACCGGTGGCCAGGTGACGAGAGCGACGGTCATCGAACAGATGCTGTATGAAATGCATGATCCGGCCGCCTACCTCACACCGGATGTCACGCTCGATATCACCGCTGTGCAACTTGGCGATGATGGTGACGATCGAATTCGCGTTAGCGGCGCACGTGGACACGCGCCGCCCGAGACCCTGAAGGCGACCTTGTCAGTCGATGGCGGCTGGCTCGCTGAAGCAGAGATCTCCTATGCCGGACCCAATGCGCTGGCGCGCGCCAGGCTGGCCGGTGAGGTGGTGCGCAAACGCTACGACCAGATCGGTATAGAGCAGCCCTGCCGAATTGAAATTATCGGCACCGGCAGCGTGTTTGACGATGACAGCAGCAGTCGATTACAACAGGCAGATGCAGACGGCGGCGGGGAATATCGACTGCGTGCGGCGTTGCGTTGCGAATCGAGGGTCGTCGCACAACGCGCCGTTGATGAAGTGTTGGCGTTATACTGTTGCGGCCCGGCCGGTGGTGGAGGTGTCAGGCAGTCGATTAGTGCGCAGGTTTCTACCGCCTCGATACTGATTGACCGCGCGCTCGTCGAGCCACATACCCGCGTCGTCGAGCTGACAGCATGACAATCATCACGGTACCCTTGCACGCGATTGCCCACGGCCGCGCGGGCGATAAGGGAAATCGATCGAACATTTCCGTGATACCTTACCTGCCCGCGGCGTTTGCTCCGTTGTGCGAGCAAGTGACGGTGGATCGGGTGCAAGCCCTGTTTGCCCACAAGGGCGCAAGCACTGTCGTCCGATATGAATTGCCTCAGCTGCCTGCTTTGAACTTTGTCATCGACAATGTTCTCGAAGGTGGGGTTAACGATGGCCTTGGGCTCGATGGCCACGGCAAAACGCTTTCCTTTCTGCTGCTTGGCGAGATATCTGTCGATGTAGCGATTGACTGCGTCCCCAAAGGCTCACCGTATATCGCCGGTCTTGATTAATGTATCTGCCAATGCGGCAGGTGCCGCTCGCTAGCCACTAACACCGAAGGTTGATCACTTGAAAAAACTCGCCACCCTGTATGCGGCTCTTGTAGTCAGCTTGCTGGTGAACACGGCTGTCCAGGCGCGCACGCTGAAGCTGCAGTCGAGTTCCAAGGCCGGGAGTTGGGCGTATCGATTCATGACCGATGATTGGCAGGGTCGCTTCAACACCATGACCGGTGGCGAGCTGAAAATGGAGGTGTTGCCCAGCCAGGCAATCGTGCCCAATGGCGAGACAATTGATGCTGTCGCCAGCGGCATTCTGGATGGCGATCTGAACTGGGTGGCGAGTTTCGCTGATCGCGACCCGGCGTTCGCTTTGTTTGGCGATCTGATTGGCGCCTATGATCGCCCTGAACAGTTGCAGTCTTTCTGCACGCATGGTGGCGGGCGTGACATCCTGCAAAAAATGTATGACGAACATACCGACGGCAAGCTCTACGTCGTAGGTTGTGGCGCCTATGCACGTGAGGCGTTCGTGTCGACCAGGCCGATCGAGACACTGGCAGATCTGAAAGATATTCGAATTCGGTTGCCAGACGGATTGGCGACGCAGGTATTCAAGCGGGCCGGTGCCGTGCCGGTGGCGCTGCCATTTTCAGAAGTCTATGCGGCGCTCGAAAAGGACCAGATCGATGCGGCTGATGCGTCGACCTTTGTCATCAACAACGCAGCGGGTCTGCACAAGGTCGCGCCTTATCCCATTTACCCCGGCATTCACTCGATGGCGGTTCTGCAGTTCGTCATCAATCGGGAACTGTGGGACTCACTGAGCCCCGCTCATCGGATCGCACTGGAAACCTGGTATCTGGCTGCATCTGCAAGCATGCGCAGGGGGGCGGAGTTACAGGACAGAACGCTGGTGGCAGAACACAATGTTGGTGATGAGGTCACGGTGGTGAGCTGGCCACAGGGTGAGCGCGAAGCGTTTCGCAATCTGGCCATGCCGGTATGGCGTGAGTTTGCGGCTAAGTCTGAGCTGGCGAAAGAAGCGCTGGATGCTCATCTGAACTACATGAAAATGATTGGCTTGATTGTCGATATTAATTAACGCAATTCGCGTAGAAAAACACCTGACTGAGCTTTGGGTACGAAATAAGTCGACTTCGGTGGCAGCAACACCTGGCTGTCGGCAGCCTGCAAGAACTCCTCTATCGTCAATGGTGCCAGTACAAATGCCGCACTGGAGGCTTCTGCCGCCGCGCGTTGTAATTCCAGAACGTCGTCAGCTGCTGGCAGGTTAATGATTCTCGGGTCATCGGGTGCCGACAGATCGAAGCACGGCGCCAGTATCTGGTCGTAGAGTTTCTGGCTGTCAAATTCGTCACCAGGCAACGGTACCGTATACCACTGGTCGTTAAGGAATACCAGTGTCTGGCCTTTTACCGGTGGCCGGTAGGATTCGGCAATGGCACCGAGACGGTCAATCAGCGCTGACAGCCTTGCAAGGTTGGCTTTTCCAGGCTCACTGATCCAGCGATTGAAACCCCTCAATCGCAGCGAATCATGTGGGAACATCACCCCGAACAGTTGACTGCTTTGCGCGGACGGTGCTTTTTCGTGTACCTCCAGGCAGGCCGCTGCGCGATGGTGACCGTCGATAATGTATAAAGTCTGCGGACGGAAATGCTCCTGGAATTGTGCCACAGTGTGCGGTTCACTTATTCGCCATATCGTTTGCTCTACACCGTACTCGGCGGCGATGACAAGCGTCGGATCCTGCGACTGTATCTGATCCATCAGGCTGGTGAGTGCCTGGGTGTTCTGATAGGCGAGTGCTATAGGGCTTGAGGATACACCCAGTCGCAACATGTGTTCGGATAACAATCGCGCGCGCTTTTCCCTGACCTGCTCGTGAATGCGTACGGCACCACTGGCGTAGTCCCCAATGGCGATGTCGGCTATCAAGCCTGTTTGCTCGTGACTGTCATTGCGCAGTCGATACAGATACAGTGCGGGATCTGCGGCGGTGTCGAAAGCGCCGGTGGCGAGTATTCTGTCCAGTGACTCGCGTGCCAGTGTCAGCAACTGTTCGTCTGATACCGGTTCATTGACGTCCTCAGGCGATAGTGTCACGTTCAGAAACGACCACGGATTCGCCAGTCGTAGACGGCGGCGTTGCTGTGGGGTCATGGCATCGTAGGCGGGCGAGGGCACGCGCTCGGCCCAGGCCTGATCAACTAGCCGCGCACGAGTAGCAGTAATATCTACCACGTCTAGCCTGTCGGTCCATGCATCTGGTGTAACACATCGATTACCCGATTCACGTCATCGATCGTATTGTAGTGTGCAAAGCTGATTCTCAACACACCGTCCCGCGGGTCGGCCAGTCCGATGCGTTCGATCAGTCGACGCGCATAGAAATCCCCGCTACCGGCTGCGATATCGTTTCGCGCGAGTGCTGCTGACAAGGCCGCACTGCTGTGTTGTTGCGAAACCAGTGCGACATTGGCCTCGCGTCCCTCGGACGTTGTTCGCCCGATCACTCGCAGTGGCAGCTCGTCAATTCCCTGTAAGAGCTTGTCGCACAACATGGACTCGTGCTGATGCATGAGTGTAGAAATCTGTTGTGCCTTTTGATAGAGGTTATCGCTACTGTTGCCAAAATGATGCTGGTGACTCGCGTCGAAATAATCACCCAGGCCCGCCAACGCTGCAATCGAGGCGTGATCGGGGCCACTGCTATCCAGTTTTTTCTGCAGGTAATCCTGATTGAAGTGGTGGCACTGTGGGTCGAGCCGTGCGGTAAATGTCTCATCGCAGTACATGACACCAAGGTGTGTCGCATAGGTTTTGTAAGTGCTAAAGCAGTAGGCATCGGGCTTTAGCGTTGGAATATCGGGCCAGCGATGTGGCGCAAAGGATACGCCGTCAATCGCAATGTGTGTGTCGCTGTCACGGCACAGGCGTATGATTTCTTCAACCGGGTTGACGGTGCCGACAATATTGGAGCTGTGGGTAACGCAGGCAATCGCCGTGTTTTCGGTCAGCAGGTGCGCAAAATCATGAATGTCCAGTTCCCCGCTCTCGGCATCGACCTGCCAGAATTTCAGCGTCGCCCCCTGACGTGCGCACAATCGTTCCCAGGCGCCGATGTTGGCTTCGTGATCCTGGTCGGTCACGATGACTTCACTCCCGGGGCCAACGATAGCGCTGCAGGCATGGGCGAGGGTATTGATGTTCTGAGTGGTCGATGCGCCGAGTGTCAGCGTGTCTGGATTCACGCCCAGCAGCTTTGCCATGGTTTCGCGGCCAGCGTCCATCTGTTCACCAGCGGCGCTTAGGATTTCGCAGGCACCGTAGGGTTGCACTTTGTTGTGGCGGTAAAAGTGCACCAGTTTGTCCAGTACCGCTCCCGCTACGTAGCTGCCGCCGGCATTTTCAAAAAATGCGGTTTTGGCGGCCAGCGGTTCCTCGAACGTGGGAAAGCAGCCACGGATGTATCCGACATCCAGTGTATCGAGAGGTTGGCTGGACATTGACAAACTCTTGGTGGAGGTGGCATCAGTTTACCGCAAGCGCAGCCCGGTCCGCGCTGTCGTAGTTTGAATAGCAATAACTTGCGTTTGCGCGCGCAGTCACTTAGAACAAACCAGGCGATCAACAGGCAGGTGGGACAAGCGATGGGCTCTGGATATTCCCCGAAGATCAATCCGCTGCAGGGCAGACGGCCAGACAATACACCGGATGACAATGATCGGGTTGAGATCGGACCGACGCCACTGGCATACGACGAATGGCGCGGTGCCGGCCTCGTCCCGCCGGATTTGCCGAAGATGCGCGCGTATCGCTTGCAACGACTGGTTGATGCCATCGTCGAGCGCGATCTTGCCGGGCTATTGATGTATGACCCGCTCAATGTTCGCTATGCCACCGACACCACAAATATGCAGCTCTGGTGTGCGCACAACCCCTGTCGAGCCTGTCTGGTGCTGCCAGATGGACACGTGGTGCTTTGGGAGTACGGCGGCTATCGCTACCTGTCAGACTTTAATCCGCTGGTCTCGGAGGTGCGTGGGGGAGGTTCGTTTTTCTACTTCGCCACTGGCAGCCGAACCGAGGAAAAGGCAGGGCTGTTTGCCGCAGCTGTCGATGAGTTGCTGCGCGAACACAGTGGAGACAACCGCCGCCTTGCTGTCGACAAGATCCAGATTGCCGGTGTCGAGGCGTTACAGAAAGCGGGCATTGTGGTCTGTGATGGCGAGGAGGTGACGGAGCGAACGCGTGCGATCAAGGGCGAGCAGGAGATCCTCGCCATGCGCTGTGCAATGCACGCCTGCGAACAATCGATTGCCGCCATGCGTGAGGCAGCGCAACCCGGCCTTACTGAAAACGATATCTGGGCAGAATTGCACAAGCAGAATATCCGTCGTGGTGGCGAGTGGATCGAAACCAGAATCCTCGCCAGTGGCCCGCGAACTAACCCCTGGTTTCAGGAGTGTGGTCCGCGCGTGGTTCAAAATAACGAGCTGATCGCCTTTGATACCGACCTGATCGGTTGCTACGGCATGTGCGCCGATATATCGAGAACCTGGTTTATCGGCGATGGCAAACCGACTTCACGCCAACGTGAGTTACACGCGATTGCGCTGGAACATATTCAGACCAATACCGAGCTGTTGCGGCCTGGCCTGTCATTTCAGGAACTGGGAGAAATGGGGCATCAGTTGCCGGCGCAGTTTAATGCGCAACGCTACAGCTCAAAATACCACGGGGTCGGATTATGCGATGAATGGCCGGCGATCAAGTATCCGGTCGATTGGCAGGAACGAGGCTACGAGGGTGTGCTCGAGCCTGGCATGATGTTGTGTGTGGAAGCCTATATTGGCGCGGTGGGAGAGGCCGATGGCATCAAGCTGGAAGATCAGGTGCTGATTACTGAAACCGGTGTAGAAAACCTGACTCACTGCCCGTTCGATCCACTGTTGTCCGCCTGAGCAATTACTCAGATAGTGCCTCGATCAGTCGATCGAGAAAGGCGTCGCATCGATCGAGTTCTGTCTGTTCGATAAACTCATCCGGCTTGTGTGCCTGATCGATACTGCCAGGTCCGATCACAACGGTCTCGATGCCAAGGCGTTGAGAAAAGAGCCCGCCCTCTGTGCCGAATGCCAGTTTGGTCAAGCTGTTCGCGCCGGTCAGCGAGCGGACAAATCGCACCACTTCACTCTCCGCTGCAGTATCCAGCGCAGGATAACTATTGGTGAATTGCACGCTGATGCCAGCAGACGGGAATGACTTCAGGTGTGGTGCAACGATCGCATCACAGCGGTTTTGCAGTCGCGAGAGTATCTCGCCTGGATCGTCGTCCGGGAGGTTGCGAATCTCAAACTGCATCTGACACTGATTGGGGACAATATTCAGTGCGGTGCCGCCCTGAATCGTTCCGATATGGATGGTCGTATGCGGGATTTCGTAGTGATCATCGTGAGCGCCATGGTCGATTAAATGTTTCTGCTCCTCGCGAAACGCATCTACCGTGGCCGCTGCCAAATGGATTGCATTGAGTCCCAGTGGCGCCATGCTCGAGTGGCACTCGACACCATGACACTGCACCTGCCCGGCGTTTTTTCCTTTGTGCGCTACGGCCAGCTGCATAGAGGTGGGTTCGCCTACAATGCAGAAGCGTGGTTTTACCGCAGCGTGTTCCAGCATATCCAGCATGCGGCGCACACCGACGCAGCCAATTTCCTCATCGTAGCTGAACGCCAGATGGATTGGCGTATTCAGGCGGCTGGCGTCGAGACGATCCACCAGTGACAATACGCAGGCGATAAAGCCCTTCATGTCTGCGCTACCGCGCCCGTAGTGTCGAGCGTCGCGAGTATCCATCACAAATGGATCACTGCTCCAGTCCTGGCCGTCGACCGGGACGACATCGGTGTGGCCCGACAGCATTACGCCGGGCCTGTCTGTCGGACCGACCACCGCATAGAGATTGGCCTTCGTCTGTTCGTCGTTGTGCGTCAGCGTACTGTCGATACCGCGATCGGACAAGAATTGTTGCAGGTACTCGATTAACTGCAGATTGCTGTCTCTGCTAACGGTGGGATAGGCGATGAGCCTTTGCAATAAACTGCTTGATTCATTGCTATTTGACATCGGGTGGACTCGCAGTTGGGCCTGGGCCCGCATACAATAGCAAGAACGGCTTCGGATTTACGATCCGATCAGTCAGGAGAACATCGATGAGTGAATTTGTTGTTTGTGCGCTGTATAAATTTGTGCGATTGCCAGACTATCGGCAAGTGCAGGAACCCCTGCGCGAGGTGATGCTGGATAATCAGGTGCGCGGCACTTTGTTACTGGCCGCCGAGGGAATAAACGGCACGATTTGCGGGAGTCGGGAGGCGATCGACATCGTACTGGACTGGTTGAGGGCCAAACCGGAATTCACCGATCTTGAGTGCAAGGAATCGCTCTGCGCTGATATGCCGTTCAAGCGCACACGGGTAAAAATAAAAAAAGAAATTGTCACCATGGGCGTGGAAGGCATTGATCCACAACACAGTGCCGGGACCTATGTAGAAGCCCGGGACTGGAATCAACTGATCGCCGACCCCGATGTATTGTTGATCGACACCCGCAATGACTACGAATGTAAGGTGGGCAGGTTTCCGGGATCGGTCAATCCGTCGACTGAGACGTTTCGCGAGTTTCCGCAATACGTGCGGGATAACCTGGATCCTGCCAAACACAAGAAAGTAGCGATGTATTGTACTGGCGGTATTCGTTGTGAAAAATCGACTGCGCTTTTGAAACAGCAGGGTTTTGAAGAGGTTTATCACCTAAAAGGGGGCATACTGAAGTATCTTGAGAATGTTCCGGTCGAGGAATCCGTGTGGGAGGGAGAGTGCTTCGTATTCGATGATCGGGTTACGGTCACCAAGCACCTTGAACCGGGTAGCTACGATCAGTGCCACGCCTGTCGCCGGCCCATCACTGAAGAAGACAAGCAAAGTGCACTCTTTTTAGCGGGCGTGAGTTGTCCGCAGTGCCACGCTGAGAAAAGCGCCGAGCAAAAGACACGCTTTGCCGAGCGTGAAAAGCAGATGCGATTATCGAAGCTGCGCGGCGAAGTCCACATCGGTGCCGATGCGGCGGCTCAGCTACAAAAACGTCGAGCGCTGAAGAAGGAGCGCACCTCAGAAGAGTGACGATAGCGCCCCGATATCAAGCGCTTGTCAGTGCGTCATGCCATAGATCAGATAGTTGACGCCTAACCGGTAGGCTGTGGACGTGTACTGAGACTTGTACTCTTCCATGTCGGCGTGCTCCCAGGCATCACCGAGATCCACGTTGTAGTTGATCATTACCATCACCCGGTCTTCATCATCGAGTATGGCTCTCCAGGCAGGATCCTGTCTGGAGGTGTTGCTCTCGATCACGCCGCCGGTTTTTGACATCGGGCGCTCCCAGGTTGCGCCCTCGTTAAGGCAAAGCGCGCGCAAGCCGGGTATCTGGACGAAGTTCTCAATGTCGAAGTGCACATGGAACACCTCGTGATCGCGTGGCAAGTCTACGATCTCGCGATCGGGGAAGATCTGGTTCATCCAGTTTCTAAACTTGTTCCATTGGTAGCTGCCATGAAAATCATCCACCAGTAGAAACCCGCCACGCAGCAGGTACTCGCGCATCCGCTCTGCCTCGAATTCGGTGAATGACGCGAACCCGGCTTCAACCATGTAGATGGCCGGATAGTCGAATATGGCCGCATCGAGCATGGAGATACTCTGTGAATCGCTGTTGATATTGATGCGCGTCATGCGTTTGATCGCCGAGATGAAGTGCGGATCGGAATCCGAACAATCCGCCTGCCAGTGCGGGAAACCCACATAGTCGCCTAATTCGTGAACTGCGACGGGATTGTCAGCAAATATCAAACGCGAGAATGTGAATTCATGCGCTGGAACCGGCCGCACAAAAGTGGAGCAAACGGGTCTCTTGGGCGCAACGCAAATCCCCTGCTGAGCGTGAACCGGTGATACCCCTGCGATGGCGCCCGCGGCGACAAGGCCTGAGATCAGTAGCCTGACTTTTGAAAATCCGGATTTCAGCAAAACGGCCTCGCATTGAGTGGTTGTCTGGCGTTAACGATTCGGACGGAAATTTGGGGCCAACCGCAGCCGTATCAATGATAAAGCACAAATATCCTGTTCGGCGTGGAATGGGTTGCTCATCGGCAAGGTGATTGGGATAGACTGCGCCGGCGCAAAACGTACTTCGAGCTCGATCACCCGGATGCAGCGGGTGGTGATGTACGCAGATTCGATGCGGTTGATTATTCAAACCAGAAAAGAGCGGTTTTTTCCTAACGCCATGAAGATCATGCCAAAAGTTTCGAGTCGAGCGCTCGGTGTTTGCTGAAGTACCGGGGCTGGACGCACTCGTCCTGATGTCGTTGGTGGTCGCAGGTGCCGCTGTGGTGCAAGCCGCTCTGGGGATGGGCTATGGCATGGTCGCCGCACCACTGCTGGCGTTGATAGATCCCGTATTTGTGCCGGCGCCCACCATTATGATTGGCATGATTACGAGTACGGTCGGCGCCTGGTCCGAGCGAAGCGCGATCGTATGGTCGCAGGTTCAAGTGATTACCGCAGGGCGGCTATGTGGCATTTTGCTCGCCTGTGCGGTTATCTTCGCGGCGATCGATGAGCGACGCTTTCTCCTGGTTTTCGGATTGCTGATTGCAGCGGCGGTCGCCATTTCAGTCAGTGGCTGGCAGCTGTGGATGTCCACAAAATCGTTATTTTCCATGGGTGGGGTATCCGGGCTGATGGGGACCATTACCGGAGTCGGCGCACCGCCGCTGGCGCTGGTCTACAGCTCCCAGCCTGCTAGCACAGCCCGCCCGACGCTGGCTGCAACCTTTGCTCTGGGCTGCGGTCTATCAGTAGTTGGGCTCACGGTGATTGGCTGGGTAGGCCCGCTGCAAGTGATGATTTGCGCAGCGATGTTGCCAGCCATGTTCCTCGGTACCCTGACAGGACGCCGATTCAAAGGCATGGCAGCTGATCGCTATCGCCCGGTTCTATTGTGTATTGCCGGGATTTCATCGGTACTGCTGATCGCCAAAGGTTGGCAAATGTGATGCGAGAAGCGGCTGGACAGCATTAAGGCTACTGTGGGAAACACTTGTTCGCCTGGATTGAATCGCCGCGTCGCGCATGTTAGTTTTCAAAAAGCGACACATCTCAGCTAAAATGACCATGAACGACGTGGTACTAGTACCTATGGGTCATTGATTTTTGAACAAAGGTCAGACTCTGTGGGTGTTGTCGTGGTAGTGTACTCGGGCGGGACGCCATTTTTTGCGAGGTGGTAACCCGTGTCGGCGAGTTCGTCGGCTTTTTTGAAGACGTTGTTGGAAAGAAAAAGGGTATTTAAAGTGGATAAGTCAACAGGAACGGTAAAGTGGTTCGATAATGCCAAAGGATACGGCTTTATTCTCAACGAGAATAACGAAGACGTATTCGTGCACTACCGCGCCATTATGGGTGAAGGCTACAAGTCGCTGAACGAAGGCGAGCAAGTTGCTTTCATTCAGACGAAAAGTGAAAAGGGCTGGCAGGCTGCAGAAGTAGACCGAGTCTAGCTCAACGGGGTTCCAATTTGTCCGGAGCCTTTTCACCAATCCAGACAAATTGATGGACTGGTTATTGCTGCTGGAATCGGTTTGCCTCCAGCAGCAATACTATGCCCGCGAATCGCTCGCTTGCTTTAATTGCAGTCTACAAACCACTCGCAATACTGGTAACGCTGATTGCGTTAGTGGGTATCGGTTGGGCCTGGAGTTCTAATCGTCCAGTCAACGTCGTAGAAGAATCGACTGAGGTTGATTATGTCTGGACGAAAACGTCAGACCAGGGCGTCTATGTCGTCACGCTGAACGCGGAGACTGACTCCATACCGCTGCGAGAATTCCACGAGTGGACCGTCGAGGTTCGTGACGCTAATGGTTTGCCCGTCTACCCCGCCAGATTCTCTATCGGTGGCGGAATGCCCGGCCACGGGCATGGTTTACCATCACAGCCCAGAGTGTCGAAACATCTTGCTGACGGCAAATACCTGATCAGCGGTGTCAAGTTCAACATGGCGGGAGACTGGCTGCTGCTGCTGGATATTGCGTCTGAATCGCAGGCCGATCGAGTCAGCTTTGAGTTTCAGATTGACTTCTAGCCTGATCGTCGTCCCGATCGTCGCTTAACGCATCACCCCTGTTTTTCCTTTCTACCAGTAATTTTCGAAAAGATGTAGGGTCCGCAAAGACCCAGAAATGCCAGCACCAGGAATAGTGCAGCAAGTGGTTGAGTCATGATCAGCCACCATTCGCCATCGAACATCTTTAACGAATTCTGAAGATTGGTTTCTACCATCTCGCCGAGAATCAAACCGACCGCGATCGGTGCTACGGCAAAGCCATATCTCCGCGCAAAGTAACCGATCACGCCGAATATCAGAACGATCCAGACATCCAGCAGCGATGAGCTGAGCGAGTAGGCGCCGATTACCGATAGCGCAAAAACGATGGGCCATAGAATCGACAAGGGGATTAGTGAAATACGCGCAAAGAACTTCGCCGCATAGAGGCCCATTGCCATGAACATGACATTCGCCAGTAGCATGGCCCCGAAAATCTGATAGACGGTGCCGACTTGCTCGGTGAAAAGATACGGGCCGGGTCTTAATCCGTGCACCATCAGTCCGACCAGGATGATCGCGGTCGTGCCGCTACCGGGTATACCCAGCACCATGGTGGGCACCATCGCACCCCCGGTGGCTGCGTTGTTGGCTGATTCTGCGCCGGCTATTCCCTCGATCGATCCCTTGCCGAATTCTTCCTTGTTTTTCGACCATCGTCGCGCCTCTGAATAGCCGATCATCGATGCCACGGTTGCACCCTCTGCCGGCAGGATACCAATAAAGGTGCCAATGCCACAGGAGCGCAGTATGGTTCGCCATATTTTTTTGTAGTCGGCTCGCGTTGGTAGCTGTACCGCTTTCATCGCGACTGTTTTAGCTTTGTTGAGAAGTTTGCCTGACTGTACGAGCAGTTCAGACATCGCAAAAAGCCCAATCATCACCGGCACGAAAGAAAGCCCTTCGTAGAGCTCGTAGTTGCCGAACATGAAGCGTTCGATACCGGATTGTCGTTCTGCGCCGATGGTTGCCAGCCACACGCCGAAAACACCACCGATCAGGTTTTTAATGGCGCCCCCAGAACTAATGCTCGCGAGCATCGACAATCCGAATAACGTGAGTGCAAAGTACTCTGGAGGGCGGAACTCGTAGGCCACCCGGGCGAGTAGTGGGGCGGCAATGCACAGTATGATCACGGAAAATATACCGCCGACGGTACTGGAGACGACCGCGACCCCCAACGCGCGCCCTGCCTCTCCGCGTTGTGCCAGCGGATAACCATCGAAGGTTGTGGCTGCCGCTGCTGAGGTACCTGGTGTGTTGATCAGGATGGCGGTAATGGAGCCTGCAAAGGTGGCGGAGACATAGATCGTTGCCAGCACTGTGATGGCGTGTACCGGAGGCATGGTTAGCGTAAACGGTAGCAACAATGCCGCCCCGGTAGTGGCTCCAAGTCCGGGCAGCACGCCAATGATGACACCCAGTACCGTGGTGACAAAAATCAGCATGATCAGATAGGGGTCCAGCACGACCGACCCCATTGCCTGTAGCGCGTCTGACATTTTTGTTACCCGTAGTACCAGTTGGTCAGCACACCGCGAGGGAAGCGGATTTTTAGCACGTTATCGAATAACAGAAAAATCAGCAGCGGTGTAATGAGTGCGGTCGCAGTTGCGACCAGCCAGCGCCGCTCTCCCCACAGCAGTGCCAGCAGAAACATAGACAGGGCAATGCCGATAAACATATCGAGCGTGACGGTCAGGATATAGAAAAGGCACATGATCAGGATCGAACCCCAGGTCGCAAACGGTGCGGCTTTGAGTTCGGCGGGCGGGCTTCGGTAAATCTGAACGGTCAAAAAAGCAACCAGTATCAGATTCAGTACCATCAGGAAGATCGGAAAAGAGCGGGGTTGCATGCTCTTGCCGACAATCATCGGCGGAGAGATATCAAGCTGCAGTGAAAGCCAGATCACCGCCGCAGAAAAAACGGCGAGGACGGCGGGTACGATGAGATGTCTGATATTCATTTTACGCCGCCGTCACTCGCGATACTTAAGCTGGTCTACTTGACCAGACCCATTTCTTTCAGCGCGGGTCCGAATTCACTCACCATGGATTTGATCTGTTCTCCCCATGGGCCTGAAGGCTGAGGAGATGTTGAATCAAGTCCAGAGTTGGCGAGATAAGCCTGGTACATGGAGTGTTCCATCGCCGCGCTCATGCCAGCCTCGAGTTCCTCGAGTCGGGCAGCGTCGACACCAGCGTGCGTCACGAAACCACGGGTAGTAGATAGTTTCAGATCGATGCCGAGTTCGCCTGAGGTCTTGGCATCCGGAATCGGCTCCATGCCGTTTTCAGCCAGTATCACCATCGGGCAAATATCGCCAGCTTCCACGGGTGCGGAGGCCTCTGAGAGGTTCAGCACGCCAACATCGACCGCACCGGCGACGAGTTGTGTCGCCAGTTCACCGCCGCCTTTGAATGGCAGGTAGGTGGGCATGTCGAGACCGAGTCGTTTTGCCCACAGGTAGACCGTAATGTGGTCGATGGTGCCGGTTTGTGTACCACCGAATTTGAGGCTATCGCCGTTTTTCATACCGGCGACGAATTCCTCGGGTGTTTTGTAGGCGGTGGTTTTACAGTTGACCATCAGAATTTGCGGATCATTGGTGCCACGCGCGATCGGGGCCATATCCTCAACTTTGAGTTTGGTCTTGCCTGAGGCCATGGTAATCGCGTGACCGACTGTGAAGGTCAGGATGGTGTTGCCATCGGCAGGACGGGTCATGAAGTAGTTCATGGCTGCGGCGCCACCGCCGCCCCGCTTGTTGACCACGACCATGTCCTGCTTGAGCGTGCGCCGCGAGCGCAACATCATCATGCGTGAGTTGACGTCGGTGCCGCCGCCGGCGCCAGCGTGTGTGACAACTTCAATTGCCGGTTTGTCGTCGGCCATTGCGCTATTGGCGACCAGCAGGGTGCCGGCCAGCGACAGTGCTGCGGCAATGCTTGTCAGGGTGTATCGGGATTTTGCTTTCATGCTTCCTCCTGGTTGTAGGTTCAATTGGCTGAACCGGGTGCTGGGCGTCTCGCCTTTTTGGGTGTGACGAATGGCACAGCGGTATAAACATCAGTTGAGTGGTATTGGGCTAGCGTCCTTTGAATGCCGGCTTGCGCTTTTCCATGAATGCCCGGCGCCCCTCGATGTAGTCCTCGCTGTCGAAACAGGCCTCCACCATGGCAGCCAGTTGCGGCAAATCGCGCTGATCGGCATCGCGGACGACGGCCTGGGTAATGGCTTTGATCGAGGCGATTGTCATCGGTGCATTTTCACGAATGCGGGTGGCGTAGTCATTGATGTAAGTATCGAACAGTTGATCGGGCAGCACGCGATTGACGAGGCCCATGTCGTAGGCTTCGGGTGCCGAAAACTGCCGGGCGGTAAAAAATATCTCACGCGTGTTGGCGATGCCAACGATATCCGACAGACGCTTGATTCCATCGTAGCCATAGCCCAGGCCCAGTTTGGCAGCGGGTACGCCAAAACGGGATCGCTCTTCGCAAATTCTCATGTCGCAGCTGACCGCGAGTGCCATGCCGCCGCCGATGCAATAGCCTCGAATGGCCGCAATCGTAGGCTTGGGAAAGTTGTTTAGCGCAGTGTAAAAACGACCGGAGGTGGCCTGGTACAGCTCTACGTCGGCTTTGGTCGAACGCTCTGACTCGAACTTGGAGATGTCAGCGCCGGAGGCGAAGGCCTTGCCACCGCTGCCGCTGACGATCAGCAAGCGAGTGTCAGGATCGGCGGCAAGCTGCTCCAGTGCACTGGCTGCCGCCTGCCACATATCGAGCCCGATCGCATTGTGCCGCTGCGGGTTGTTGATCACCAGGTAACCGACCTGATCGACCTGCCCGGAGAGTATTTTTCCGTCGGCGTGGGAATCCAGATTATTTGGGATCATATGGCGCCACTGTCAGCGAGTTTGGCAATGGCATCCTCTGGATAGCCAAGTGCTGTGAGAATTTCGTCGGTGTGCTGACCGAGTGTTGGCGGTGGTCGGCGGATGGTCGACTCGGCATCGCTCATGATGATGCCCTGACCAACGATTTGCGTAGGACCCCGTTCGGTGCTGTTGACGTCGCGAGCGATGCCCAGATGTTGCACCTGTGGTGAGGCAAACACCTGATCAATGGAATTGATTTCACCGCATGGCACGCCGGCTTTGTTGAGCCGGTCTATCCAGTTTTCTGTGGTATCGCTGCGCGTGCTGTCGTTCAGGATGGCGTTTAACGCCACGCGGTGTTCGCTGCGACTGGCGGGTTCTTCAAAGTCTGGATTGTCCAGTCGATCATCTTGCAGCTCGTCTTTTAGCCGCAGCCACATTTGCTGGCCGGCACAGGCAATATTGATGTGGCCATCGCTGGTCTCGAATACACCGGTCGGAATTGATGTCGGGTGATCATTGCCGGCTTGTCCTGCGACGTGACCGTCCATCAACCAGCGGGAGGCCTGAAAATCGAGCATGAAAACCTGAGCCTGCAACAACGAGGTTTGTATCCACTGGCCCTTGCCGGTTTTTTCGCGTGCCAGCAGCGCCAGCATGATGCCTTGCGAGGCCAGGAGCCCGGAGCACAGATCGGCGATCGGTATACCGACACGCATTGGGCCTTCGCCCGGTGCGCCGGTGATTGACATGAGGCCACCCATGCCCTGCGCGATTTGATCAAAGCCGGGCCGATCGGCGAATGGGCCGTCCTGACCGAACCCCGAGATTGAGGCGTAGACGATGCGGGGATTGACTGCCTTGACGCTCTCGTAGTCGATGCCAAGCCGGTGTTTGACCCCGGGACGATAGTTTTCCACGATCACGTCAGCCTGGCTGACGAGCTTTTTGAAGACTTCGATGCCCTGTTCAGATTTGAGGTTTAGGGTCATCGAGCGCTTGTTGCGATGCAGATTCTGAAAGTCAGACGAATCTCTTGATCCACCCATCGCACCGCCACTGGCGTTTTGCTCTTTGGCTGTTTGCTCGATTTTGATGACATTGGCGCCCCAGTCGGCCAGTTGGCGGACGCAGGTCGGCCCCGAGCGCACACGGGTGAGATCCAGCACCGTGTAGTGATCGAGAATGGGGCTGGCGGGCTCAAAACCAGTCGCCAGGCCGTTGGATGTATTTTCTGTCATTGCCAGTTCTCAACCATGTCGCACGCAATATCGAACGCCGCGCGGGTCGCCCCGACGTCCGCGACACCCTGGCCGGCGATGTTGAACGCTGTGCCATGTGCAGGGGTCGCGACCGGAAATGGCAGCCCGCCCTGCACGGTGACACCTCGATCAAAGCCCATCAGTTTTAGCGCGATCTGTCCCTGGTCGTGATACATCGTGACCACGGCGTCGATTTGTTTGTCGCGCGCCTTGAGAAAAACCGTGTCTGAGGGCCAGGGCCCATCGCAGTTGATCTGCATTTCGCAGCTCTGCTCGACGGCCGGGCGGATGATGTCGATTTCCTCGCTGCCGAAGTTGCCGCCATCACCGGCGTGGGGATTTAATGCGGCAACGGAAATGCGCGGGCGTGTGACGCCGGAGCGCTTGAGCGTGTTGTCGATCAATTGGACCGCCTCGATGATTCGCGGTTGATCGATAGTCTCAGCCACCTTTTTCAACGGTATGTGGCTGGTGACCCGGCTGGTCCAGATACCATCCAGGGTGTTCAGCTCGGAGATGTAGTTCTGCACCCCGAGCTTCTCGGCCATGTAGTGCAGTTCGTCGTCGTGGCCGAGACCGGCCATGTGCATGGCCGCCTTGTTGAATGGCGCGAACACAATGGCATCGATCACCTGTCGCTGTGCCAGATCCAGAGCGATATCCAGTGTCTGCAGGACAGACTTACCGGACGCCTGCGTCTCAGTGGCGGTTTTCACGTCGCCCGCAGAGATACTGTCGCAGGGTAGCCAGGCTATCCCCGCTTGCGACGGGACGCCTGAAGAGAGGTCAGTTGCGCTGAACTGAAATGTGGCGCCAGCCTGTTGCTGCCCCTGACGAATCACGTGTTCGTCGCCAATCAGCAGTATGTCGGCCTTTTCTGTGACAGCGGGATCTGCCAGTAGCTTGGCGATAAGTTCAGGCCCGATCCCACTGGGATCACCCGGTATGACACCGATACGAGGCTTGCGTTGGCTATTGCCCATTGCGGATTGTCTCTATCAAAGCGCGACTGACAGCACCCACGGGTGTGACAGGCGTGGCGTGAACGTTTACGTTACGCAAAGTGGGCTGATCCTCCGGTATCGGCGGGTATTTTGTATACAACGTGGCTGATAATACACGCAAAGCGTCGTCGCTTGCCAGCGTCGGTATCGGTTGTCAGTCGGTGTCGATGCCGGCCTCAATGGCGCGTTGGAGCATGTAGTCACGGCCGACCAGCATGTCTTCCAGGGTGCCAAAGCCGTTGGTGTAGTGACCGGTGTATCCCAGCCCCTCTATCTTTTTGAACATGGCGCCAAAATCCATGGTGCCATCGCCGGGTTGCTGGTGAATTTCGTAGCTGCCGTTATTGTCCGCTACGCGTACTTCATGGCAGAGGCTGAAATCCATCGCATCGATAAACTTGTCGATCCCGACGCCGGGTAGAAAATGGGCGTGATTGGCGGTGAACGTCCAGCGCAGGGCAGGGCTTTGAATCGATGAGAAAAAATGCATGCACTCGGCAGGCGTCACCGGCATGTAGTTGACTTCGGCGAGTACGGGCTCCCAGTTGAGATTTTCCAACAATAACAGTGCGCCTTTTTTTTCGGCGTAGTCGGCAATGCGCTGCAGGCGGTCGATCGCGGTTTGCATCCGCAGCTGCCGACAGGCAGTGAAGTGGTAACCACCGTGGACGACAATCCAGCCGGCGCCCAGTGCCAGGCTCAAGTCGATATATGCTTTCAGGTAGCTGTCTACCGCGTCGCGGCAAAACGGTGAAAACTCGGCGACATTGACGCCGGACAGGGTGTGCAGTCCCAACTGCACGCCGGTGTTGTCCAGCGCCTGACGAACACCCTTGCAGCGCACATCGTCGAAACTTTCGAGCGCGTTGGGCGCGATATCAGTTTGCGCATCAATGAACACCACGTCGTTCGCGGCGGCCCATTCGATGCCCTCTTCAACGGACACCTTGCGGCCGATGTCGACGCCAATTCTCTGTTTCAGCGAACGCTTTGTCACGATAGGGTTTCCTCCGAGTGCCAGGTAAAAACTACTGTTGAATGCTATGAGCGGTCAGTTCTGTGGTGTGTACTGTGCGGCGGGATCACGGTTCAATTCTTACCCAATGCGTAGACCCAGCCGCCGACGTCCTTGCCAGGCATGTGGTCGCCGTGTTCTTTTGCCAGCAACACGATCTGATCCTGTTGGTCGAGTTGCATGATGTAGGCATCCAGCGATCCTTCCGCATAGTAGTGATCGTTGGTGGTCAGGATGATCAACCCGCCGTCGACGACGACGCGCAGGATTTCGTCCAGCGCATTGGCTTTCAGGTGACCATAGGCAAAGGCACCGACTACGGTGACGGCGTCATAGGAAGCGTCGGCCACATCGATCGGTGGCGCTCCCAGATCGGCGTGAAACAGACGCTCGTACAGGTTTAGCGCTTTTGCCTTGCCGAGCATCTGTGCGCTGATGTCGCAGCCGTCGATATGGCGATAGCCGCGCTCGGCTATCTTTTGCCCCGATACACCGGTGCCGCAACCGATATCCAGAATTCGTGCGTCCGGTGTTTCAAGCAGGGTTGGCAGCATGGCCGCCACTCTGTTTGGCATGGCATATCCGAGCTCATCGACTATCTCGCTGTCATAGCTGGCGGCCCACTCATCGTAGATTTCTGCAATTTGATCGGAAGACACGTCATCCGATAGCGAATACATTTTGTCTAGAAATTTCTTTTCAGCCATCGTCGCGCTGCCCGTTTTTCAATACGCTATCACAGTCGTGCCGCAGGACTGGAGAATTTAACTGCGCCATTTTTCCTTGCCCGCCGGAGCTTTTCCCTCTGACTTCCAATCTTCTTTACAGCAATGACGAGCCTGGCACCTATCCCGACTCCTGGTACGCAGCCACTGCGGTCGAGCGAGCGCCGTCGCATCCATTGCAGGAGGCGATCGACTGCGACGTCTGCGTCATTGGTGCCGGATTCACCGGGCTGTCTGCAGCGCTGCATCTGGCGCAGCGTGGCTACGATGTGGTGGTGCTGGATGCGCATCGGGCCGGCTGGGGCGCATCGGGTCGCAACGGCGGCCAACTTGGCTCCGGGCAGCGCGTCGATCAGGAAGAACTTGAATCCCTGGTAGGGGTGCCTGACGCACATCGACTCTGGCAGCTATCGCAAGCGGCGAAACTACTGGTTAAGGATTTGATCCGTGATCACTCGATCGAATGCGATCTGACACCCGGCATTCTCTATACAGACCATCGTCCGCGCTATCGGGAAGACTCAAAACGGTATGCGCAAAAGCTGCAGTCTGAGTACGACTACCCAGACATCCGCTGGATCGATCAGCCCGAGTTGCGCGAGATGCTGGGCACCCGCGCTTACTACGCCGCGACGCTCGATCTGGGCGCGGCGCATTTGCATCCGCTGAACTATGCGCTTGGTCTTGCGCGCGCAGCCGACACTGCCGGTGTAAGGTTCTACGACAACAGTGAAGTTTTGCGCCTGGTGCCGGGTGAGCCTGCGAGCATTGAAACCCGCCAGGGTGTAGTCAAGGCGAGGTTTGTTGCGATGGCTTGCAACGGTTATCTGGGCGCGCTGAATCGTCAGGTGGCATCCCGTGTCATGCCAATCAACAATTTCATTATCGCCACTGAGCCGCTGAGTCAGGCGCTCGCCCGCGAGTTGATTCGCGACAACGTCGCCGTTGCAGATTCGAAGTTTGTCGTGAATTACTTTCGGCTCTCCGCTTGTCGACGGCTGCTGTTTGGTGGGCGCGAGAGTTATGGTTATCGATTTCCCGCGGATATTAAGTCATTCGTCCGCAAGGCGATGCTTGAGATCTACCCACAGCTGGATCAGGTGACGGTGGATTATGGCTGGGGGGGAACGCTGGCCATCACCATGAATCGCATGCCGTATTTGGCGCGTTGTCAGCCTAATGTGTTCAATGCGTCGGGGTATTCGGGCCACGGTGTGGGCCTGGCGACGCTGGCAGGTCAGTTGCTGTCGGAGGTTATCGGCGGAACCGCCGAACGATTCGATGTGATGGCGAGGGTGCCAGTCAAACGCTTTCCGGGAGGGATGGCTATGCGCTCACCGCTACTGAAGCTTGCGATGCTGTACTACGGTATGAGGGACAAACTGTAGCATCGGGTGGCGCCTTGCTGGCGCCACCCGTGTCGAGCTAGCTCTTCTTGCTAAGTATGGTCAGGCCCTTGAGCAAGTTCAGGGCTTCGTTGAGCTGATAGTCTTCTTCGGCCAGGTTGGGCTTTGGCGCCTCATCTGCGGTTTTCACCGCACCGTCTTTCGCGTCGGTGTTTTCGAGGTGACCTGACAGGCTCGACTCAGTGATCGGATCGATCGTTGACTCTTCCCGCTTAGCGACCCGCAGATTGCCGGTGACGATATCTGGCTGAATGCCCTCGGCCTGAATCGAGCGTCCAGAGGGTGTGTAGTAGCGTGCGGTGGTCAGTTTGACGGCGCCACCGTCCGGCAGGTTCTGAATCGTTTGTACGGATCCCTTGCCGAAGGTCTTGTTGCCCATCACCACACCACGACCGTGATCCTGCATCGCACCGGCCACAATCTCGGATGCTGAGGCCGAACCGCCGTTGACCAGCACCACCAGCGGGGCGCCGTCGAGGATGTCGCCTCGCGTGGCCGAATAGCGCAGGCGCGAATCGGTCTCGCGTCCGTCGGTGTAGACAATCAGCCCTTTATCGAGAAAGGCATCTGAAATTCCGACCGCTGCAGACAGCACGCCACCCGGGTTATTGCGCAAATCGAGCACCAGGCCTTCCAGATTGCCGTCGAGCTCTTCCTGCATGGACTCGATCGCCTTGATGGTGTCTTTGGGTGTTTTGGTCTGGAAGTGCGAGACTCGTACGTAGCCATAGCTGTCTTCGAGAATTCGGTTCCGCACGCTGGTTACCTGAATGACCGAGCGCACGATATCGACCTTGAGCGGTTTGTCTTCGCCCTCGCGTACGACTGTCAGTGTAATGGTGCTGCCCGGTTTGCCACGCATCAGTTTGACGGCATCGTTAAGCGTCATGCCTTTCACCGGTTTGTCGTCGAGCCGGATGATCAGATCGCCCGACAACATGCCGGCGCGCTGCGCGGGGGTGTCATCGATCGGAGAAACGACCTTGACGAAACCGTCCTCCATGCCGACCTCAATCCCAAGGCCGCCAAATTCACCGGAGGTACCGATTCGCAGCTCGTTGAACTGCTCGGTGTTGAGATAGGCCGAGTGTGGATCGAGCCCGCTGAGCATGCCGCGAATGGCGTGTTCCAGCAGCACATCGTCGGAAACCTCTTCTACGTAGTTTCGCTTGATGCGTGCGAAGACATCCGAGAATGCTCGCAGTTGCTCAAGTGGCAGAACGTCAGATGAGTTGTCGCGAGCGACAACACTGTGTCCGAGTGACAGCGTTATGCCGAGGACCGTACCAGCGGTAAGCAGTGTGAGGGGTCTGGCCCTGAGTGTCATATTGACTCCACGGTCCCTGACGGGATGTTAGTAACTTGTAACGAGAGTGTATCATTCTGCGTCAATTTTGCCTGTCCATGACTTTCGCGCAATGAAACGTGCCTCATCGAGCCCTTCGGACGGGAACCGAAATCTCTTTTTGTGATGCATCCCGAGTATAGCGCGCTCCGATCCGTCTTTTGTCGGATTGGATCGAGCAACCACGCAAACTCCAGTGCGATCATCTATAGATGCCCTGCCAACCATAACCGGGCCACGCCATTGTCGTCTGTCTCTGGTCCCGATTGCCTGTTTTGCCGGTCTTTGGTCATGAAAGTCATCGCTTCGCCCGACGCTTGTCAGTGCGCTTGATGATTCGGTGGCGATAGCGGCACGACACCGCGCTGGGCCCTGAGCCAATTGATGGATGACAGCAGTTTCGGGTGGCTCATCAGCCTGCGCTCCAGCTTCTGTTTGCCTGGCAGGTCGGCCACGAACAGCGCGATCAGAATGGTGATGAGCCCCTGGCCGGGCAGTACCAGCATCAGAAGTCCCGCCAGCAGCAGCAGCAGAGCGAACAGATTGCGCGCACAACTGACAGCCAGTGAACGCCACGAGTACTCGCGCCCGGTCTGCCGGGGCCGAGTAGCGAAGTAGTTTTCGGGTATGCGGCTGACCAGTACCGGAATGAGCGCGGCGCTGACAATCAGCATCACGATCGAGAGCCAGCCGACCCAGACCAGCTGATTCTTGTATTGAGATGCCAGGTCAACCAGTGTGCCCATTGTTTAGTCCGGTTCTTCCAGCCATGCAATCTCCCGGGCGGTGACCGGGTTGATCATGGTGCTGCGCAAGCTGCTGGCCATGCGCGAGGTGTAGCTGCTAAGAGGCACCCGGGCGGCCATGACCTCTGCGTGGCGCTGCGGGTGTAACGGATGGCGCTGTGGATTCGCATAGCCGATCGGATACAGAGGGTTCCCCATAGTATCGTACTTGTCGGTCGCGCCGACAGTGTGCAGCAGTTCGTGCGCGATGATAATGTTGTTCTGCTCGCTCTGGCGGTCGAGTGAAAACGCGTTGACCACACCGATCAGGCCTTTTTGCAGCCCGATAGAGTGAGCCAGTGGTACATCATCCTCGCCTTGTTGGTAGACCACGAAAATCCTTACCCGACGCAGATTGGACTCATCGTCCGGCGTGTTTCGGTAGACCCACAACCGCAGCTGCAGTCCCCACAGCACTGTTTGCACAATGCCTGCGTCCGGTGGGAACTCGGGTGGTTTAGCTTTGACTGGCTCGCCAAGTGTAATGTTGATCGGCGACTGAACCGGGAGGTGGTAACGTTTTGCCTCGCGCTCAAACCACTTGTTGATCTGGCTGAACTGGGTCTGCTGCAAGCGAGCAATGTAATTGTGGGTCTTAAGCGTTCCATCGCCGTTGATCGGATAAACCGACACCTGAAGCGGTTCGTGCCAGCTTCTCGAGTAGATTCGCTGATGTGTGCTGATCGCCAGAACGCCCATGAACAGGCAGAACAGTGCGGCGGGTCTTAGAAACTGTGCACTGAAAATTTTCATCCACTTTTGGCTCCACTCGGCGAAGACTTTCCGTCGGTTTACTTACTGCCGGTGCGACTTTCGGCAGGGCATGGTATCGGCCTGACAGTAGTAATCTGAACTCGCCAGTGTTGCGAAAAGAGCGTCGGCGTCACAGTCTACGGCTGATTTAGATCATTGGCCGGCCCTGTTGGTTTTCGCAAAACCGATTAAACTTACGGGGCCGTCCGTAGACCGGTTACCGCGAGAGCAGGATCCGGGCGACAGGCAGAGTAAGTCCACGGATATGCCTCAGGAGTGTGTAAATGCAGGACAGTCAATCGCCGGAGACGATCTACCGGGCTGACTACAAGCCACCTGAATTTCTGATCGATACGGTCGATTTGCGATTTGATCTCGACGATCGCAACACTCGCGTTCGATCCATGCTGGCCATGCGACGCAACGATAAGGCTGCGACCGATGCGCCACATCTTCATCTCGATGGCCATCAGCTGACACTGATTGAGATCGCACTGGATGGCTCAGCGCTGATTGAGGGGCAGGACTATCTGATCGATCAGGCGGGACTGACGGTGCTCAAAGTGCCTGACAGCTTTGTGCTGGAGCTCGTCACTGAAATTGATCCTGCCACCAATACGGAATTGGAAGGTCTTTATCAGTCGTCAGGTAATTTTTGCACACAGTGTGAGCCGCAGGGTTTCAGACGCATTACCTACTTTCTGGATCGGCCAGATGTGATGGCGCGATATAGCGTAAAAATTGTGGCCGACCTGGATCGATTTCCGGTGTTGCTGTCGAATGGAAATCTGACCAATAGCGGCACCTCGGATGATGGTCGTCACTGGGTGCGCTGGGAGGATCCCCACCCCAAGCCAAGTTACCTGTTCGCGTTGGTGGCCGGTGATCTGGTGAATCTCAAAGACAGCTTCACCACCGCGTCGGGTCGATTGGTAGATTTATATGTATACGTTCAGGCGCACAACATAGACAAATGTGATCACGCCATGGCTTCCTTGAAAAAGGCCATGCGGTGGGATGAACAAGAGTACGACCGGGAGTATGACCTCGATGTCTACATGATCGTCGCTGTCGATGATTTCAACATGGGCGCAATGGAAAACAAGGGGTTGAATATTTTCAATTCCAAGTTTGTGCTGGCGGATCAGGCGAGTGCTACGGATGATGATTTTATGGGGGTGGAGTCTGTTGTTGCCCATGAGTACTTTCACAACTGGACGGGCAATCGGATCACTTGTAGAGACTGGTTTCAATTAAGCCTTAAAGAGGGCTTGACCGTCTTCCGCGATCAGGAGTTTACCGCCAGCCTGCACTCAGCGGCAGTCAAGCGAATTGAAGATGTGCGGCTGCTGCGAGAACATCAGTTCGTCGAGGATGCCGGACCCATGGCCCATCCGGTACGTCCCGACAGCTACATCGAGATCAATAACTTCTACACGGTGACAGTGTATGAAAAAGGTGCTGAAGTCATACGGATGCTGCGCTCACTGATTGGTGATGAGCAGTACGATGCAGGAGTGGCGCTCTATTTCGATCGCCACGACGGACAGGCTGTGACCTGCGATGATTTCGTGGTGGCGATGGAAGATGCCTCCGGCGTTGACCTGACGCAATTTCGACGCTGGTACTCGCAGTCCGGCACTCCGGTACTAAAAGTGGACAGCACTTATGACGCAGACGAGAGGTCGTTTACCGTCACGCTGACGCAAAGTTGTGGTGCCACACCTGGCCAGAATAAAAAGCTGCCTTTCGACATTCCAATTCAAATCGCGATGTTTGCCGAGGACGGTACTCAATTGTCTTTGCGCGCTCCCGAGCAACCCGTCGATGCACCGTCGCAAGCGGACGTGACACTGCGACTGACGGAGTCGCAAGCGTCGTATACATTCAGCGATATCGATGCCGCCCCCATTTTGTCCGTGCTGCGCAATTTCACAGCCCCGGTGGAATTGGACTATGTCCGCAGCAATAGTGACTATGCGTTTTTGATGCGATATGAAACTGATCCGTTTGCGCGCTGGGAGGCGGGGCAGCGGCTTGTCTGTGCTCAGATCGAGCGGGCCATGGAAGTGTTGCCGCAAGCTGAATCTGTTGAACTCGATGAATCGCTCGCAATCGGGCTTGAAAGTCTTATGACTGACGAGCGCCTCGACGACTCGCTGCGTGCACTGTCACTGAAGCTGCCCGATATGGAAACCGTTGCTGCTAATCACAAGCATATCGATATCGATGCAATTGGCGCCGCCAGTGACTGGCTGATGCATGCGCTTGCACAACGATTACGCGAGCAACTGGAGATTGCATACGCCACCCGCAGTGCAAGTGAGGTTTTTTCCATTGATGGTAGAGCGATTGGCCGCAGGCGGCTTAGAAATGCCGCTTTGAGATATCTTGCGGGTATTGACACGAGCTGGTGTGAAGTAGCTCAACAGCAATTTCAGTCGGCCAATAACATGACTGATCGGGTAGCGGCGGTGACGACCCTGCTCGATTCGAATGCCTCAATGGCCGATGATGTGGTTGAAGAGTTTTATCAAAACTGGAAAACCGAACGCCTGGTCGTTGATAAATGGTTTTCAATTCAGGCCAGAGCGCGCGATGCCAGCGTACTGGATCGCGTGGAGCGCTTGCTCGAACACCCGGACTTCGATTTATCTAATCCCAATCGGGCACGTTCACTGATCGGGTCCTTTGCGGCGGGCAATCCGCGAGCGTTTCATTGTCTTGACGGTAGAGGTTATAAATTCCTAAGCGCTCGCATACTGGAGATGGATTCGATCAATCCGCAGGTGGCAGCTCGATTCTGTGTGCCGCTGACACGCTGGCGACGCTTTGACTCTCATCGCCAGGGATTGATGTGCGACGCTCTACAGCGGGTGTTGGCCAAAGACGGTTTGTCGGCAGATGTGTATGAGATTGCGAGCAAGGCTGTCAGTGCGGGCAGCGTTTGAGAAACGTTGTCGACATTACCGGATGCGACATCATCTAATTTTTTGTTTTACGTCTTTGAGTCTGTTTTTTTCCCGGAATTTTCGCACGCTACAGCATGGAACGAGCAGTCGATATTCGAAAAAGCGATTCGAGGCAATCTATCTTCTGAAGGTTTAGTGATTCATATTAAAGCCGTTTTTCCAGCGGCTCCTTCGCAGTCGTGCTTGAATCAGCCGCTTGTCGGGTGACTGTCGATACCCTCTTTAGGTGATGGCCAACTTGGTTTCAGGGTATAGTCTTTTCCGGATTTCCCGCATCTAGAGCTCGCAAAGGGCTGTACCTTCTGGCGGCAGGTTTGTACACTTGCGCCAAGCCGCAAATTTTTACCACCAACACACTTATAGCGGCGTTATTGAGGGTTGACACAATGGATAAGTCACTGGGTACAGTGAAGTGGTTTGATAATGCCAAGGGGTATGGGTTTATAGTAAACGCCGAGGGCGAAGACGTTTTCGTCCACTATCGCTCCATTCAAGGTGAAGGATACAAAACGCTGTCAGAGGGGCAGCAGGTTGAATACATCCAGACAAAGAGCGAAAAGGGTTGGCAGGCCGCCGAGGTAAGCAAAGTTGAAGAGGACGATGGCGGCATGTAGCCCGAATCAGAATCCCGCGTGGCGTTCGCTTCAGAGCGTCGCGCTATTAGCAAGTCAGGTTGTCTGGTAAATTGTCACATCTCAAGGGTTCAGCTTGTGCCCTGCATAGCGACGAGTCATCGCACTCGCGCTGAATAGGGGGAGCTATGCCGTTTTGTATCAGCTGCGGCAGCGAAACGACGGGTCGGATTCCAGACGGGGACAATCGCCCCAGGGCCGTTTGTGTCAGTTGCCACTTCATTCACTACGAAAACCCGCGCAACGTCGTTGGATGCCTGCTTGAATGGCAGGGCCGCGTGTTGCTATGCCGGCGTGGTATTGAGCCTCGCAGGAATTATTGGACACTGCCGGCCGGTTTCCTCGAAAACGGTGAGACACTGGCAGAAGGTGCGGCACGGGAGTGCCTCGAAGAGGCGCACGCCGTTTGTGAAGACATGCAACTCTACGGTCTCTACAGTCTTGCGCGGATTAACCAGGTGTACGTGATGTTTCGCGCGACCCTGGCGAACGGGCACTGTGCGGCCGGTGATGAGACACTAGAGGTGCAACTGTGTGATGAAGCCGATGTGCCGTGGGACAAGTTGGCCTTTCCGATCGTGACTGATACGTTGCAGCATTATTTTAACGATCGAAAGAATCAACACTTCCCGGTGCGCAACTCGGACATAACGGGATCTCCCTCCAGCGGTATCACTGTGGTTCAGCAGGGGATCTGAATTCATGCTGTTGTTCTGTACGCAACACCTGAGACGGGCCTGCGTTGAGTTTGCGTGAACTCTTTTTTTCTCGTGGCCCGGTGCGCATTGCTGCCAGCAGTTTTGGCGATGAGCAGGATCCACCTGTGCTCTTGCTGCACGGTGCAGGGCAGACGCGCCACGCCTGGAGGCGTGCCGGTGAGGTGCTCGCGGCTTCCGGACGTCACGCGATTTCACTGGATGCTCGCGGCCATGGAGACAGTGCCTGGGCACCCGATGGTGATTATTCGATAAATTCTCTAATTGGCGATCTGCACAGTGTCGTCGCCGAGCTTGGGTGCCGACCAGCGTTGGTCGGTGCGTCACTGGGTGGCATCACCGGGTTGTTGGCACAGGGAGAATCCAGCGTTGAGCTTTTTAGTGCACTGATCCTCGTCGATATCACGCCGAGTGTCGACCGAAGCGGCGTTGAGCGGATTATCTCCTTTATGCGGGCGCATGCAGACGGCTTCGAGTCGATCGAGGCCGCCAACACCGCGGTGGCCGAGTATCAGCCACAGCGGCAGGGTGGTCACGCTCAGGACGGCTTGAGAAAGAACCTCAGATTGCGCGATGGGCGCTACTATTGGCACTGGGATCCGGCGTTGCTCGATCACATCAGTGAACTGGATCTGGAGTCTGCCGAGCGGATGAAGGCTGCCGCGCGCCGTCTGGTGCTGCCAACCCTGCTGGTGCACGGCAAGATGAGTGAGATCGTCAGCGATGACGCAGCAAAGGAATTCCTAAGCCTGGTGCCGCATGCCCGCTATGTCGATGTAAAAGATGCGGCCCATATGGTGGCGGGCGACAGCAACGATCGTTTCAATTCCGCCGTGCTCGAATTTCTGGCAGCTGTTTAAGCGGCCAGCGCGCAGCATTTTTTGTACTTCTTGCCACTGCCGCAGGGGCAAGGGTCATTGCGCCCGGTTTTTGGGCTGTCGCGACGAACCTGCTCGACCTTGGGCGTTTGGGCATCGACGAAGTACCACTCTCCGTCCTGCTTTTCGAACAGGCTCAATTCGTGGTGATTGACGGTTCGGCCCCTGGCGTCATTGAACCGCGCGATGAATTCGACGGTTCCGCTACTGTCATTTTCGCCGCCGCGCTCGGTAGATTTGATCTCCAGCCCCAGCCATTCGGAGTTTTCGGCCCAGTCGCGTGTGCCAGCAACATCGATCTCGTCGCGGTAGTCCGGGTGGTGGGTCGCCTGGATATAGTCGATATTGGCAAACGTGTGCGCGGTGTAGCGGGCGCGGATCAGTGCCAGCGCCGTCGGTGGAGACTGATGTCCTTTGAGATAGGGCGCGCAACAGTCAGAAAACTGCTCGCCGGAATCACAGGGGCAAAGGCTCATTGGAAAGTCCTCATGGGTACTGGGCTTGTTAGTGTTGGCTATCGGGTTGGTTGAGCAGTCGGATTCAGTGCCGGACTTCTTCGATGTCCAGATCCAGATGCATGTCCGTCAGGGTGGCACCGCGCACCCCGACGATGCCGGCACGTCGGTCGGCGCCGTTGGTGCTGAATTCAAACTGGTACCAGCGCTCTATACCCATTCGACCGCTACTGTCCCGTTTGAGTCGCAGCTTCTGCAACGAGACGGTCTCGTCCAGCAATTGCACCTGACAGCGCCGACAGGCGCTGCGCGCAAGTCTGATCGCCGTCTCTCGACTGCGGGCGGCAGACCACCAGGTCCACAACGCCGCGGCGATCAATAGAAACACTAGCGCGTCAGTAGGCACGGCTACAGAATGGCAACTCGGTCGTGGGTCAATTTAGTCTATACTATTGTGTTTTCTAAAGTATTTTACGATCGGCAGACATGTCAACGAAACCGGATCTCCAGACTGAGTTGGAAGCTGCAGCCTTTCGGCGCCTGGTTGAGCACTTGCGCTCACGAACCGACGTCCAGAACATCGACCTCATGAACCTCGCCGGCTTTTGCCGCAATTGCATGTCGAAGTGGTACAAGGCAGCGGCCGAAGAGCGTGACCAAGATATGGATCTGGACCAGGCGCGCGAGATAGTTTACGGGATGTCCTACGCCGAGTGGAAACAGAAATATCAAACCGAGGCGAGCGCTGAACAGCGTCAGCGCTACGAGCAAGCCAAACCCGCCGACTGAACTCAAGCGCCACAACCCCTCCCGGCCAGAATCGAACACACCGGCCGTGCGCCCGCGGCGACAAGCGACGGCTTTGGCCGGATCTGCGAACTTTGAGCAGTTGGTGTGTTCTATGCTTTTGTGAACCAGCACAACTTTGGCCTTTGGCGAATCACGACAAATAAATGGCTAACGCGGAAAAACCTATGGCCGACATGAAAGCCTTGCAGAGCACGTCGATGCTCGATGGCGGCAACATTGTCTACCTCGAACAACAATATGAGGATTTCCTTCGGGATCCGAATTCCGTTTCGCCCAAGTGGCGCAGCTACTTTGAGCAACTGCCGATCGTCAATGGTCAGGCGCGAGATATTCCGCACTCGGAAATCAGGCGTCATTTTTATGGCATTACCCGCAATTCCGGTCGTCGTCGCCAGGCGGCGGTGCCAGACGTCTCCATCGAGCACGAACGCAAGCAGATTCAGGTCACCAAGCTGATCGATGCCTATCGGGCACGTGGTCACCAGATGGCCGATATCGACCCGCTCGGTCGGATGGAAAAGCTCAAAGTGCGCGAGGTGGCACTTCACGAGTGCGGTCTGTCCGAGGCCGATCTGGATACACCGTTTCAGACCGCCGCCCTGCATGGCATAGGCACTGCGCCGCTGCGCGACATTCTGGCGCATCTGGAAAAGTGTTACTGCAGCACGATCGGTTACGAGTACATGTACATCGATCACACCGGCCAAAAGCAGTGGTTGCAGCAGCGAATTGAAAGCTATGCCTCACGTCCGACGTTGAGCGTCGAGTCGCGCAAATGGCTCTTGCAGCGATTGACCGCGGCCGAAGGGCTTGAGCGCTATCTGCACTCACGCTACGTCGGGCAAAAGCGATTCTCGCTGGAAGGCGGTGAGAGCCTGATCGTCATCATGAGCTCGCTGTTGCAACGGATCGCACAGACTTCCTGCCGTGAGGTGGTGGTCGGCATGGCGCACCGCGGGCGACTGAATGTGCTGGTCAACATTCTGGGTAAGAACCCGGCAGAGTTGTTTTCCGAATTCGAGGGCAAGACACAGGATCACCTGTCATCGGGGGACGTCAAATACCACCAGGGCTTTTCATCTGATATGAAAACCGCCGATGGCTACATCCATCTGGCGTTGGCCTTTAATCCCTCTCACCTTGAGATTGTCTCGCCAGTGGTCGAAGGCTCGGTGCGTTCGCGGCAGGATCGCTATGGCGATGGCAAGGGTGATACGGTCATTCCGGTCAATATTCACGGGGACGCCGCGTTCGCGGGCCAGGGCGTGGTGATGGAGACCTTCAACATGGCCGACTCGCGCGGCTTCTCCACCAAGGGCACCGTCCATCTGATCGTTAACAATCAGATCGGCTTCACCACCAGCAACACCAAAGACGCTCGCTCGACGCTTTATGCTTCGGATGTGGCGAAGATGATCAGTGCCCCGATTTTTCACGTCAACGGTGACGATCCTGAGGCCGTCATGTTCGTCAGCGAGCTGGCACTGGATTTCCGCAATCAGTTCCACAAGGATGTCGTCATCGATCTGGTCTGTTATCGCCGGCATGGCCACAACGAGGCCGATGAGCCTTCGGCCACTCAGCCGATGATGTACAAGACCATCAAGTCGCTGCCGACCACTCGACAGATCTATGCGGATCGACTGATCGCCGACAATCACATAGACGCCGATTACCCGCAACAATTGATCGACGGCTACCGCGCCGATCTCGATGCCGGTGTCACTGTTGCGCCCGATGTAGAGGAAGACCCGGACTACGTCGAGACTCACACCGCACACTGGGCCGATTATCTGCGTGCGGACTGGCGGACCGAGCACGACACCCGGCTGCCGATCGAGACGCTACAGAAGCTCGCAACCTCGCTGACGACCCTGCCCGACGGCCTGGTACTGCACTCGCGGGTCAAGAAAATTGTCGAGGACCGGCGCAAGATGACAGCCGGTGCGCTGCCACTGGACTGGGGCTATGCTGAAAACCTCGCCTATGCGACGGTGCTGCACGATGGCCATCCGGTGCGGATATCCGGGCAGGATTGCGGCCGCGGCACTTTCTTTCATCGCCACGCGGTACTGCACAACCAGAACGATGCCTCGGCCTATGTGCCGTTGCGCAACGTCTTTCCCGATCAACCCAATTTTCTGGTGATCGATTCTGTTCTGTCGGAAGAGGCGGTACTGGCCTTTGAATATGGCTACGCGACGGCCGATCCGGAGTCACTGGTCATCTGGGAAGCCCAGTTTGGCGATTTTGCCAATGGTGCGCAGGTCGTTATCGATCAATTCATCAGCTCTGGCGAGACCAAGTGGGGACGACTGTGTGGCATGGCGTTGTTTCTGCCGCACGGCTACGAGGGCCAGGGACCGGAGCACTCATCTGCAAGGCTTGAACGCTTCCTGCAACTATGCGCTGAGGACAACATGCAGGTTGTGGTGCCGAGCACGCCAGCGCAGTGCTATCACATGATCAGGCGACAGGTCATTCGCCCGCTGCGGCGTCCACTGATCGTCATGACGCCGAAAAGCCTGTTGCGTCACCGGCTGGCCGTCTCGTCGCTGGAAGATCTGGCCGAAGGGCGCTTTGAGCCCGTGCTTGGCGAAATTGATGCGATCGATCCGGCGGCAGTCGAGCGGCTGGTCTTTTGCTCTGGCAAGGTCTATTACGATCTGCTGGAGAAGCGTCGCGAGATGGAGAGTCAGAACATCGCGATCATCCGGGTGGAGCAGCTCTATCCGTTCCCGTACACCGAAATGCACGATGCGCTGGCGACTTACCCCAACGCGAGGCAGATTGTCTGGTGTCAGGAAGAGCCGCGCAATCAGGGCGCCTGGCGCGCCACCAGGCATCGTATCGAGCGCGTGCTGAATGACAATCAGGAACTTGAGTTCTGCGGGCGTCCGCCTTCAGCGTCACCTGCCGTCGGTTATGCCTCGCTGCATATTCAGGAGCAGACGAAATTGGTGCTTGAGGCACTGGCATTGCAGCCCAACAGTCAGAAGTAGATTGAGGTGCAGGGATTTCCTGCACTACCTTCACACAGATTACAACCGTCGGTAAAACACAGGATTCAGCGACAAAATGAGTATAGAAATCAAGGTACCTGCGCTGCCGGAGTCCGTCGCGGATGCCACGATTCTGGCCTGGCAGAAAAAGCCCGGAGACGCTGTTCGTCGGGATGAAGTGCTGGTCGAGGTAGAAACCGACAAAGTCGTGCTTGAGGTGCCAGCGCCCGTCGATGGCGTCCTGGCGACAATCGTTGCAGAGGAGGGAGCCACTGTGGTCGCACAACAAACACTGGGAACGCTTACCGAGGGCGCAGCCGCGTCGGCAGGTGCGGCACCGGCAGCATCAGCACCCGCTGCCACGGCCAACAGCGCCGAATCCCTGCAGATCGTCGCACCGGTTTTGCCTGAATCGGTCGCTGACGCCACTGTTCTGGACTGGCGCAAGGCGCCGGGTGACGCGATTGCGCGCGACGAAGTGCTGGTCGAGCTGGAGACCGACAAGGTGGTTCTGGAAGTACCTTCGCCTGGTGCCGGCGTGCTGGCTGAAATCAACGCGGCCACAGGTGACACCGTGGTGGCCGGTGCGCTGCTAGGGACTGTCACCGCTGGCGCTGGTGCTGCAGCACCAGCCGCGGTGCCATCGGCTGGCGGCGAATCCGCCGCAACTGGCGGTGCCACCAGCCCATCGGTGCGCAACCTGATGGCCGAACACGGCTTGCAGGCGAGTCAGATCGCGGGCAGTGGCCGCGATGGTCGCATCCTTAAATCTGACGTTGAGGCCTATCTTGAAGGATCCGGTGGCGCTTCTGCCGGCGGCGCGCCAGCAGCAGTGGCACCGGCTCCTGCTCCTGCCGCAGCCCCGGGCGCGGTAGCCGCCAACGAGCCAGCCGCGATGCCCGTCGGTGATCGCACCGAACGCCGTGTGCCGATGACGCGCCTGCGCGCCAGAATAGCCGAACGACTGCTGGAGGCATCGCAATCGACTGCCATGCTCACGACCTTCAACGAGGTCAACATGCAGCCGATCAAGGATCTGCGCAGCACCTACAAGGATCAGTTCGAGAAAGCCCACGGCGTGCGCCTTGGCTTTATGTCGGTGTTCGTCAAGGCCGCTACCGAAGCACTGAAGCGGTTCCCCGATATCAACGCCTCGATCGATGGTGATGACATCGTCTATCATGGTTTCTGCGACATTGGTATTGCCGTGTCTTCCAGCCGCGGGCTGGTGGTGCCGGTCCTGCGCGACGCCGAACACATGTCACTGGCCGATATCGAACAACAGATTGGCGACTATGCCGGCAAGGCGAAAGAAGGCAAACTGGGCATTGAGGATCTGACCGGTGGCACCTTCACGATCACCAACGGCGGCGTGTTTGGCTCGTTGATGTCAACACCCATCTTGAACCCGCCGCAAAGCGCCATACTAGGCATGCATTCGATGCAGGATCGGCCGGTTGCCGAGAACGGTCAGGTGGTGATTCGGCCCATGATGTATATCGCCTTGTCTTACGATCACCGCATCGTCGATGGACAGGGTGCGGTGACGTTCCTCAAGACGATCAAGGAACTGGTCGAAGAGCCGGCGAAAATCCTGCTCGACATCTAGCGCAGCGACGCAGCCGGTAGCGGCAACTTTCAGTTGCGCGTATGCGCAACTGACAATCAGATAAGATCATCTCGGGCAGACCTCTCAACACTGGCTGACGGTGCCTGAACAGCGTGTGTTTCCGGGCTTGGTCGAAACAGTAAACACGGCAGTTAGTGCTCGCCTGCCCGTAAAATTTTTGCCTGATCATGATCTTGCCCGCGCGCAAGGTTCAGGCGTCTTGCTCTTCGAGGATCAACATGGCGGAACAATTCGATGTACTGGTAGTAGGTGGCGGTCCGGCCGGTTATGTGGCGGCCATCAGAAGCGCACAGCTGGGGATGAAAACTGCCTGTGTCGAAAAATGGATCAACAAACAGGGTGCACCGGCGCTGGGTGGCACCTGTCTGAACGTCGGCTGCATACCCTCCAAGGCACTGCTTGAGAGCAGTCAGCTCTACGCCGATGCCAACCACTCGTTTGAAGGGCATGGAATCAAGGTCAACGGCGTCTCCGCTGACATCCCGCGAATGATTGCCTGCAAGGACGAAATCGTACAAAACCTGACCGGCGGCATCGAACAACTGTTCAAGGCCAACGGCGTGAGCTGGATCCGCGGCACGGGCTCACTGCTGGCTGAGCGACAAATTCGTGTCGATGGCGTCGATGGTTCGCAAACCACAGTCACGGCCGAAAATATCATTCTGGCCACGGGCTCGAAGTCGATTGAAATTGGCGCGGTACCGCTGTTTGAAGATGTCGTCGTCGATTCTTCCGGTGCGCTCGACTGGGAGAGTGCGCCGGAAAAACTCTGTGTTATTGGCGCCGGTGTGATTGGTCTTGAGCTTGGCAGCGTGTGGCGTCGGCTCGGTTCAGAAGTCGTGGTACTGGAGGCGCAGGATGCCTTTTTGCCGATGGTGGATCAGCAGGTGGCAAAAGCCTCGCAGCGGATCTTTGGCAAGCAGGGGCTGGATATCAAGCTGGGCGCGCGGGTAACCGCGTCGAGCATCGCTAACGGCAAGGTCAACATCGAATACACCGACAAGAATGGTGAACAAACGCTGGTGGTAGATCGCGTGATCGTTGCGGTGGGCAGGCGGCCCAATATCGATCAACTCACGCTGCCAGAGGCGGGACTGCTGATCGACGAACGTGGCCTGGTGCACGTTAACGGCGCGTGCGAAACCAATCTGCCGGGGGTCTACGCGATCGGCGATCTGGTCCGTGGCCCGATGCTGGCGCACAAGGGGTCTGAAGAGGGCGTCGCCGTGGCCGAGCGCATCAGCGGCGCCTACTGCCACGTGAACTATGAGGCCATTCCATCAGTGGTCTACACCCACCCTGAGATTTCCTGGGTAGGCAAGACCGAGGAGCAGTTGAAAGAAGAGGGTGTCGATTATCGCAGCGGGGTTTTTCCGTTCTCTGCCAGTGGCCGGGCGCGAGCGATGCAGGACACCGACGGCATGGTTAAACTGCTCGCCGATGCGAACTCAGACAAATTGCTGGGCATGCATATTCTCGGGCCCCACAGTTCAGAACTCATCGGCCACGGTGTCATGGCCATCGAGTTTGAGGGCACCAGTGAGGATATCGCTCGAACCGTTTTTGCTCACCCCACACTAGCCGAGGCGATTCACGAGGCGGCACTGGGATCTCACGGTCGGGCACTGCACATACCCAACAAGCGCGCGCGCTGATCGATAACCAGTCGACCTGGCGGGTCGTTAGCAGCGACTCGCCGCGCAAGGTAATCGCCGCAAACCCCGGCAACAAAATGGCGCCGAACTGATTTCAGTTCGGCGTTTTTTTTGTGCGGTACCCAGCGAGATGTCGTCGCCCCCGGGCGCTGGAACGCTCGGCGCAGATTGGCCAGTGGCTGTGCATGAGCGGTCAGTTCGGGCGTTTGAGATGTTTGTTTGTGACAGGATTCGACAAGCTGTCGTTTGTCCGTAAAGCCGTTCCTGTCTTCGCTACCACGTGGTACAGATCGTGATACCGCCCTTGTAGAACTTGGGTAAAAGGTCTGTTTACGATGATACTGGTTTTGGGTACAGCTGAAGATCAGCACGCTGCAGCGATATACAACAAAGTTGTCGCTCGCGGTAATCGCGTAGCTTACTTCGACCCGCGCCTGTACCCCCGAGACATGACCATTACCTTTGATGGCGCGCTGCCGATGAGTGGCACGGTACGTTATCGCGATGGTCAGGCAGCCGTCG
Source organism: uncultured Granulosicoccaceae bacterium (assembly GCA_964573105.1). Lineage (GTDB taxonomy): Bacteria > Pseudomonadota > Gammaproteobacteria > Granulosicoccales > Granulosicoccaceae > CAKZSB01. The sequence goes on from CAZNIS010000001.1 coordinate 133,700, forward strand.
ATTTATCCACCGTCAACTCAATATACTGCCGCAACTGGGATGATGTGTTGCCCAATGGCAAGCCGCTGGGTGGCGCGCAGGACGAAGTTGAGATTCGCGAAACTGAAGCCGCACTGGGCAGTCTGTTTCGCGGGTTGGAGTGCTACTGGGTCAATCCACTGGACGCTTTGATAAATTCTCGCTATCGCATTCACCAGTTACGCATGATCCGCACTCAGGGGATACGGGTTCCCGAGACTATCGTCAGCAATGACTTTCGACGCGTGCAGGCGTTTTTTAGTCTGACTAATGAAGAGCTTTTGTATCGTCCCTCAGGTTGGAACAGCTGTCACTGGAGCGTTGGACAGATCGATGACATCGCACGCCGTGTCGCTGACCTGCCGCTGACTCCGGTCGAGTATCAGGAGAACATTCGCGGCGAGGAGATTCGCGCCTATGTCGTTGGCGAGTCGGTATTTGCCGGTGTCGTCGAGACCGAGCCGGACTTCACCTCAATGCAGAGCGAGCACGTCAAGGTCATCGACCTGCCACCGGAAGCTATTCGAATCTGCAAGCGCGTCGCCGCGACGCTCGGCCTGCGGTTTTGTTCTATCGACTTGCGCCTGACCGCCGAAGGAGAGTATGCCGTTGTCGATACTGACGCCAACCCGATGTTCCTGCATTTTGAGCAGGTCACCCGGTTGCCCGTTAGTGATCGGCTGGTCGATCTGCTGATTATTGCCGATGTCGACGAATACGATTCGCGGATGGTGGTCAACGCCTGAGGGCAGACTTAAATTAGGCTAGAATGTCCGACCCAGACGGTCCAATCCATGACAGCCCAACTCTTCATGATCACCGCGCCTTCCGGTGCGGGTAAAACCAGTATTGTCCGCGCAGTGCTTGAACGCATGACGCGCCTGAGTGTCTCGATTTCCCACACCACGCGCCCGATGCGCCCGGCAGATCGGGACGGTGTCGACTATCATTTCGTCACGCCGTCGCAGTTTGACGACATGATCGCCGATGGTCAGTTTCTCGAACACGCCAGGGTATTTGACAATCAGTACGGCACATCGCGCAAAGTCGTCGACGACATGCTCGCCGAAGGCACCGATGTGTTGCTTGAAATCGATTGGCAGGGCGCCGCGCAGGTACGCGAAATCGCCGAGGTCTGCTCGGTATTTATTTTGCCCCCCACGCTCGACATACTGCGCCAGCGACTGACCGACCGGGCGAGTGACTCCGACGCGGTGATCGAGCGCAGAATGCGCGACGCCGTCGATGACATGAGCCATTTCAGACAGAGCGATTTCGTTGTGATCAACGAGGATTTTGACTGCGCCGTCGACGAAGTGTGCTCGATCATCACCGCGCAGCGGGTCAAACTCGATCGCCAGTTACAGACGAACGGAAAACTATTGCACGATCTCGTCGGATCTGGCTGAATCGCCGCGGCGAACTGTTGTTTTCTGTTGCGATGTCACTACAATAAAAGGTTCAGCCCGAATTTTTGAACCCCCCGATTCCCGCCGGAGCAGCGCATGGCACGTGTCACCGTAGAAGATTGCCTCGAAAACGTCGAAAACCGATTCGAACTGGTTCTGGTTGCCGCCAGGCGCGCGCGCAATATCTCTTTGGGATCCGAGGCGATGGTTCCGATTGAAAACGACAAACCCACCGTCGTCGCACTGCGCGAGATTGCGCTGGGGCTGGTGACCAAAGCAGTACTTGATACCGAGCCCGCTCCGCCGAGGCTACCGATGGAAGGCGTTCCGGCCAGTGATGAAAACAGGATTTCTGCTGACTTCTGACGTGATCAGTCGACATAGTCCCAAGCTCAGTCATCGATCGGGCTGAGCGTTGAGCGTCGTGCTCGATCAGGTCGACGAGAAACTCGAAGCGGGTGAAGTACGCTTCGAGATAGCCGATCTCGTCAAGCTGATGGAACGGCGCTATGGCGATAGTGAAATCGCCGATGTGCTGGCAGCCTACGAGCTTGCCGAAGCCGCTCATGACGGCCAGAGTCGAGTCTCTGGCGAACCCTACATCTCCCACCCGCTGGCGGTCGCGCGAATCGTGTTCGAGATGAACATGGATCATCGCAGCGTGATGGCCGCGCTGCTGCACGATGTCGTCGAAGATACCAGCATTTCCTGCGAGGAGATCACCAGCAAGTTTGGTGAGGACGTATCCGTCATCGTCGATGGGCTGAGCAAGCTCACCCACCTGAAATTCAAATCGCGTGCAGAGGCGCAGGCCGCCAACTTTCAGAAGATGCTGCTGGCGATGGTCGATGATATCCGCGTCATTCTGATCAAGCTCGCCGATCGCATTCACAACATGCGCACGCTTGGCGTCATGCGGGCCGACAAGCGCCGCAGAATTGCTCGTGAAACGCTTGAAGTCTACGCGCCGATCGCCAATCGGCTCGGGATCTACAGCATGAAAAACGAGCTGGAGGATCTTGGTTTTCGGGCACTCTATCCGGCGCGTCACCGAGTGCTGCAGGAATCCGTCAAAAAACGCAGTCAGAACCGCCAGGAGATCGTTCAGAAGTTCGAAATTCTGGTTGCGGCCAAGCTCGAGGAAGCTGGCATCGTCGCCACGGTGCACGGCCGCGAAAAACACCTCTACAGCCTGTATCAGAAGATGCGCAACAAACAGGCGTCGCTGGACGACATCTTCGATATGTTCGCCATTCGCATCGTCACCCAAAGTGTCGATGACTGCTATCGAACGCTGGGCGTCATGCACAACGTCTACAAACCGTTGCCGCGCAGTTTTAAAGACTACATTGCCATCCCCAAGGGCAACGGCTATCAGTCACTGCACACCGTGTTGTTCAGCCCGATGGGCGTGCCAATCGAGGTACAGATTCGCACCACCGAGATGGACACTTTCGCCGAGACTGGCGTAGCCGCCCACTGGATGTACAAAGAAGGTCAGGCCAACAGCGCCCAGCAGCGGGCGCATCAGTGGCTGGCCAACCTGATGGACATGCAGGCTAACAGTGCCGACACCATGGAGTTCTATGAGAACGTCAAGGTCGACCTGTTTCCGGATGAAATCTATGTCTTCTCGCCCAATGGTGATATCTACCAGCTACCGCAAAACGCTACGCCTGTAGATTTTGCCTATATGGTGCACTCAGACATTGGCAACGCCTGTCTGACCGCCAAGGTCAATCGCAAGCTCGCCCCTCTCAATTCAACGCTGGAATCCGGTCAAACAGTTGAGATCATCACCTCGCCCAAACAGCGGCCGACCGCGCACTGGTTGAATTTTGTCGTTACCGCCAAGGCGCGCAATGCCATTCGCGCCTATCTAAAACATCAAAGCCGCGAGAAAACGGTTGAGTTTGGTCGCCAGTTACTGGTGCGTGCACTGACGCGATATTCGCGATCGCTGGCAGATATTGATGAAAAGGCAGAGCAGGCCGTATTGCGTCAGCTGAATCTCGCCAATCTGGAGCAGCTCTACAACGAGCTGGGTCTGGGTAATCAGATCCCCAGCATGGTGGCGGCCTGGCTGCTCGATGAAGGGGATCAACATGCCGATATGGAGCAGGCGATGCAGTTGTCGCCGGATATTGACCCCGGCCCGTTGATTGTCGAGGGCGGCGAAGATGCGGTCATCGCGCTGGCCAAGTGCTGTATGCCGATCCCTGGCGACAATATTCAGGGCATGATCACTGCCGGCAAGGGAGTGCTCGTGCACCGTGCCGGTTGCCGCAATGTCGGGCGGCATCGCCGGCGACAGCGCGAATGGGTTGCCGTGGTGTGGTCGGCCAGCGTTAAAGGCCAGTTTCAGACCAGCGTGATCATCGAGCTCAACAATGTGCCTGGCGCACTGGCCACAGTGGCCACTGCCATGTCCGACATGGACACCAATATTGAAGATATCCGCTTTGAGCGCACCAACGACAAGATCACGGTGATGAACTTCATCCTGTCGGTCCGCGATCGAACCCATCTGGGTCGGCTGATCAAGAATGTGCGCATCCTGCGCGAGACGCACAAGGTCAAGCGCGCCACCAGTTAGCCGGCTGCTGCGGCCTGGCATTCTCCGATATACTGCGAGGTTTGAACAGGATATCGACGATGGCCAGAAAAGTCATTTCCACACCTAATGCTCCCGCGGCTATTGGCACTTACGCGCAGGCTGTCGCCGTGGGTGACACTGTGTATTTGTCGGGCCAGATTCCACTGGTTGCCGAAACCATGGAAGTCGTCGACGGCGATGTCAAAGAGCAGGTGCGGCAAGTGTTTCGCAATCTGTCTGCCGTGTGCGAGGCCGCTGGCGGAAGCCTTGCCGAAATCGTCAAACTCAACGTCTACCTGACAGACCTTGGCAACTTTGGTTACGTCAACGAGGTAATGGAAGAGTTTTTCAGCGCGCCATTTCCGGCTCGCGCCGCCGTCGGTGTTGCGCAATTGCCCAAAGACGTGCCGGTCGAGGTGGAAGGCGTGATGGTCACCGGTAGCTGATCCACCATTTAAACTGGCTTTAGCTGTAGTGAGCTTGTCATCAATGCCGGTTACGCGTCTGTCCGGCGTGGGCCCGAAACAGGCGGAAAAGCTCTCCCGCCTGAAAATAAAAACGGTTCAGGATTGCCTGTTTCACCTGCCGCTGCGTTACCAGGATAGAACCCGGCTGGTTGCGATTGGCGATTTGCGGGTGGGCATTGAAGCGGTGTGCATCGGGCAGATTCAATCCACTGACGTGTTGTATCGTGGCCGGCGATCGATGGTCTGTCACATTGCCGATAGCACCGGCGAATTGCGACTGCGTTTTTTTCACTTCAATCAATCTCAAACTGCAGCCTTAAAAGAGGGGCAGCGCATTCGCTGCTTTGGCGAGATCAGGCGCGCTTCCAACTGTCTTGAAATCGTGCATCCCGAGTATCAACTGCTCGGCGCTACCGAATTGCCTGAAGTCGAGGAGCGGCTGACGCCGGTCTACCCGATCACCGAGGGGCTGCATCAGTTGTCGATGCGGCGCATCGCCGATCGATCGATTGCCCTGCTGCGCGAGTACGCAATCGACGAGTTGCTGCCCAATGCCGATACTCAATGCTCGTTGCAGGAAGCACTGATGACGGTGCATCAGCCCGGCCCGGAGGTCAGCGCACAGGCGCTGCTGGAGGGCACGCATCCGGCGGTGCAGCGGCTGGCGCTAGAGGAACTGGTTGCCCATCGACTCAGTGTACAGCGCGGTCGGGTGGTGTTTCGGCAGTTTGCCGCCCCGGCAATCGAGCGCAACGGTGATTTGCTGCAACGGCTGCTGGATGACCTGCCGTTTTCTCCTACCACCGCCCAGCAGCGGGTGATCGCAGAGATCGCAGAAGATCTGGCTGATCCCCGACCCATGCTGCGACTGATCCAGGGTGATGTCGGCTCCGGCAAGACACTGGTGGCAGCCGCGGCGGCGGCGATGGTTGTCGACTGTGGCTATCAGGTGTCAATTATGGCGCCAACAGAAATTCTCGCTGAGCAGCACCTGTTGAATTTTGCCCGCTGGTTCGAGCCACTCGGCGTGCGAATCGCCTGGCTGAAAGGCAAGCTCGGTGCCCGACAGCGCCGTGAAACGCTGGAATCGATCGCCAGTGGTGACAGTGCCATCGTCGTCGGTACCCACGCCCTGTTCCAGAAAGATGTGGCGTTTGCGCGACTGGGACTGACCATCGTCGATGAACAGCACCGGTTCGGTGTCGATCAACGGTTGCTGCTGCGCGAAAAGGGGGTTCGCGGCGAGGCCGTGCCACACCAGCTCACCATGACCGCCACACCGATACCCCGCACCCTGTCGATGACCGCCTACGCCGATCTGGATTGCTCGATCATCGATGAGCTACCACCCGGGCGACAGCCCATCACGACCGTCGCGATATCGACCAATCGGCGGGCAGAGGTAATCGAACGGGTTGGAGCGGTGGTCGCCAGTGGCAAGCAAGTGTACTGGGTGTGCACACTGATTGAAGAATCAGAAGTGTTGCAGGCGCGTGCTGCTGAAGAGGCGCTGGAGGAATTGCGTACCTGGCTGCCCGAGGTGTCGATCGGGCTTGTTCACGGTCGCATGAGTGCGGAGGAAAAAGATGCCGCCATGCAGCAATTCAAACGTCAGGAGGTCTCGTTGCTGGTGGCGACCACGGTGATCGAGGTGGGTGTGGATGTGCCCAATGCGTCGCTGATCATCATAGAGAACGCAGAGCGCCTTGGGCTGTCGCAGCTTCACCAGTTGCGAGGGCGGGTTGGGCGCGGCGATGTGGCCAGTCACTGCGTGCTGCTGTTTGAAGCCGGTTTGAGTCGCAAGGCGCGGGAGCGAATTGCGATCATGCGCGAGACTACTGATGGTTTTGCCATCGCCGAGAAAGACCTGCAACTGCGTGGCGCCGGAGAGTTGCTCGGCACGCGGCAGACCGGCAGCTTGCAGTTTCGAATCGCCGATATCATGCGCGACAAGAGCCTGCTCGAGCAGGCCAGTGAGATCAGTGACAGTTTGATCAATCGATCGGACGCGGCAGTTGATGCGTTGATCGATCGCTGGTTGGGCGGTGATGCGCCAGAGTACGGAAATGTGTGAGCGGCTCGACTATCCGACCGGTTCGGTTGACTGCCGCCACCATCGATATGGCGAGAAAAAAATCACACCCGCAACCGCCGCTACACCGCTTAGCATGCCGAATAAATGAGCGTTTACAATTACTTTACCACCAGCCATAAGTTCACTGGCGCCGGCCGCACCGTAGAATTGTTCGTGCGTGATTTTGCCAACAGTGTAGAGCACCAAAACCGCCGACATCCATCGATTGGCAGGGAAATCGGCGATCGCGCCGGCGATCAGTAAACCATATAAAACACCGGATAAACCGACATACCAGCTCAGCTCGGGATTGAACAACAACAGGCCGGTGCCGACGCCGGCAAAGCAGCAGAACAGAACAACAACCCATTGCCAGAGTCGAAGGGCATGGCTGACCAGGTAACAGATGATGGCGAGTCCCGACAGGTTCAGGAACAGGTGGGGCCAGCCCAGGTGGACAAGATTTCCACTGAGCAGCCGCCACCACTGACCATCGAGGATGGCAACTCGATCAAAGCGCAGCGCGGGCACCAGATCGACTGCTTGAAATAGCAAACAGCCGACACCAAGCAACAGGGCGGACCAGTGAGTGCGGGACAGACGAATCAAGATTGTATCCAGGCAAGGTTTGTCGGACAGTAACCGCGGCTATGAGGTTTGCCAAAGCTATAATTGACGGTTGTTCGCAGTAGATTCCGTCGCGTGTCGGACGAGCTGCAGCACACCACAAGAGAACCATTGGAGATTTTCATGATGAAGCCCAGATACCCGGTCGCGAGAAGTGCCGGTTTCAGTCTGATCGAGTTGATCGCGGTCGTGGCCATTCTCGGTATTTTAGCCGCGGTGGTCGCGCCGAAGATATTCAATCGCCCCGGTGAAGCCAGAATGAAGCGCGCCGCCGCCGACATTCGCAATATCGAGGCCTCGTTGCAGATGTACAAGCTGGACAACTTCGCGTTTCCAACCACTGATCAGGGCCTGTTGGCACTGGTCGAGCAGCCGACCGGCTCACCCGAGGCGCCAAACTGGGCAGATGGTGGCTACCTCGGCAGCATGCCGAAGGATCCATGGGGGCGCGACTATCTTTACTTAAGCCCCGGTGAGAACGGCGAGATCGACATCTACACCCTCGGTGCCGATGGCCAGGCCGGTGGTGAAGGTGAGCAGGCCGATATCGGCAACTGGACCATCAAGTAAGCAAGGCGATCAGCGCCCTTCCCATGCAGCGAAAATCGAACGGCTTTTCTCTGATTGAGCTGGTGGTGGTGATTGCCATCATGGCAATCCTGACCGGAGCCGTACTGCCGCGCCTGCATTTTGGTGGCGCCAGTGATCAGGTGCGCGACGAAGTTCGCCGTCTGGCTGAATTGATGAGCCGCGCCTCGGAGACGGCGATCTTCAGAAACCGGCAGTACGGCATCAGGTTTTCACTGGGCGATTATCGGTTCATGGTACTGGAGGGAGACGGCCGCACCGGCAAGTGGGTCGAATTGGCTGAGGACAATCTCTTTAGACAGCGTACTCTGCCAGACGATTTCGCGCTCGAACTGGAGATTTCCGGCGTCGCGGTGGCGCTGGAGGAAGCGGACGATGTCAAAATTGACGAAAAGACACGACCGCACGTGATGTTTTTGTCCAATGGCGAAACCATGCCGGATTTCCAGTTGTCGGTCGAAAAGAACGCGCTCGACAAGATCTGGCGTGTTGCCACTGGCGTCGAGGAGCCGCTGGTGGTGAGTGCGGTGGAGCAGCCGTGAAGCGCGAGAACGGGTTTACGCTCGTGGAAGTGCTGGTCGCTTTGGCGGTGATCGCAGCCGTGCTCGGCGCGCTGGTACACAGCGCCGGTTCCACGGCATCCAATGCCGGCAAGCTGCGTGACAAAGCCGTCGCGAGTTGGGTGGCGGAAAATCGGCTCGCCGAAATGCAACTGCAGGCAAGCTTCCCCGAAACAGGCAACAAAACCGGCAGTGAAGAGGTATTCGGGGTCAAGTGGTTCTGGAAAACCCGGGTGCAGAAAGTCGAGGATGAAGATCTGCGCCGGGTCGATATCGAGGTACGCAAGCGCGAGGACGCTGAACGCGCCGTTTTTACCACTGCAGGTTTTGTCAGTCACCCGCGCCTGCAAAGCCGGCCCGTTTCCAGTGAATAGCGCTCGCAGCCATCCGCACCAGCGCGGTTTCACTCTGATCGAGTTTTTGGTCGCATCTGCGGTGCTGGCGGTGATGGGTGGCGTCGCCTACGCCGGCTGGTTCAATGTCAACAGAATATCCCAGGGCGTGCTCGAGTCCGGCGAGCGCTACGAGCGCCTGCAGCAGGCATTCCGATGGTTCGCCGCCGATTTCGAGCAGATCGTGTTGCGCGATTCGGTCGATAATCTGGGCGACAAGCGCAAGAGCCTGGAAGTCAGCGAGGCGGGCGAGTATCTGATCGAACTGACTCGTGGCGGCTGGACCAACCCGGCACTTTTGGAATTGCCGCCGCGCAGTGAACTACAGCGTGTGGCCTATCGCCTCGATGACGACAAACGCCTGCTGCGCCGGTACTGGTATCACGTCGATCGCTTCGAAGGGGCGAGCTTTCGCGATCGGCTGATGGTTGATGGCGTTGAGAGCCTGACGTTCCGGTTTCTCGACAACAACAGCAAATGGCACGAGGCCTGGCCGCCCGAGGATGTCGATCAGGAAGAATTTAAAGACATGCCGATTGCGCTTGAGGCGACGCTTGAAATGGCAGATCTGGGTTCGGTGAGGCGGTTGTATGTATTGCCCCGTTAACAGACGGCACAGCCGTGGCGTTGCGCTGATCACAGCGCTGTTGCTGGTGGCGCTGATCACCGTCTCGGTAACCGCAATGTCAGTGCGCCAGCGCACATCGATTCAGCGTGCGGGCAACCAACAAATACAAAGCCAGCTGACCAACCTGCTGAGTGCCGGCGAAAAGTTTGCCATGGCGACACTGCGCCGCGACAAAACCGAGCAGGAACGCAACGGCTCGGACAGCACCGAGGATTTCTGGGCCGAGAGCCTGCCGCCGGTGCCTGTCGATGGCGCGACCGTTGAGGGTTGCATCATCGACCTGAACGGTAAGTTCAACCTCAATAATCTGGTTGATGAAAACGGCAAGGTGGCGGAGGTTGAATACGAGCAACTCAAGCTGTTGCTGGCTGCCTTGAACATCGACACCGCCAAGGCCGAAGCCATTCGCGACTGGATTGATCGCGACATCGACGCCACCGGCGCGCAGGGCGCCGAAGACGATTTCTACACGGGCCAGACCCCGTCTTACCGCGCTGCCAACGGCGATATGGTCAGTCCTTCGGAATTGCTGCTGGTGCGCGGATTCCGGGTATCAGAAGAAGGTGGGCTGGAAGACTTCGATACCCTGCTGCCGCACATTGCTACCTTGCCAACCGGTACTCTGGTGAATGTGAATACCGCCTCGGGTGCGGTGCTGGCCTCGTTCGCCGAATACATGCTGCCGCTGTCGGATCAACTGCGCGTAGTAGACGATGAATACTGGCAGGGTTTTCCCGGTTGTCCGGAGGGTGGTGGCCTGTTCGACGCGCTGACCGAGGGCGATGACAGTGCAGCTGATCCCGATGCCGATGATCAGGGTTCAGCCGTATACGAAGACGCGGAAGACTTCCGGGCCAGCGCCAGGGGCGACACGGAGGAGCAAAATCTTGATAATGTGCTGCTGGACGTGAAAAGTGAATTCTTCCTCGCCAGGGTAACCGTGACTCGCGATGAAGCGAGCATCACGCAGTACACCGTGATGCAGAGAGACAACACGGGGGCAATAAGAGTCAGGCAGCGCACGCGCAACGGCTACTGAAAATGACCTCCCTCGACTAACCGGAAGCTGGATTTTGGCCAAGTATTTCCTCACCTATTTGCAACGTATCGGCGACGACTATCTGCGCTGGGCGTATTGCGATGACAAGAGCGGCAAAGTCGAATCTCACGGTCATGGCAGTTTTGCCGATGCCGCGGCCAGCGCCGGCAAGTTGCGGGTCGTTATGGTCGTTGCCGGCACCGAACTTTCGCTCGAGGCGGCCTCAATACCCATCGCCAACCTGGGCAAGGCGCAAAAGGCTGTGCCCTACACACTCGAGGAACAACTGGCGCAGGATGTCGAGGCGTCGCACTTTGCGTTTGGCACTCGCCTGCAAAACGGCGATATCCCGGTCGCGGTAATCGCCACTTCCAGCATGGACTGGATTCGTGAGCAAAGTGCCGCCAGCGGCCTCAAGCCAGTTGATATTGTGCCCGAGTGCCACGCACTGCCGCTGGAAGCGGATACCTGGACGATCATGACCAACTCTGGTCACGCAGCGGTCAGGCTCGATGCGACGCGCGGATTTTCCTGCGACGTCGAGATGCTTCCGCTACTGCTGCAGAACATTCCAGACGTCGATGCGGAGGAAAAGATCTGGGAGGCATTGCACTTTTCCTGTGGCAATGACCTCTACGAACTCAAGACCCGCAGTCGCGCGATCGAGATGCGCACCGAAGTTCAGCTGTTCGGACTGGGGCTGAAAGGCAAATCGGCCACGCGGATCAATTTGTTGCAAGGCGATTACGGCAAGCGCAAGGCCGCCGAGAAGACCTGGAAGCCTTGGCTGACGCCGGCTGCGCTGGCTACAGTGCTGGCGGGTTTGTGGGGTGGCTCAAGCTTGCTTGAATACAACGCGCTGGGTCAGCGTCAACAGCAACTGGGGCAACAGATTGAGGCAACACTGAAGACGGCGTTTCCCAGTGTGCGCCGGGTCGTCAATCCGGTCGCTCAAATGCGCACGCGAGTCGAGAGCTTGAATGGCAAAGGCATCGATGATGGCAGCTTTGTAGCGATGATGGCGGCGATGGGAGAGGCGCTGGGGCAGGCCAGTCAACCGGCTGTGCGCACCGTGAATTTCGGTCGTGGCAAGCTGGTGATGGAGCTCGATGCCGCGTCACTGCAGGATCTGGATAAAATAAAGTCCCACCTTGAAGGCGATCGCAAACTCAAAGCGACGGTGCAATCGGCGAACAAGGAAAAAGATCGCATCAGAGCGCGACTGCGCATCGAGAGTCAATCGTGAACTGGTTTAACAATCTCAATTCGCGCGAGCAGTTGATCGTCGCGCTGACGGCGATCGTGGGAATTGGCGCAGGTGCGTACCTGTTCATTGTAGAGCCACTGACCAAGGGCATAGCCGATAGAAAAATATCGGTTCAGGCACAACAGAATGATCTTGCCTGGATGCAACAGCAGGCGGCACTGGTAAAGACGTCACCGAGCACCGGCGGCGCTCGCAAGCCGATGGACAAGGCTCCTTATTTGTTGCTGGATGATGCCATCCGACGTGCGCGAATCAAGGCGCCGGAGAGAGTCGAGCCCGCCGGCAATCAGGGGGCCAAAGCGCAGTTCTCGGAAGTAGAGTTCGACAAACTCATCCGCGTGCTGGGCGAGCTTGAGCAAACCTATGGACTCGGCGTCAAAACCATCAACGTGACCAAGAAAAGCGATGGACTCGTCAGCGCCCGGCTGAGTCTGGAGGTGGAGCAGTGAGATTCCTCGGACTATTGTTACTCGGGCTGATCGCCTTTGTCGTCACCCTGGCGTGGAAATTTCCCGCCGCTGGTGTATTGCCCCATGTGAATACCCATCCGGTCCAGATTGCGGGCGTCTCCGGCAGTGTGTGGCGCGGCAGCGCAGAGCAGATAATCGCGCAACCCGAGCTCGAACCGATCACCAATGTCAACTGGACCTTTCAGCCAAAATCCCTGTTGCAGACGGCGGCTGGTATGCGTGTGCGCTTCGATTGGCTGGATGGAACCGGCGAGGCGGATGTGGCTCGCAAGCTGTCTGGCATGATCAGCATCAGTGACGGAATTGTCAGGCTGCCGGCCAGGAGTCTGGATCAGTTCCTGCCGCTGCCAGTGGCAAACTTTGATGGCGTGATCAACGCCGATATCGACACGCTGGAACTGGTCAATTCGAAATTGCACTCGACAACTGGCCTGGTCAACTGGCGCAATGCCGCGGTCAGTGGCGCCGTCAACGCCAAACTCGGCAATGTCACGCTGGAAGTGACGCCGGATAAGAATCTGCATCGCGGCAAACTGACCAACGCCAATGGAGAGCTGGAAATCAATGGCGATTTCCAGATCGATCAGAAGGGAGATTTCATTGTCGATCTGAAGGTCAAGCCCACGTCGGCGACACCGCCTGAACTAGCCGGGATGCTGGGTGCGCTCGGCAAGCGATCCTCAGACGGAAGCTACCGCCGTCGCAATCAGGGCAACATTTCGGACTTTTTGTAGCGGACAAATTGTTACCGGGTCGAGGTATTTGAAAAAGTGGTCGGCAATCTGGAGTGTATGGGCCCGAATTGGCGAATTTTGCGCTTTGTTTTCACCTAAATTAACGGCGCTCTTGGTGCAAGTTGTGTCCAGAAGCCATATCATTGTGACAGGAAAATAACTGATAGTGACATGTCTCGTTCCCCCGAAGACTTTGCCACACGTATAGCGGACGTAGTGGCGATCGCGCGCAGCGCCGGTCGCAAAATACTCGAGTTGTATGACTCCGACGTCGACGTGACCTCTAAAGATGACGACACGCCGCTGACCACTGCCGATCTGGCAGCCAACCAACTCATCATCGACAGCCTGAAAAAGCTTGATCCGTCTCTGCCCATACTGACCGAAGAGTCTTGCGGCATTCCCTTCAGCGAACGTTACGAATGGGACACCTACTGGCTGGTCGATCCGCTCGACGGGACGCGCGAGTTCATTAACAGAAACGGGGAATTCAGCGTCAATATCGCGCTGATTCATCAGGGTGTATCGATACTGGGCGTGGTACACGCGCCCGTGCTGGACGTCACTTATTGGGCGCATCGTGGCACTGGTGCCTGGAAACAGACCGGCGATCAGGAGCCGGTGCCAATCAAAGTTCGCACCGCGCCGACCAGCGGCGTCACCGTTGCCCGCAGCCGTGCTCCACTGACCGGTGGATTGCTCAGCCGCTTCCTCGACAAGCTGGGTTCCTACAAGGAAGTGGCCATGGGCAGTGCACTAAAATCCTGCCTGGTTGCCGAGGGCCGGGCCGATGTCTATGCGCGTCTTGGGCCAACCAGCGAATGGGATACCGGTGCTGCGCAGTGCATCGTTGAGGAGGCTGGCGGCCACATTACTGACACCAAGATGCAGGACTTGCGCTACAACACCAAGGATTCATTGCTGAACCCGCACTTCTTTGTGTTCGGCGAAGGTGAGCACAATTGGTCCGACTACCTTGAAAAAGATGCCAAGGAGCCCACCTCCTGAGGCAGCCAGTCTCACCCGGGAGTTACCTTGAACGAGTTGTTGTTTTCTACTCCGGCGGATGCCGAAGCCGCTTTTTACTCGTCGATTCGCGATACCGATCTCGATCGCATGATGTCAGTGTGGTCAGAAGACGACGCGACCGTCTGTATTCACCCTGGTGCGCCGAGGCTTGAGGGGCGCGCGCAAATCGAGGAGAGCTGGCAAGAGATCTTCCAGGACAGCCCGCCGATGGAATTTTCTATCAGCGACGAGCGCATTACGGCGGATCAGCACATTGCCGTGCATCTGGTGCGCGAGGAAATCAGTATCGCTGGCGAACTGGTCAGCGTGATGCTGGCGACAAATGTTTATCATCGCGTTGGCGAAGGCTGGAAGATGATGTTGCACCACTCATCGCCAGAGCCTGAATTGTTCATCGACGAGATCGATACCATGGATGCTGAACCCGTCGTTCTTCACTGAATAGTCACACAACATCCGGCCCACACTGCTAGTCTCAAAGTCATGTGTTGCAAATCGAGTGAGACTAAGTGATAACAAAAAAATCTATATTCCGCACTGGTATCGTCGTGGCTGCCGCCGCGCTCAGCGCCTGTGCCTCTAACGAGCCGATTGGCCGAAGTCAGGTCGGGGCCGCCGTCGGCGCGGTAACCGGCGCGATTCTGGGTCACCAGATTGACGATGATCGGGGCCGCCTGATTGGTGCCGCCGTTGGGGCGATTGCAGGTGCCGCCGTCGGTAACTACATGGATGAGCAGCAGGCGGCACTGGAGGAGCAACTGCGTCAGGAACGCGAGGCAGAGGCGATCGAAGTCACCCGAATTGCCAACGATACGCTGCGCCTGAACGTCAACAGCGAAGTGTCGTTTGCCGTCAACAGCGCGCTGATCAGCGCAGATTTTTACAATAGCCTTAATAAAGTATCCGGCGTTTTGAAGGACTATGCGCAAACCGTAGTACACGTCGTTGGGCACACTGACAGCACCGGTCCCGATGCCTACAATCAGCGACTGTCAGAAGAGCGTGCCGATAATGTTCGCCGCTATCTGGTCAGTCAGAACATAACCGCCGGGCGAGTCGTAGCGGAAGGTCGCGGTGAGCGATCACCGATTGCAGATAATCGCAGCGAGGCTGGCCGCAGCAAAAACCGCCGCGTCGAGATATTGCTCAAAACGATAGTTGAAGGTCGCGAAGACCAGGCGTTCAGGCTGCCTGCCAGCTAGCGCGATGCTGTTCCCCGTATCGGCGCAACTGCGCCGATCGGTCGTATTACAGCGGCCAGACCACCAACAGCAGTGGGACGGCCAGTGCGACGATAATGATTTCGAGCGGCAGGCCCATGCGCCAGTAGTCGCCAAACTGATAGCCACCCGGTCCCATCACCAGCGTGTTGGACTGGTGACCGATTGGTGTCAGAAACGCGCACGAGGCACCCACTGCAACCGCCATGAGAAAGGCATCGGCGTTGACGCCCAGGGTATTGGCGATGGCAACGCCAATCGGTGCCATAACGAGTGCTGTGGCTGCGTTGTTGATGATGTCTGACAGGAACATGGTGATCACCAGTATCATCGCGACCAGCAAGGCCGCCGGCAGGCCGCCCGCCCAATCGAGAATGGCATTGGCGAGCAGGGTCGTGGTGCCAGTGCTCTCGAGCGCGCGTCCGACTGGAATCATCGCGCCGAGAAGGACAATGACGGGCCAGTCTATTTCGTCATAGATTTCGCGTACCGATATTACCTTCATCAGCAGAAACACCATGATCGCGATCAGAAACGCGATCGGCAGCGTGACCAGACCGGCGACGCCCATCGCGATTGCGCCTGCAAAGACCAGCAGAGCCGGTACGACCTGCCGCTGACGATTCAATTCCAGTGGTCTGCGCTCGAGTGGCCACAGCCCCAGATCCTTGAATTGCTGATCGATGCTCTCGGCATTGCCAAAGACCAGCACTACATCACCCGCTTTGAACCGTTGTCGTTTAAGGCGAGTTCTGATCGTCTCACCGTTGCGTGCAATGCCAACCAGTGCCAGCGTGCGCTGGCTGCTGTGGCGCAAAAATTCTACGCTGCGATCAACCAGATCCGAACGCTGACTGACCACGCCTTCGAGCATGACTTCGTTTTCTGACTGCGGCTGAACAAAGGAGTCGGAAGCGCTGGTCAGCAACTCCAGACCCTGTTCGTCCAGCATGCTCTGCAGATAGGATGGATCTGCCTGAATCAGTAACACGTCGCCCTCGGTAAATCGGTACTGCCTGGGCAACTGGCGGGCAAATCCGTTCTTTTGTGCAAAGCCGACGACATCGATGTTCTCTGAGCTGAATACCTCGTTGCTGATCAGCAGCGTACCAATCAGCGGCGACTCTGGCTGTACTTGCACCTCTGTCAGATAGTTCGAGATTTCGAAAGTCGGTTTGTCACCACCCTGATTGTTGCGGCCAGTGGGTATCAACCGCCAGCCAATAAACGTAATGAACAACAGACCTACCACCGCGACGACAAATCCGACCGCAGAGAAATCAAACATGGCGAACGGCTCGCCGGTTATCTCTGCGCGGTAGCTTGCGATAATAATGTTGGGTGGCGTGCCGATCAGTGTGGTCATGCCGCCGAGAATACTGCCAAAGGCCAGTGGCATTAACACAAGCGCAGGCGAACGATTGGATACAACGGCTGTGGCAATGGCAACCGGCAGCATCAGCGCCAGTGCGCCCACGTTGTTCATGAATGCCGACGCCACGGTCACGACCAGTGTTAAGGCTGCAATATGGATATAGATATTGCCGGTGTAGGGTGTCAGGTATGAGGCGATAACCGAAACCACACCGGCATTTTTCAGTGCGTGACTGATAATCAGCACCGCGGCGACGGTGACCACGGCGGCGTGTCCGAAACCGCTGAAGGCATCGTCCGATGGCACAACACCCGCGACTACGGCCATCACCAGACAGGAAATGGCGACGATGTCGTGGCGCCATTTTCCCCAGGCGAACATGAACAGCGTAATGAGCAGAATGACGCTGATGGAGGTTTGCGCAGAGGTCATTGTGTACACCCTTGAAGGTTCGGCGCTAAGGTTTTTTAATTGCCCAGATTATGGATTGATCCGCGAAAGCGCCTGATCGATGTCCCAGATTATATCGTCAATGTGCTCGATACCCACCGACATGCGAATCATGTCAGGTGTCACGCCAGCGGAGATTTGTTCGTCTTCGTTGAGCTGCCGATGGGTAGTAGAGGCGGGGTGGATGACCAGCGTCTTGGCATCGCCGATATTGGCGAGATGACTCAGAAACTGCACTTCCTCCATGAATTGCACACCGGCACTGGCGCCACCGGCGATGCCGAATGACAGTAACGCACTGGCACCTCTGGGCATGTATTTTTGCACCAGTGGCTGATACGGGCTATCCGCAAGACCGGGATAGCTGACCCATTTGACTTTGTCGTGTCGGGTCAGATGTTCGGCCACCGCCATCGCGTTTTCGCAGTGGCGTTCCATTCTAAGGTGCAGTGTCTCGAGCCCCTGTAGAAACGTGAAAGCGTTAAACGGACTCATCGATGGACCGAGTGTTCGTAAATATTCCATGCGAGCTTTGGTAATAAACCCAAAATCACCGAATGTCTCGTAGAACTTGACGCCGTGGTATCCCTTGGATGGTTCTACCATCTCCGGAAACTTGCCGTTGTCCCAGGGAAACTTTCCGGACTCGACGATCAGTCCGCCAATCGATATCCCGTGCCCGCCGATAAATTTGGTGGCAGAGTGAATGACGATGTCGGCACCGTGCTGCAGTGGTTTGCAAAGGTAAGGTGATGGCACCGTGTTATCGACCACCAGAGGTATGCCGTGCTCGCGGGCAATCGCGCCTACCGATTCTATGTCGAGCACGTTTAGATTGGGGTTGCCGATGGTTTCGGCATAGAGCAGGCGGGTATTGTCCTTGAGTGCACGACGAAAGTTCTCGGGGTCGTCGGCATCGACAAATTCTGCCTCGATCCCGAGTTTGCGGAAATTGACGTCGAGTTGGGAATAGCTGCCGCCGTACAGCGTGCGCGCAGCGACGATGTGATCGCCGCTGTTACACAATGTCAGCAGTGCAATTAGCTGCGCCGACATGCCACTGGCAACGGCCAACGCTGCGCGCCCGCCCTCAAGTGCGGCAACGCGCTCTTCGAGCACCGCACAGGTGGGGTTGCTCAGCCTGGAATAGACGTTGCCGAAAGTCTGCAGATTAAACAGGCTGGCGGCGTGTTCAGGATCATCGAAAACATAGGAGGTCGTCTGATAGATCGGTACAGCGCGCGCGCCGGTCGTCGCGTCCGGCAGTTGGCCGGCGTGCAGGCACAGGGTTTCATCGAGAAAGAGGTGGTCGCTCATGGCAATGGCGCGCTCGCTGAGTGGATCGGGGTGAGGGGCGACAGATTGTATTATCTGGGCGGTGGCGGAATGCGTCGTGCCGATATCACGCCGGTGTTGACGCCGGCGTAGTTCAATCCGCCAAACAGCCTGGCGTGCTCTATTTTGACACACCGGTCCATGATCACATCCATACCGGCCACACGCGCGCGCTGCGCCGCCGCTTCATTGATCACACCAAGCTGCATCCACAGACACTTTGCGCCAATCTCGATTGCCTGCTCTGCCAGCGCGGGTATTTCTTCGGCGCGGCGGAAACAGTCGACAATATCGACGGAAACCGGAATGTCCGTGAGGCTTGCGTAGGCTTTCTCACCGAGTACCGATTCGTATCGCGGATTTACCGGTATGATGGTGTAGCCATGATGTTGCATGTACTTGGCGGCGAAGTAACTGGGTCTGTGCCAGCTCGCCGATATCCCGACGATCGCAATCGTCTTGCTGTTGGATAGGATGCGCTGAAGTGTTCGGATATCGTCCACTGTTGCCTGCCATAGCCAAATATGTCCATGGTCGTGGATTGTCTGCAGTGTTGCAAGACTCGCGGTGGCTGAAGGCAGGCAGGATCGCTTGCCGTCAGTGTCCGGGGGGTGTCCCGTCGTTTAACGAAAGCTTGGAACAGTCATGGGAGATGTACTGAAATTTACACGCAAAAAGCCAGCGGAAAAGGCGCGTGGTCGCATCATGTGCGCCAACAATCATCATAAGTGGAAGGTGCAAACCGAACGCAAATTTGATGTCAAACAGGGCAGGCTGGTGACTGAGTATCGCTGCGCCAGGTGCGGTAAGACCAAAACTGCGCTGCACTGATTGGCCTTATTTGGGGGGTACGATCACCCGATTGCCCGATTCGGCGGCCTGTGCAAGTGACTGTTGCGCCGCGCCGATCATGTCACCCAGTGAATCATAGAGGCGGGTGCAGACACCGATAGATGCGGTGACTCGGATTGCTTGAGTGCCGGCGAGGATTTCGCTTCCGGCGATGCGCTGGCGCAATCGTTCAAATACCATGATGGCATTGTGATCACCCACGTTTGACGCCACGCAGGCAAAGGTTGCCGTGTGATAGCGGGCGACGATGTCGTTGGTGCGAAGCTCGCGCTGAATGACTTTGGCGATATCTGCCAGCATCGCATCGGCACTGCGATGACCCTGCTCCAGCACCAGTTGGTCGAATCCATCGATTTCGATCATCGCCAGCGAAATTGGCGTGTCCCCGCGCTGGGCGCTGGCGTAGCTGATCGCACCGACATCAAATAGATAGTCGCGATTGTAGAGACCGGTGAGTCGGTCGCGAGTGGCAGAGAATTTTATCTCTCTGACGCGTTCAACCGACTCCACGCAGTGTCGAACCCGGTAGTAGAATTCGTCGGCTTGATGGGGCTGGCAGAACACGTCGTTCAAGCCGGCACGCAGCAGCCGGGCGTTTCGCTGTGTGTCGCGCTGATCGCAAACCGCGGCAATCGCCAGATCCTCTTTGCGGTAGTGTTGTCGGAGGCTGTTGATCAGCGTCAGTTCCTTTTCCTCGATCACGCTTTGATCGAGCAGCACCAGCGAGATATCCGGCTCGTTGTTGAGCTTACGCCGCGCCTCCAGTTCGCTGCGCACATCGAAGACCGTGTAGCGATGAATGTCCAGCATCTGACGGATCTTTCGACGGTTGAAATCGTTGCGGCTGTAGAGCAGGATTTTGCGCTTGTGATTGAGCAGCGTGCGCTCAACGATATCGGCCACGATATCCAGCTCGTCCTCTCCACGCTTGAGAACGCAATCGATGATGTGTTTGTCCACCAGTCGGCTGGCGACCTGATCGGTCACCTCGGGCGAAATGGCGATGGTGGGTATTTTCGCCTCGGTCAATGATTCCAGCACTTCGCCTTGTGGTGCGTCGGGCAGCCGCGTGTCGACAATCGCCAGAACGATTTCGCCCGGATATTTTTCCAGCAGCCGATCGACACCCCTGGCGGTATTGCAGGAATCGGCATACACACCAAGCGCGTCATAGACTCTGTCGATCAGCGCTTCTCGAACCGGTTTGTCCTGCTCGGCCACTATGACTCGCAGGTTGCCGCTGAAGTTGTTACCTGGAATGGCTTCTGATTGTTGGACTTGCATGCGCTGGCTGATCGTGAGGCTAGAGTGGGGCGATGGGAGCGCCCGGCGTATTGCTACCGTCGAGTCTCGCTCGATGTTCCGGTTCGACCTTGCAGTGATCTTTGTCTCGTGCACCTGCAGTGCCTCGGCTCTTTATGCTAGATTGATACCATGAGTCACCCGCATCGACCCTTCCGGACCGCCCGCAGCGGGATTTCCGTTTCCACCAACTTACATGTCTGAATTCGCATCGCTCGATTGGGTCGATACGGTCGACGGGGTGCTACAACCAGGCGACTGGCCGGCCAGCCTGATGCAAAGTTCGCCGGCGTTCGCGGTAGAGAACGCCCGCCTGGCGTCAGTCATGGTGCCAGTGTTTCGGCATCAGGGCGGCTGGCATCTGCTGTACATACGGCGCTGCCAGCGCGATGGCGATCGTCACAGCGGACAAGTGGCTTTTCCGGGCGGAGGACAAGATGCGTCTGATGCAGATGCCGTCGCTACCGCCCTGCGTGAAGCACACGAGGAAATAGCGCTCGATCCCCGCCATGTCAGTGTGCTGAGTCCGTTGGCGGAGTACCACACGGTCAGTAATTACATCGTCACACCAGTGGTAGCGGTGGTGCCCTGGCCCCACGACTATCGACCGCAGCCGACAGAAGTTGACCGGATTTTCTCGATCCCGCTGGCGTGGCTTGCCGATCAGCGCAACGTCGAGGTGTGCGATCGTCGCTATCGACCGGGCGACGACCCCTCACTGCGAGCGCTGGACTTGAAGGTTGTCTATTTCAAGCAGTACGATGGGGAATTGCTTTGGGGGGCGACGGCACGGATGACCATAGCCTTTTTGAAGAGTCTGCATCGCGGCGACATTGTGCTGCCGCCGCCAGACTGATTACGCGAGTGTTGCCAGAGCCTTCTCGATCCTGCCCAGTGCGTCATCGAGTTGTGATCCAGCGCAGGCGAAGTTCAGCCGCTGATAGTCCGGATCGCCGAATTGAGCCCCTGGCGAGAGCCCTACGCCGTGCTGGCGAAAGAACTCACAGGGGTCATCGACCGGCATCTCGCGAGTATTGATCCAGGCCAGATAAGTCGCCGCCGTCGGATCCATCCAGATAAACGGCAGCGACTCCACTGCCGCCCGCAGTTTCGTGTGATTGCCCTGTAGATGTGCGATCAGCCCCCGGTGCCAGGTCTGGCCATGTGCGTAGGCCGCCTGCGCGGCGATGTAAGACAAAGTTGGCACAATCGGCACCGTGTAGTGGCAGGCGTCTGAGAATCTTTGCCGCACTGACGCATCCGGAATAATCGCAAACGAGCAGTTGGCGCCGGCGAGATTGAAGGTTTTGCTGGGCGACATCAGCGTGATGGTATTGTCGGCCAGTTCGCCGGCGGCCACCGCCGTGGGTATGTGTTTCACCTGAGGGTCGAGCACCAGATCACAGTGAATCTCGTCAGACACCACCAACACATCGTTGGCCGCACAGATTTCTGCGAGCTGGCGAAGTTCTGCCTCGGTGTACACCGTGCCCGCCGGATTGTGCGGACTGCACAACAGCAGCGTTGCGGCGTCGGGTTGTCTGGCTTTTTGCTCGAGCAGATCAAAATCGATCGTCCATCGATTCTGTCGGTACAGAAGCGGTACATCGACTCGATGCTGGCCGGTTTTACCCGGGATGTGCAGCAGCGGGTGGTAGACCGGCGTTGGCACCAGCACTGAGCCTTTCGATGAGCCCGCCGCCATGTTACAAGCAGCGGTCAGCCCCGGCACCACGCCCGGCAGCCAGACCAGCCAGCTTTCATCAATGGTCCATTGATAGCTGCGCTGCAAGTACGCCATCACGGCTTCGTAGAGTTCGGCGGGCGCGCGCGTGTAGCCCAGAATGGGATGTTCGATGCGGCGTTGCAAGGCACCGATAATCTCGGGCGCGATCGCGAACTCCATATCGGCGACCCACATCGGAATCACGTCCTCGTCGCCGTACTTTGTCCACTTGATAGACGCGGTATTGCGCCGATCGATAACGGCGTCGAAAGGATTGCTTGTCATATAGCCTGCCGGGCGACGGCGCGAATGCGCATCGAAAGTAGTCAGAGGACAGGCATGATAGCAGTGGATAAGCGTTGCAGGTGGGTCAGCGTCAGCAGGGGTAAAGGGGTGGGCTTTGCCGAAGCTTCGCCCACCAATTTACCGCCATTATGAGAAAGTAAGTCTCATTGTCTCCGTGGGACCATCAAGGGCCAAACTCTTCACAGTCCGGGCCAGCAGACAGTTTCGGTTCGACTCCCATCAACAGATCGTCACTTCGACAACTGTTATATCGTCGCTGGCCTGAATCTCTTGAATCTGCGCCTGTCTGCTCGCAATGATTCGGTCCAGCCTCCCGCCTTCATAAGCGTGAGCGGCTATACAGTTGCATAGCTTATCCATGTTAAAGAGGTCTGGATCGGGGCCGTCGATCTCGATCAGTCCGTCACTCAGCGCATATATCTGATGTGGTTCTGTGTAGCGGCGCTCAATTGTGACAACATCTGAGGCGCAGACTGGCTGGATGCCCAGGGGTAGCTGGCTGCTGGGGATCAGTTCGCTGATAGCGCCGTCGTCAGCGGCGATGATTAGTTCAGGCAATCCGGCGTTGCAGGCAACCAGGGAGCCGTCTTTGGCGTCGGCGACAATCACCGCCGCACAACAAAAAAAGCCTGATGGCAGCAGTGACTGTAATTTGTTGTTCAGCTCCTCGACGATATCGCCCACCGACATCCCCTGCCGCGCGGTCGCCTTGAAGATGGATGCCACCGGTGCCGCGCCCATGGCTGCGGTGATACCATGGCCGGTCAGATCGGCGAGCAGCGCGTAGACCTGACCGTTGGGTCCCTCGCATACGATCGCCAGATCGCCGCTAAATCCGTAAAGTGGGTTTTGCCAGATTGCGGTGCCCGGTACTTCGCGGTCTTCGGGGTTGACGATGTGATTCAGAATCTTAAGAGCCCGAACTTCCTCGCGGTTTTTTACTCGTTTTACGTGAACGAGCTTTTTCGCCAGGAGGCGATATTGCTGCAATCGTCGTTGCTGGCATGCAATCTTCCACAGCAGAGCCGGCAGCGCGAGACAACTGATCAGCGCGAGCAACAACAACACTGACTTGACGGTGTGATCGGGTATAGATTCCAGTGGACCCTGTAGTGCCAACACAGCCAG
Source organism: uncultured Granulosicoccaceae bacterium (assembly GCA_964573105.1). Lineage (GTDB taxonomy): Bacteria > Pseudomonadota > Gammaproteobacteria > Granulosicoccales > Granulosicoccaceae > CAKZSB01. Next base: position 157,292 of record CAZNIS010000001.1, read on the forward strand.
TACCAATGCAAAGCTTGGCAGTGCAAGCACGGCGGGCCATAGCGTTTTCGGTAAATTGGCGGTCACGGAACTGGATTGCATTTTTTGATTGTTGTTATTTGCAAACACTGGGCGTTGCGCGGATATCGGCCCAGGTCAGATTAGCTTGAGCCCTGGTTCGGGGACGACTGCAATGGGGTCAGGCACTCGGGGCCATCGTTCTGGGGGTTGTCGACCAGGTTTTCCAGCGGTGTGATATGAGCGGGCTCGTGGTTTTCCAGCAGCTTGCTGATCACTTGCGGGCGATCGTCAAACAGCCATTCATCCAGTTGCGCGATCGGTATCGCCAGCGGTTGGCGTTCGTGAATTGCGCGCATCGCTCCCTGAGACTTCGTAGTGATCACACAACACTGGTGATAGCCATCACCGTGCATCTGGCACAAGGTTGCCAGCGCCATCGCGCCTTCCGCCCCCCTGATATAATGCGCGGTGCGGGTGCCACCGGTGCGACGCCACTCATAGTAGCCATTGATGGGCAGAATGCCGCGATAGCGCGCGATCAGTGGCCGAAACGACGGTTTTTCATGGATAGTTTCCGCTCGGGCGACAGTCAGCGGACGCCAGAATTGTCCGTCTTTTGCCCAGGGGGGCACGAATCCCCATTGCATCGGTGCCAGAACCGCACCCTGATTGTTGCGGGTTACGCCCCAGACTGCCGATAGCGGACGCACATTGAAATGCGGGGTGAAATGCGCAATGGCCAGGCGCAGCCCCAGGCCGTCCAGCATGGACTGCAGATCTGTGTGGTTTGAGACGTTCAGGCGGAAGGCCATGCGATCCTCGATAGCGGCAAAGCTCGGTTGGCGAAGCCGGCAAAGCGTGCCGATTGCTTGTGCGTTGCGGCCTGACTTTACCGATTAATCGCTATTTATGATACAAAAGGGCCAATGACCGGGGCTTGTGCACGCCACGGCGTTCCCGCTGCGGCACAGTTGCACCGACAAGCGTACCCGTTACACGAGAACAATAAATGAGTTTGACCCAAGAGTCCGATTTTCTCGCCAAGGTTCCATTGTTCAAGGAACTGGAGCCAGCGAAGCTAAAATTGCTCGCGTTTGCCAGCGAATTGATTACCTATCGAGACGGTGAGGAGCTTTTTCACGCTGGCGATACTGGCGATTGTGCCTTCGTGATCACCGCTGGCGAAGTGGAGATTTTAAGCAGCGCCGATGAGAAAACAGTGGTCGGTGTGTTGCAGCAAAATCAGCTTTTTGGTGAGTTGGCACTGTTAAATGATGAACCGCGAAGTGCCACGATCAGAGCTCGTGGGGAAAGCACAGTGATGAAGATAACCGAGAGCACCTTTATGCAGCTATTGAAGGAGAACTCGGAGCTCGCGTTGAACGTTATTCAGCAATTGAGTCAAAAGCTTGCCAAGTCCCATGCGCATGTACTCGAGTTGCAGCAGGAACTGACTGAGACACAAAACAAATAGACGTTGCGATAGAGCGAGTGAAAAGTATGGCAGTAACTGTTGTTTTGCAAAAGCGTGGTAGCTGAGTATGTCAGGCGATTCAGAACATGCCAGAGTATTGATATATAGCCACGACAGTTTTGGCCTTGGGCATCTCAGGCGTTGTCGCACCATTGCGCACTCGTTGGTTGAACACTACAAATCGCTGTCGGTTCTGATTATTTCCGGTTCACCAATCATCGGTAGCTTTGAATTTCGGGCCAGAGTGGATTTTGTACGCATACCCGGGGTAATCAAACTACACAGCGGTGAGTATACATCGCTGGCACTGCATATCGATTTGAAACAGACTCTTGAATTGCGTGAGTCAATTATTCTAAATACTGCACGGGTATTCGCGCCAGATGTGTTCCTGGTCGACAAGGAGCCCACAGGTCTGCAGGGTGAGGTAGTCGATACGCTGGCGATGCTGCAGGAACAGGGATGTATCAATATTCTGGGCCTGCGTGATGTGATGGACGATCCCGAAGCGTTGCGCCATGAGTGGGATCGCAAGGGAGCGGTGGATGTAATTCAGCGTTACTACAACGCGATTTGGGTGTATGGGCCACCCGAGATGGGGAATCCAATCGAGAGCATCGAACTGCAGCCCGCGGTGATTGCGAAAATTCGCTATACCGGTTACCTGCGCAGGCAGTTGCCGGTGAAAAGAGTGCAGGCCGATCCGGTTGATACTGGCGAACCCTACTTCCTGATCACCACGGGTGGCGGTGGTGATGGGGTCGATGTGGTCGACTGGGTGCTGCGAACCTATGAATCGGGTGAGGAAATACCTTATCGCGCGATCATTGTGCACGGCCCGTTCATGTCGGTAGAGAAACAGCGCGAATTCAACCAACGGGCCGAGAAGCTTGGCTGTATTGACACCATTACCTTTGATAACAATATCGAGTTATTGATGCAGCAGGCGGAAGGTATTGTCGCGATGGGTGGGTATAACACATTCTGCGAAATTCTATCTTTTGATAAAAAAGCGCTGATTATCCCGCGTTCGAAGCCACGCAAAGAGCAGCTTGTCAGAGCAAACAATGCTGCGGGTCTGGGCTTGGTGCAAGTGCTCGATCCCGAAGAAGGCATGGAAACCGAGGTGATGGCCGATGCGCTGCGTCAATTGCCCGATCGCCCGCTTCCGTCGCGCAACATGAGCCCAAGGATGCTGGAGGGTCTGGAACGCATCGCCAATCTGGTGGAACCGGTACTGCAAACTGCCACCAGAATCGTTGCCAATGACGACGATGCCGGCTGATCGCGCAGCGACGTTTGACGTTTTTCTCTATGTGGTCCATCTGCTCGGCAGCGGACACTTGCGACGGGCGGCGGCCATTGGCAATCAACTGGCGAGCCACGGTCGTTCGGTCTGTCTCGTCAGCGGCGGTATGCCACTGGACAATCTAGCACTACACGAGACAATCAAATTTGTGCAGCTGCCTCCAGTCAGGGCGCGAGACGGCGTTTTTTCAGATCTTGTCGATGATCGGGACAGGCGGATTGATGATCAGTGGTGGGAGCATCGCTGTCAGCAATTGATGACGTGCTGGGCCGAAAACCCGGCTCGGGTGGTGATCGTGGAATCCTATCCGTTTGCCAGACGGCAGATGCGTCGTGAACTGTTACCTTTTCTTGACTGTGCTTCCAGAAAGGCGCATGTCGCCTGTTCGATAAGAGACATTCTGCAACCGAAATCAAAACCAGAGCGAATTGCCGAAACCGTACAATGGGTGAATCGGTATTTTTCTACCGTGCTGGTGCATGGCGACAGCAGACTGGTCACACTCGAAGAGACCTTCGCGGCGGTGGCGCAGTTGCGCGTCCCGATTGTCTACACCGGTTACATTGACGACGCCACAACCCAATTTGGCGATACAGCAGAACGTGTTGATATTGTCGTTGCCGCCGGTGGTGGGGCGGTCGGTCTCACACTTTATCAATTGATACCACAAGCTGCGGCGAAAACACCGGAAAAACTATGGATGGTTTTGGTTGGACAGACGATCGATGAAGATGCGTTTCAACGATTAGTGGATGCAGCGCCTGATAATCTGCAAGTGCAGCGTAACCGTCCAGACTATCGCCAACTGCTGGCACAGGCGTCTTGCTCAGTGTCCCAGGCGGGGTATAACACGGCGGTTGATGTGCTGCTTGCCAACTGCAAGGCGGTAATGGTGCCTTACAGTGCCGATGGCGAGGTCGAGCAGACGATACGAGCACAGAAACTGGCAGCGCATGATGTTGCGATTGTCGTTACCGAGCAAGCGCTCAATGTCTCGAGCTTACTGAGTGCAATTGAAAAGGCCATGGCACTGCCCAGGGGCGATGTCGCAATCGATCTGGCTGGCACTGAGCGAGTATCGCAGTGGGTCGCCGATACACTGGACGGCTGATCGATGGAATATCAATGGGATGACCTGCATCGTGAACTGGACCGCTGGCGTTCGGATGGACTGATCGCGACATTTTGGTGGCGCGATGACGATGTCACTACCGATTCGCTTGCCCTGAAGCAACTGTTGGAACTAACTGCAGATCACCATGTGCCCGTCGCGTTGGCCGCGATACCGGCGCTGGTTGAAGCGGGCTTGCCGCGACTGCTGGCAGATGTCGGGAATGTATCCGTGCTGCAGCACGGTTACCGGCATGTCAGCCATTCACCGGCGGGCGAAAAAAAGGCAGAGTTTGGGGATCATCGTACGGCCAGTGAACTACTGGCGGATCTGGCCAACGGACGCGAACGATTAGCACAGTCTTTTGGTCGTCAGTTTGTGCCGGTACTGGTCCCACCCTGGAACCGGTATTCACCCATGCTTGCACCACTATTGCAGCAGGCCGAACTGTGTGGCCTTAGCGCGATGTGGGCGCGGACACTTCACTCCCGATCACCGCTACAGGTGAATACCCATATTGATCCGGTGGCCTGGCGCGACGATCGGGGTTTTGTTGGCCTGCCCGTGGCACTGGAGCAACTGATCTGGCATCTGCGATTGCGCCGCGAGTACGCCACCTACCGCGACGAGCCGACGGGGCTGCTCACCCACCATCTGGATCACACCCCGGCGGTCTGGTCGTTCTGCCGGCAGCTGATTGAACAACTTGGCTCAAGCGCGCAGACCCGTTGGCTCTCGGCACACGAGATCTGGGCACAATAGCGGCTATTGGTCCGCTTGTGGCGGCGCCAGTAACTGGTGTAACTGTTCGATGCAGCTCAAGTGAGAAAAATCCCGATGCAGGCGCCCAAAACCGGCATCGGCGAGCTGGCGGCGAAAGTTGTCATCGTCGATCAGCCGTGCCAGTCCGTCACGCAGCGCGTCGCTGTTTTTTTCTTCGACCAGCCAGCCACTGACGCCGTGGTCGATCAGTTCGGGAATACCGGATATATCGGTCGACAGACAGGCCAGGCGCTGGCTCTGCGCCTCCATCAGCACATTGGGCAAACCGTCTCGGTCACCGTCGTCGCCAATGATACTGGGCAGTACAAATATATCGGATTCGCGATACTGTTCGAGCACCCGTTGTTGTGGCTGAGCGCCAAGCCAGCTGATTTTGTCTGACAGACCCAGCTTCTCGGCCAGGGTCTCGAGGTCTCGCTGTAATGTGCCGCCGCCAATATGGGTGAAATGCCAGCGCAGATGGGCCGGAAGTTCGGCCAGTGCCTGCAGCAAATAGCGATAGCCTTTCTTCTCGACCAGCCGTCCGACCGAGACAATCGCGATCGTTTCATCAGTGCGCTCTCGGACGCCCGGATCGGGGAATCGTCGCAGGTCGATGCCGTGGTAGAGAAGATGGACCTTGTCAGGTGAAGGGGCGATGTCACGCAGGTGCAGATAGTTGGCGCGAGTACAGGTAACGAGCCATTGCGAGGAGGCCAGTTTGATTCGCTTTTCTCGCGTCCCCAGCGTCCAGATATCCTTGGCGTGCGCGGAAATGCTCCAGGGCAGGCCGGTCAGTGTGCTCGCGTAGCCTGCCACCGACGCGGGGGTGTGCATGAAGTGCGCGTAGATCCACTCGCGATCCGGTGCCAGATCCTGCCGCAGTACCAGCGCCTGACCAAACCGTCGTATGCGGTTGCGCGTGGGGTCATGGGCCAGATCGATCAGAAAAGTGCCGAAAACGCGCCAGAACCTTGCACTGAACAGGCCCGCGAGCAGGGCTTTGATCACCCGTAGCGGCTGCTTGTGAAGATATTCGGGCAAATAATTGACCGATGCGCTGATTTCGCGGTGAATCGGGTGGGTGTCAGAATCGTAGGGCTTGCGCAGCGAGTGGATGGCGATATCGAAGCCGCGCCGTTCGAGTTCGAGAATTTCCTGAGCAATGAAAGTCTCAGACAGCCGCGGGTAACCCTTTAGTACCAGCGCAATGCGTTTTAGTGCGGTTGTTGAGTCGACAGGCAATCGGATTTCCCCAGGCTTTCATGTAAGATTGAGCGAGTTGTCAGTCAGCAAAGGATACCGCGAATTTTGAGTCCCGCACGTTCCCTGAACGCGTATTGGCGATAGCGAGCTGGCATGGATCGATCGCTTTACCGCTATATATTCAAGCACAGCAAACGCAGTCAGATTGTTCTGCTGATCCTGATTCTGGCAATGATGCCAGTGGTGTACGTGACGCTCGAGCTCCCCAAGCTGATCGTCAATCAGGCTATCGAAGGTGAAGAGGTTCCCGAGTCGTTGTTCGGCTTCGAGATGGATCAGATTCGCTATCTGTTTATCCTTTGCATCGGCTTCCTGCTCAGCGTCATCATCACCGGTCTGTTGAAACTGCGGATCAATGTGATTCGCGGTTCACTGGGCGAGAAAGTGCTGCGCGGCTTTCGCTATACGCTCTACGAACAGGTCCTGCGATTTCCGCTGCCGCGCTTCAAACAGGTATCGCAGGGCGAGATCATCCCGATGATCACCGCCGAGACCGAACCGCTCGGCGAATTCATTGGCGAATCCTTTTCGCTGCCGATTCAGCAGGGTGGCCTGCTGATCACCTACCTGGTGTTTATTTTCCTGCAGAATTTCTGGTTGGGGCTGGCCGCCATATCGCTTTATCCCTTCCAGTTGTGGCTGATACCGCGACTGCAAAGGTCGGTCAATGTGCTGGCCAAAAAAAGAGTGCGCAAGATGCGCGAGGTTGCCGGTGAGGTGGGTGAGACGGTGTCCGGTATTGTCGATATACACGGTAACGATACCAGCCGCTTTGAGCGTGCAGGCTTTGATGGCAGGTTGCAGGAAATCTACAGCATTCGGCTGGAGATTTTCAGGCGCAAGTTTTTCATCAAATTTCTAAACAATTTTATTGCCCAACTGACGCCGTTCTTCTTCTATCTGGTGGGCGGCTATTTTGTCATTCGCGGCGATCTCTCTCTGGGTGCCTTGATCGCAGTACTCGCGGCGTACAAAGATCTGTCAGGTCCCTGGAAAGAGCTGCTGCGCTACTACCAGCGCAAAGAGGATATTCGCGTCAAATATCTGCAGATCGTCGATCAGTTTTCCGCCGATGATCTGCTGGATAAAGGCTTGCTGGATAATCCACCGGTCAATGGCGGCTTTGCCGGTGGCAAGCTGCGCTTGCGTAACCTGACATTCGCCGAAAGTGAAAATTCCAGTAGTGTGCGTGGCATTTCGCTGGATATTGATCTCGACAAACACCTGCAAATCAGCGGTGATTCGCACTCTGGTAAGGAAGATCTTGCCCGCCTGCTGGCGCGTCTCTATTTGCCAACAAGCGGCAGTTTGCTGTTGAACGGCAGGGACACCGCCGACTTGCCTGAATCGACCACTGGCAGGGCAATCGCCTATGCCGGTGCTGACAGCTATCTGTTCGCCGGCAGTCTGTTCGACAACATCGTCTACGGACTGAAACACACGCATGTCGCAGGGCCGCCGCCGGCAGACAGCGATCACCCCGTCGGCGACCCGATTGGCTGGATCGACTTGTCCATGGCCGGTGCTGCTGACGCTGTTGAACTCGAGCGCAAGCTACTGGATATCACCGATGAGCTGCAGATGGGAGGGGATCTCTTTCGCTTCGGCATGGGGCAGAAAGTCGATGGCAGCGCCAATGAAGCGCTTGCCAGTGACATCTTGCGCGCGCGTGTCGAGTTTCGTCGGCGCCAGGACGATAACGAAGATTTGCGTCGGCTGGTCGAACCCTTCTCAGCAGATGCCTACAACGCCAATATGTCTGTCGCCGAGAATCTGCTGTTTGGCAGCGTGGTCGGTGAAGACGTCGATCTCAATGCCCTGCATCTGTTGCCCCAGTGCCAAAAAGTACTGGCAGAGACCGGGCTGGACGAACGCTTTCTTGATATCGGCTATGAGCTTGCTGAGCTGATGGTAGAACTGTTTGCCGGTGTCGAACCCGGCAGCCCGATTTTCGATCAGTTCAGCTTCATCCGCGGCGACGACCTGGGTGAAGTGCAGGCCATTCTGTCGCGCCGGCAACCTGCTGGGGGTGGCAAAAGCAAGGTGACCACTGCCGAACAAAATCTGATCCGCGGACTGCCGTTCCAGCTGGTGGTCGCGCGGCATCGTCTGGGTTTGATCGACGAAGAGATGCAACACAAAATAGTCTCTGCCAGGGCGAGTCTGGCCGAACGGCTGCGCAGCTCCGGTATGACCTTCGAGCCCTATGGACAGGAGCGCTTTCAGGGCTCGTTGTCGATTCAGGACAACATTCTGTTTGGCAAGGTCGTCTATGGTCAGGCGAACGCGGAAGATCACATCAACCGCGAAATCGACGACATCATCAGCGATTTGGGTATTCATCAGCAGGTTGTTGTGGTCGGCCTTCAGTATCAGGTCGGCGTCGCGGGTGCGCGGCTCAATCAATCCATGCGCCAGCGCGTGGCGTTGTGTCGAGGCTTGCTGAAACAGCCAACTATGCTGGTGGCCAATGAGGCGACCAATGCCCTGGATGCCGAAACGGAAGCGTCTGTCATCGCAGTGATGCAGCGCCGGATGGCGGGCAGATGTCTGATTTGGGTGACTGACTCAACTGAATCGCTGGCCGGGTTTGATCGGCACATTTCGCTAAGCCGCGGCCGGGTTGAGCAGGAAGTTTGACCATCAATTGGTAATTTTGCCGATTCGTGGCGGGAATAGACCACATCAAAATGATTGGGCATCGCCGATACTACAGGTGTGTCGGGAGTCAGGTCCCTGCACTTTAAAGGGATGTTTCTGTAGTGATCAGAGTGGCCAGGTGGTCAAGGCCTGCAGTCACTCGCCCCCTCCCGGCACTTCAGGATGGATTAGGAGCATGGATGCTTGTTTCTCCTCGCCGCCGCGGACAGGCCCCGTTAAGTTGGCCCCATAGATACTCGTCAGCTCCCAATCCAAGGACCTGTCGATGTCAATCCAAATACTAAGCCGCACCCTGCTGTGCCTTGTCGGTCTCTCTTTTTCCCATGCCACACTGGCTAATCACGAGACCAACCGATCACATTCGCACCGACACAGCAGCTATGGCCCAACACTCAATACCTGGCTGTCGGCAGGTTACTCACTGGGTGGCGATGAACTCGGACGCTTCGCAACCAGTGATGGATCCGTTGAGAGCATTCGCGCCGGCAGGGGTGGGAGTTTCTCCGCCGGATTGATCGTCGCAATGGATCCGTGGAGCAGCGTGCGATTGTCTGGCGGCTATCAGCGCAATTCTCTGGCTCGACTAAATGGCGACACCGCTTTCGACAGCGTGCAATTTGGCGCCAGCGTGTTGCGCAGCCATCGGATGCACGAGTTTGGTGCGGGTCTTACCCTGCATACCGGCGTCAGCTTCGACTGCAACATCGACACCGACTGTTCCGGTCAGGTGGATTTCGATGCGGCGGTGGGTTACACGCTTGAGTACGCGCTGAAGGTCGGTCATTACTACGGCGGGCGACGCGGTGGCTCCGGCGCGGACCAGGGCTTGCGAATCGGTGTTCGCTACACCGGCATCGAATATCAGCCACAAATCGGCGGCGCGCCGGTCGATGGCAGCTCACTTGGTGGCTTTGTCGGGCTGGTATTCTGATTGGCCTGCAGCGATGACAGTGGCTTGCGGTCAGGCTTTTACCAGATACACGTGTGGTTCGCGAAAGCGGTCGTTAAACTCGCGTTTGGCACTGTTCCAGAGATTCGACACACTGCGCATACCAAGCCTCAGTGGCACGCGCGCGGGTTTTAAACCCGCGCGCCCCGCGGTATCCAGCAGTGCGGCCCGGCTAAATGCATTGATGTGTTCTAGCGGGTGAATCGCTTCGAGATCAGTCCGCCAGCCGTGCTCGCGCAACTGATCCGCAGTGTGTCTGCCGTCTGGCACGCGAACCAGCATCATCCCATCGCTTGCCAGCAGACTCGCCAGAGCGCGCATGGTCTGCAGTGGCTCGGCCAGATGTTCAAACACTTGATTGGCGTAGACAAAGTCGACACTGCCCTGATCGATTTGCGTGATATCGGGCACTGAATCCACACCCATCGAGGCGGCGTGTGCAACGCGCACGGGTGACAGCTCGATACCGGTTACCTGGTAATTGAAGGCTTTCGCCATCCGGCTCCAGTAACCCCACCCCATGCCAAACTCGACAACCGCTATATCGTGCGGCGGTTTGTCGATCAGGCGTGCGATCATCTCGGCTTCGGCGGCGTATTTACGAAACAGTTTTTTCTTCGCCGTCTGGCGTTTGCGCAAGCTTGTCTCAGCGTTGATCCATTCGCTATATAACAGACCCATGCCATGGTCATTCAGGATATGTCGCTGGAAGACGAGGTGGCAGCGATTGCACTCGCTGATGCTAAAGGGCTGTTCGCAAAGCAGTGTCGGGTTGAGCCGGTTGGCATAAAACGTTTGTAAAAAGCCGGCCACGGGATCTTGGTCAAACGGTGCCGACCACAGCTCTTTGAATTCTTGCGATTCGCAACCGGGACAGTGTGTCCGGGTCACGAAAAGGTCGGTAGTGCTGCTCACCGGGATGGCGTCTACTTGTAGGGATCTGCGGCGTCGCGCAGGCCGTCGCCAAAAAAGTTGAACGCGAGAATAACGATAACGACGTTGAATACCGGAATGATCAGCCAGGGGTAGAGCGCCACGACATTAATATTCTGCGCCTCATTGAGTAACACTCCCCAACTCGTCACGGGTGGCCGTAAGCCAAGACCGAGAAAGCTCAACGCCGTTTCACCGAGTATCATGTTGGGCACAGATAACGATGCCGAGGCAATTAAATGACTGCTGAAACCGGGCAGTAGATGGCGTCCGATGATACGTTTTGGTTTGGCCCCCATCAGTTCTGCCGCGGTGCAGTAATCCTCCTCGCGCAAAGCCAGTAGTTTCGATCGCACCGCGCGCGCAAGCCCGGTCCAGTCGAGCATGGCGAGTATCACGGTGATACCGAAGAACACCAGTATTGGACTCCAGTTGACCGGCAGGATAGCTGACAGTGCCATCCACAATGGCAACTCGGGGAATGATCGGATGATTTCAATCGAGCGCTGCACGATGAAATCGACCCAGCCGCCGTAGTAGCCTGCCAGGCCACCAATCACGATGCCGAATGCGAAGCTGATGGCGATACCGATCAGGCCAATGGTCAGTGAGATTCTGGCGCCGTACATCATGCGGCTAAACATATCGCGTCCAAGGCGATCGGTGCCCAACAGGTAGAGGTCACCGTTTTCCGGCGGGCAAAACAGATGGAAATCTGCTTCTATTAACCCCCAAAATTTATATTCGTCTGCGCGGCAGAAAAAGCGAATTTTTTGTGGACTGGTGAGGTCGTCAGTGTATTCGCGCGTGAAAGTTTCCATGTTCAGTGTGGCTTCGCGGCGATAGACAAATGGCCCGATAAAGTCACCTTCATGGAAAAGGTGCACGCCCTGCGGTGGCGCGTAGGTAGCGTCATCATTGCCAGTGTGCAGATTGTAGGGAGCGATGATCTCTACAAACAGTATCGACACGTACATGCACAGCAAAATGAAACCGGAGACCAGCGCCAGCTTGTGACGCTTGAGCTTCCACCACATGAGCTCCCACTGAGAGGCGAGAAAGATCTTCTCCTGCTCGGGCGAGAGTTGTTCGATCGAATGCGGATCAAATGGTTCGCTCGATACGTAGTGCTCTTGTGGCGACTGACTCATCGGCTGGCTCCCTGCAGGCGCACACGCGGATCCAGGGCTGCCAGTGCCAAATCGGAAACCAGCACACCGACAACAGTCAGCACTGCGAGGAACATCAAAAACGAACCTGCCAGATACATATCCTGGCTCTGCAAGGCTTCGAGCAGCATTGGGCCTGTCGTCGGCAGAGACATGACCACGGCGACGATCTCGGCACCGGATATAACCTGGGGCAGCAGATTGCCCACGTCGGCGACAAAAAAGTTCATCGCGATACGCAGTGGATATTTGCGCATCAGCTTGCCAGGCGGAAGCCCTTTGGCGCGACCCGTGGTGACGTACTGCTTCTGCAGCTCATCGAGCAGATTGGCTCGAATGCGACGAATCATACCGGCGGTGCCCGAGGTGCCGATGACAACCACCGGAATCCAGAGATGCGCGAGGATATCCTTGACCTTGGCCCAGCTCCAGGGTGCGTCGATGTACTCCGGCGCCATCAGCCCGCCTATCGAGGTACCGAAGTAAACATTCGCCAGATACAGCATAACCAGCGCGAGAAGAAAATTCGGTGTGGCAAGGCCGATGAAGCCCAGAAACGACAAGCCGTAATCGCCCCAGCTGTATTGGTGCGTCGCCGAGTAGATGCCGATCGGAAACGCAATCGCCCAGGTGAACAGGATCGTCACAATCGATATCAGGACCGTTAGCACCAGGCGATCACCCACCACCTCGTTAACTGGCAGGTCGTACTCGAACGAATAGCCGAAGTTGCCCTGCAGCATGCCGGTCATCCAGGTCCAGTATTGTTCCGGCATCGATCGATCCAGACCGTATTCCTTACGCAGGTACTGGATTTTTTCCTCGTTGACGGTTTCGCCCTGACTTTGCAGTTCTGCGATGTAGCTTTCGAGATAATCGCCGGGCGGCAACTGAATGATGACAAACACCAACATGCTGATGATCAGCAGTGTCGGTATCATCGTTAGAATGCGGCGCAGAATGTAAATCAGCATGGCGTTATACGGGTCTGTCTGAGACTATCTGCGATCTTTCGAAAACCAGAAGGTGTCTGGCCGATAGGCGCCAAAGTAAGCCGTCGCTGTGATGTCGTAGACGCCTTCGGTTGGCACGTTGTTCAGGTGTTGGTTGATCACAACCGGTTGCTTGACGCCATTGAGTACGCCAATGGTGAAGACCTGATCGGCATGAATAGCAAGGATTTCGTGCCAGATGGCTTCACGTTTTTCGGTTGAATCTGCGGCGCGCCATTGATCGTGCAATTCGATCAGACGCTTGACTTCGGGTAGCGGCGGCTCCTCTCCGGCAGCACCGTCAGTCGCCACGTATTCACCCCATTGTGGCCATTGGTACTGGTACTTGGTGGTCGGCGTGACCCACTCAGGAATCGAGTTGGCTGACGGCATACCGTTCTCAAGCCCTGACCAAATCGCCATGATTGCCTCGCCGGAAAATACCCGGCTGCGAAATACTTCGCGTTGTGATGGCACGCTGAAAAGCTTGACCCCGATCTTCATCCAGCTATCGTGGATCAGTTCCAGTACGTCGGTTTGCTCAGTGCTTTCACCAGCTGTTTGCACTGGAATTTCCATCGGCTCGCCACTTGGCAGCAAACGGACACCGCGACTGTCGCGTTCGGTCAGACCCAGTCCGTCGAGCAATTTGTTGGCAGTTTCAATATCGTAGTCGGCCCAGGTCGATGCGTACTCGGGTTTAAACAACGGGCTGCCACTGACAACCGTATTGTTACTGGGTTTTGCAAGGCCATAGTAGACGACCTTATTGACCTGATTGCGATTGATCGCCAGCGACAATGCGCGTCTGACATCGACGTTGCGCAGCAGCTCGCGCCACTCTTCGTGTTTGGTGTTCATGTTCGGATAGAGCGCCAACTGTGATCCCTTGGCGGTCGACCACAACGACACCTTGTAGGGATGATTCGCCTCACCCTTTTTAAGATAGGGGTAGTTGTCGAGGCGGATGTAGCGTGCCTGTAGATCGGTTTCACCGGCACCGGCTTTGGCGGCGATCAGTTTGTTCGAGGCAATGCCCACGACAACCGTGTCGATGTAGGGCAATTGCAGGCCATTCTGATCGACGCGATGAAAGTACGGATTGCGTTCAAAAACGAATCGCTCGGATGGCGGCTTAGTGACGTTGCGCCACGGTTGCAGCGATGGCAGTTTGGGGTTGTTCTGCTTGTAGGGTCGGTCCTTGCCGTGATGGATGGCCATCCAGTTGCGCTTTTCCTTCTCGGCAACCATTTCCTGCATCGCTTCCTCGCCAACATACTTCTTGTGGAATTGTTTCAGGTAGTGGGCGGGCTTATACAGGTACAAGGGGTTGGGGCCGGCGATCGCTGGCAGAAAGTACGGATTGGGTGCCTGCCAGGTGTAGCGCACGGTTCGCTCGTCGATCACCTCAAAGGCGGGCAGTTCGTTGTCGACCTTGAGCGCACTGGCCATTCTGCCTTCAGAGAGTTCGGGGTCGAGGATGATGTCTTCCCAAAAGTAACGGAAGGCCTCTGTGGTGAATGGCTGGCCGTCCGACCATTTGTGCCCTTCGCGCAGCACGAAGGTGAAGATTCGCCCCTCGTCCACGGTATAGCTTTCGAGAATGTCGGCTTGCAACTGCTGCTCGCTGTTGTAGCCCACCAGCCGCGCATAACCATAGATGGTCATTTGTCGAATGTCCTTGGCCTTGCCCATCAGCATTCTCATCTCGCCGCCGTACTCGCCGGGTTTTTTGTCTCCGGTGAGGTCGACGACCAGCGGTTGCGCGGGCAGGCGCTCGGCCATTGGTGGCAGTTCGCCTGCGCTGACCTTGTCGGCCAGAATGGGGGGCTCGGCTGCAGTGGCCTGGGTCAGCAGTGAGAACAACAAAGTTGCGATCGCAGCCGGCGCTGCCAGGGATTTATTTTTGATCATGCGAAATTGCCAGTCTGGTCATATCAGGTCTGAGTGTGCAACAGATTGCCGTGTTCGTACACGATGCCCGTCGCCAATGTCGAGAAACTGAGTGTCCGCATCAGGATCGGGGCGGAACATCTCGGGCCAGTTGGACGGATCGGACAAGCCGGCGCTTTTCAGTGCATCGAAATCCAGCGGTTGACTCGGATCGGGATGCGGCACCGCCGCCAGCAGCGAACGCGTATAAGGGTGCAGTGGATTGGCGAAGAGTTGATCGCGGCTCGCCATCTCTACGATGTTGCCGCGACACATCACGGCGATGCGATCGGCGATGTAGTGCACCACGCCAAGGTTGTGCGAGATAAACAGGTAGGTCAGCCCCAGTTCCTGCTGCAGGTCTTTCAGCAGGTTGAGTATCTGTGCCTGAATCGAGACGTCCAGCGCCGAGACCGGTTCATCGCAAATCAGCAGTTTCGGTTTGAGGGCCAGGGCTCTGGCGATACCGACGCGCTGACGCTGCCCGCCCGAGAAACTGTGTGGATAGCGGCTGAGAAATCGCGGATCCAGTCCGACCAGACGAATCAGCGACTGCGCCCACTCGCGTTGATAGTCATCGTCACCGATGCCGTGGATGATCAGCGGTTCGCGCAGAATATCGAAGATTGTCATGCGCGGATTCAGCGAGCTAAACGGATCCTGAAACACCAGTTGCATGCGCTGCCTGAAATCGATCAACGCCTGTCCATCGAGCGCCAGCAGGTCGATTTTGTCGCCCTCGGCACTGTGATAGTGAATGCTGCCCTGGTCAGGAGTAGTGGCGAGCATCAGCATTTTGCTGAGTGTGGTTTTGCCGCAACCGCTCTCACCCACCAGGCCGAAAGAATCGCCGCGGTTGATTTGAAAAGAGACGTCATCCACTGCAATGACGCGATTCATCGCACCCATTCCGAACAACCCGGATTTGCGGATGCCGAACGATTTACCCAAACCCTCGACCACCAGATGCGGTTCGCCAATCAAGTCCGAGGCTTTCGAGTCGGCGTCGAGCATATTGTCGATCGTGTAGTTTGCCTCTCGCACCGGCGTCAGTCGTTCGTCCGGTGTCATGTCGAATCGCGGCACCGAATTGAGTAGCGCCTTGAGATAGGGGTGGCCGGGGTTGCCAAATATGGTGTCGACCGGCCCGCTCTCGGTGATTTTGCCGTGGTACATCACCACTACGCGGTCGGCGACATTCGCGACGACGCCAAGATCGTGAGTGATGATCAGCACGGCCATATTCAGCGCTGATTGCAATTCGTTGATCAGCTGAAGGATGCGCGCCTGCACGGTGACATCGAGCGCGGTGGTAGGTTCATCAGCGATCAGCAGCGCAGGATGGCAGACCATTGCCATCGCAATCATCGCGCGCTGGCGCAAGCCGCCGGACAACTCAAACGGATACATCTTCATGGCGCGATCGGGATTCGGAAAGCCGACCTGCTGAAGCATCGCGCGGGTCGCATCCATGCCCTCGCTATGCGAGAACGGGCGGTGTAGAAACAGCGCCTCGCTGATTTGATCGCCGATGGTGTGCACCGGCGACAGCGAAGTCATCGGCTCCTGAAAGATGATCGAGATGCTGCCGCCGCGGATCGAGCGCATATCGGCGGAATCGCGATCCAGCGCTGCGATGTCGACGATGGTGTCATCCTGCTGCGGATCGGCGAACAGAATTGAACCCCCACTAATCGACGCAATTTTCGGCAGGATCCCCAGTATCGCCTGAGCGGTGACGGATTTACCCGATCCGGACTCTCCGACTAACGCAACCGTCTCGCCCCTGGAGATCGAGAAATTAATATCTTTGACAGCCTGGACAGTACCGCCATGGATGTTGAAATCGACCGACAGGTTGTTGACCTGTAGCAATGGATTGTCGCGATTGGTAGGGCTGATGGAACTGACCTCAAATAGTTACTGCGGTGATGCTGTCAGGTGATCGCAGCGGGAGAATACACCAGACGCCGGTTGCGGTTAAGTCAGGGTGACCAATTCCTCCGAGCTTGTCGGGTGAATCGCTACCGTGTCGTCAAAGTCGCTTTTGCGGGCACCCATGTTAAGCGCCACGGCAAAACCCTGCAGCATCTCGTCCACCCCCATGCCGATCATGTGCACGCCGACAACGCGTTCATCTGCCCCCTCGACGACAAGCTTCATCGCGGTTTTCTGCGGGTGTGGCGTAAAGGCGTGATACATCGGGGTGAACTTGGTGCGATAGATCTTGATCGCGTCGCCGTATTGCGCGCGCGCCTCGGCCTCTGTCATGCCAACGCTGCCAATGGGTGGGTGGCTGAATACCACCGATGCGATGTTCTCGTATCGCAGCTTGCGATCCGCCATGCCGCCGTAGAGTCGATCCGAGAGTCGGCGGCCTGCCGCGATTGCCACGGGCGTCAACTGAGCACGCCCCGTCACATCGCCAATCGCAAAGATGTTCTCCACATTGGTCGCCTGCCATTCATCTGTTGGTATGTAGCCCGCATCGTCAATCTCTACCCCAGCGTTTTGCAGGCCCAAATCCGCTGTCAGCGGGGTGCGGCCAATGGCCCAGATTACATCGGAAAACCCGGTCAGTTTGTCACCAGCCTGTGTCTCAATGTCGATGTTGCCGGCGCTGCCGGACAGGGCTGCGATTTCCGTGTTGTTAATAATTTTCAGCCCCTCATCCTGCATGACTTCTGTCAGGGTTGATGACAGGATTTCGTCGAATTCGCGCAGAAAGTGCTCGCGGCGGATGATCAAGCTGACATCGCTGCCCAGGGAGTGCAGCATACCGGCGAGCTCTACCGCGATGTAGCCCGCGCCGACAATGGCAACCTTGGGCGGCAGGCTTGTCATTTCGAAAAAACCGTCTGAGGTCACGCCCAGGTCAGCGCCGGGTATGGCGGGCACCGTCGGCTCCCCGCCGGGTGCCAGCAGAATACGTTCTGCGGTGTACTGTTTGCCATCTACATCGACAGTATGAGCATCGAGCAGTCGGCCGCGACCGGTCAGAACGTCGATCGAGTCTTTTTCAAGGTTGGTTTGATAGATGCCATTCAGACGCTGAATGTACTTTTCGCGCCGCTCGACAAAGCCCGCCCAGTCAAATGGTCCATGCGAGACGTCGAATCCGTACCCGGGTGCATTGGCCATCGCGTGCACAGTGTCGGCCACGTGCCACATAATCTTTTTTGGCACACAGCCGCGATTGACACAGGTGCCGCCCAGTCTGTCGAATTCCACCACTGCGGCCCTGGCACCATGTTTGGCCGCTCGTCGGGCACAGGCGATGCCGCCGCTGCCGCCACCAATGGCGATGAGGTCGTACTGGTATGTCATGCGCGCTGTGTGTCTCGATTTTTGGGGTCGCCCGGGTGTGTGGCGACGGTCAGTTGCAGTGTAGCGTTCACACCCGCCGGGCGCCAGTTGCGGCCTGTCGCGCCGCTGTTTCAGCTGTGATACGCAGTGGGCGGGGGATGTACAATGTTCGCCGCACTTCTATAGTTGAAACATGTTCAAAGTGATTGCAGAAAAGCTTGGTCACTACGCGCGCCTGACCCGGGCTGACAAGCCGATTGGCGCACTTTTGCTGTTGTGGCCGATGTTATGGGCGCTTTGGATTGCCTCATCCGGACAGCCCGATAGCAAAGTGCTGCTGGTCTTTCTGGCCGGCACCTTTTTGATGCGTTCGGCTGGCTGTGCGATCAACGATTACGCCGATCGGGATTTCGATGGCGCAGTGGCGCGAACCCGCAATCGTCCGATTGTCAGTGGCGATGTGTCACCGAAAGAAGCCTTGCTCGTGGCAGCAGCTCTCGCCCTGATATCGTTTGCACTTGTTTTGACGATGAATCGGCTGACGGTGCTAATGTCAGTGATAGGTCTGGCACTGGCTGCGGTGTACCCGTTTACCAAAAGGCTGTTTCACGGTCCTCAGCTGGTGTTGGGTCTGGCCTTTGGGTGGGCAGTGCCGATGGCGTGGGCAGCCCAGACGAATCAACTGAGTGCAATGGCGTGGCTGATTTACCTGATCGCGATCCTGTGGGCGATTGCCTACGACACCATCTACGCCATGGTGGATCGCGACGACGACCTGAAAATCGGCATCAAATCGACCGCAATATGGTTCGGTCGGCGGGACGTTGCAGTGGTTATGGGTGTACTCGGTGCGGTGTTGGCGCTGATTGCGTGGGCAGGCTATCTGGCTGGACTGGGCTGGGTCTTCGCGATTGGCTGGATCGTGGCAGTCACTATTGCCGGTATTCAGTTTTTACTGATTCGCAGCCGTGTGCCTGCCGATTGCTTTCGGGCGTTTCACCTCAACAATCACCTCGGGCTGGCGATTTTTCTCGGCATCGCGCTCGACTATTTCATCTGACACCCCGGCATCCCATCCGGTGGGTGCTATCGCAACGCCACATTGATTTAGTGTAAATGCAGAACATTCTCAATCAGTTGATCGAGCACACCGCTGCTGCGCTGGACAATGAAGACCTGTCCAGCGAGCAGACCGATGAGCTGCAGGCGTCGCTGAGCAGTCTGGTGCTGGCTCGCACTGCGCTAATCAAGCGCGAGTTGCGTCAGCAATCTAATGTGCCTGCGCAAGTTGTCGTGGTCGGCCCAACCCAGGTGGGTAAAAGCAGTTTGGTGAACTGGTTGCTGGGTACCGACGTCGCAGGTGCCAGTGCGCGCGCCAGTCACACCGTGCATTGCAGTGGCTACGCAACGGGCCTGGGCGATGAGCTTGAGCGCGCGGACACCTGGGCAGAGGTGATTTTCAGCGGCATGAGTCGACGTGAGGCCAGGCACCTGGATCGGCAGTTCACTGGTGAATATGCGATCGAGACCGTGGATACGGCCACGCCGTTGCCGCCCTGCATCATCTGGGATACTCCTGACTTTGATTCCCATCTGTCTTTTCGCTATCGGCTGGCAGTGTTGCAAGCCGCAGCACTGGCGGATCTGGTGGTGTTTGTGGTCAGCCCCGAGAAATATGCCGATCGAAGTGTCTGGACGATGCTCGATCAGTTGCATGCGCTCGGGCAGCGAGTGGTGTTGGCAATGAACAAAACACCTGCCGAGGTGCGCACCGAACTTGGCGAGTCGATGCGAGACAAGTATGTCTCACGGATCGACAGGGATGTGCCTGAAATCGGGTTTGTCGATGTATTTGCACACGTAGAGGACGGTTCGCAATCGGCTGATATAGGCAAGCTGCGTGAGCTGGTGAATGTCACGCTGACATCTGACGTTGCTGATCGCGCTGACAAACTACCTGGTTTCATGCGGGCACACTGGCCGGCGTGGACGGGATCGGCGACGCTCGAGCGCGAGTCGACCCGGCAGTGGGCGAGTATGGTTCAGCAGGCGTGTGAGTCGTTCAAGCGTGACTACCAGCAAGAGTATCTGGATCACGCCCGCAAGGATGAGACGCTGCAGTTGGCACTGGCTGAGTTGCTGGTGTTGCTGGAGGTGCCCGGAATTGCGCAGCCGCTCACCCGCCTGCGGGGTATTGTTACCTGGCCCGTACGGCAACTCATGTCACAGGTAGAGTCTCGTCGCGACGACCTCGACGCCCGTGACAAAGACGTGAGTGAGGAGAGTCGCCTGCTCACGCAAATGGGCGATCAAGTAGTCAACACACTCGCAACGTCATTGGTGTCAAAAGTCGCAGGAGATAGCCAACCGGATTGGTGGCGCGCGGTGTCCCAACGATTTGGCGACGAGCGCGATGGCATTCAAAGTGACTATCAGGCTGCCATCGACCGCTATCAACAGGCACTGCAGGGTGAGATCCAGCAAGTGGCGCGCGGACTCTATAAACAGCTGCAGCAACAGCCGGCCACGCTGAACAGCCTGCGTGCCGCACGCGTGTCGGCCGATGCCGCCGCGGTGGTGCTGGCAGTGAAGTCCGGTGGACTGGGGCTTGCCGATCTCGTGATCGCACCGGCGATGTTGTCGCTGACGACCATGCTGACCGAGGGCGCGCTGGGCAAGTACATGGAGAAAGTACAGGCAGATCTCAGGACCCATCAGCTCTCACAGGTAAACGAGATGATGCAGAATCAATTGCAACAACCGCTTGAGGCACTGGCGCAGCAGTCCAGTTCCGTGTGGGCGGGTATCGATCATGAAGCGCTTGCCGAAGCCCGTGACAAACTGGAACGCGACCATGTCTGATCAGGATGTCAGAGCGCTGATCACTGACACGCAGCAATGGCTTGCGGAGTTGGCGCAGAGCGGCTGGACCGGTGAGTCAACCAGCGGAGTCGTCGCAGCCGGCGAGCCTGGCGTCACATTGTTCGGCGAGTCGGACCCGCCACTGGTTGTCGGTCTGTTCGGTGGCACCGGTGTCGGCAAGAGCTCACTGTTGAATCGATTGGCAGGTGGCGATGTCGCGCGCACCGGAGTGATCCGACCCACATCGATGGAGATCACCGCCTATTTGGACGAACAGATCAGCATGAATGCGCTGCCCGAGAATTTTCCGGCCGATAGTTTCTCGCAGGCGCGACACCGCCGAGACGATCTGTCAAATGTGGTGTGGGTGGACATGCCTGACTTCGACAGTGACGAGACCCAGAACCGCGCGCAGGTGTTGCAATGGCTGCCGCACATCGACTTACTCGTCTATGTTGTCACCCCTGAGCGCTATCGTGACGCCGAGGGCTGGAAATTGTTGCTGCAGGAGGGGTACCGCCACGGCTGGTTGTTTGTGATGAATCAGTGGGATCGGGCAGATCCGGTGCAACTGGACGACCTTACCGCACTGCTAAAGAGCACCGGGTTTCGCGAACCTCGGGTGTTTCGAACGATTTGCTCGGGTGCACAAGAAGTGCAGGATGACTTTGACGATCTGGCGCGGCTGGTAAGCAGTCTGGCGCAGAGAAAGATCATCGAGCAGCTCAATAATCGTGGCTGGTTGAGTCGGCTGCTTGAATTGCGATCGCGTGTTAGTGCATTAGATGCATCGCTGGACTGCGACGCGCCGGACTCGGCCATGTCGCTTTGGCGCGAGCGCTGGAGTGCATTTGTCGACGAGGCCATCGACAATCAAAGGCTTGACGTCGCCGCATTTGCCAGGCAGTTCGAGCCGGCAGCGGAGGCAAATATTGTCAAACGACTGGTGAAGTCCGGCACAGAAGACACCTTGCGAGCCTCGATGCTCGCCGATCGCAGTCAGCTGGATGGATTGTGGGATCAGTGGGGACGCAAACGGTTGCAAAGTGCGCTCGATCGTTATGTTTCCGATGTCTCCACCCACGGGCTGGCGGCGGGACCGCTTGTTCATGCGTTGGAAGGGATGCCCGATCGGGCCGAGCAAACCATTACCGATAATCTCCGCGCGCGCCTGAAACGCACGATCGAGCGGCCCGGGCCACAATGGCGGCGTTCGCTCCACGCGGTCTGCCGGCGCTTGCAGTGGATCCTGCCTGTCGCGGCACTGGGCTGGGCCGGTTGGCGCGTGGTTGGCGGTTTCATTGCCGGCGCGGATGATCCCGGTGCCTATGTTGGATTCTCTGTGCTGCCCAATGCCCTGATGCTGGCAGGCCTGGGATGGTTGCTGGCCTGTCTGGCCACGCTGGCGTCGAGACCTGCTGTCAGCGACTGGGTCGCGCGCGATCTGCTTGGCCAGATGCGTGAAGACCTGACCGCTTTCGGCCGCGAGCAAGAGGACGGCATCGCAGCGCTCGTCGAACAGCGTCGCGAGATTGCGCGGCGACTGCAACAATTCGACAGTGACACCCGCGGGATATTTGAGCGAGCCAGCCTGTTGGAAAATGAAGAATTGACCCAGCTTCTGCTGCCACACCCGGCAAGCGTTACGCCGGCGTGACAGAAATCTCGCAAGCGGGACTGCCACCAGCTTGTGCTTGCAGTCCTGCAAGCGTCGGTGTCAGGGGGTTCGGGCAATCGCCAGCAAAGTGATTTGGCTGGCCCCGGCACGTCTGAGCTGAGCGGCGACTGCGCGGGCGGTGGCGCCGGTGGTTACCACGTCATCGACGATGCCGACGTGCTGCCCGGGCACCCGAATTTGTGCTCGGAAAGCACCGACAAGATTCTCCTCGCGTTGGGCCGCGTTCAGTTGAGTCTGAGCCGGCTGGTCTTTGACGCGCATTACCGCGTTGTCAAGAAGTGGCAGCGACAGGCTGGCTGAAAGCTCGCGGGCAAGCAGCTCAGCCTGATTGAATCCTCTGCCCGCGAGTCGGTTAGGGTGCAGCGGTACCGCGATCAAAGCCTCGGGCAGGGACCTTAGACGAGCGGCGCGCGCGACGAGCTGGCCGGTGATGCTGGCGAACTTCAAGTCGCCGGAGAACTTCAGCCGCTTGACCATATAGTCGACGGGAGGTCGGTACAGAAACGGCACAATTGCGCTTGAAAAGCGCTGTTTTCTGCCGATGCAATCCCCACATAGGAGGCTGTTTCTGGTGTTCACCAAAGGGAGTGCACAGGTCTTGCAGCAGGGATCGTTTCGCGGCAGCATTCGCAGACAATCCGAGCACAAATCAATACCGGTAATGGAAGCCGAATCGCATAGTGCGCAGCTGGCTGGAATTAACAGATTGTTGAGTATCTGAAACAACTAAAACACCAAATGTAGTCTGTTTCGCGTATCGGTTGACGTACGTCGAATGGTTACAAAACGCCGAGAATACGTGCTCTGCGGGGTTTTTTTCTTGTTTCCCGGTTCCAAACTTGTGTTAACATTGCGATCAGCCGTGTATGCTTTATGAAAAACTAGTTGCCGCTTGGGTTAGGTGCGGTAGCAGGGTAGTCGTAGAGACAGAAGGCCGCATGCTGTAGTTGGGTGGGGGATTCCAGACACAACTAGTGTGGCAGCAAAGTGTAAGCAGCGTCTCATGTGTGGCGTGTGTCTTTGCAAGCGTGGTCGGTGCCAAAAAATATAGGGTTAGGCGAAATGCGCCGCCCACAACTTTTAACTAGATGCAATTGCAAATCGGAGTGATTCAATGCAAATAAAACTCCTGTCTGTCGCTGTAACTGCTGCGCTGCTTACTGGCTGTGGCACTTTCTCGGGCGGCAGACCGTCTGTGGAAGGGCCGATTGAAGCCACCGCGGGCTACGTGGCAGACGTCGACGGCAACGTGATGCTTTCCGGCTCCGGAGAGTGTATGCGCAGTACTGCGTGGTCTGAGGATAACCAGATCCCGGTCTGTGAGGGAATTGAGGATGCAGATGCTGCATCTGACAAAGAAGAAGAGAAAACGGAAGAGGAGCCTGCTGCTCCACCGCCGCCTCCGCCACCACCGCCGCCTCCTGCACCGGCACCCCAGCCTGCAGCCACTGAAGAGCCTGCCAAGGTTGAGCGTGTGGTTCTGAGCGGTCGCGCTCTGTTCCCGTACGATTCATCTCAGCTGTCTCCGCAGGGCGAGCAGGAAATGGATACGCTGATCGACAAGCTCACTTCCTATCAGGATATCGAGCTGATCGACGTAGTCGGTCACGCTGACAGCCGCGGTTCGCTGGAATACAACCAGGCGCTGTCTGAGCGCCGCGCCGAGACGGTTAAGGGCAAGCTCGAAGGCTCCTTTCCGCAGGTGCCGATCTCTGCCTCTGGTCTGGGTGAAACCGCACCTGTCGCATCGAACGAAACCGAAGAAGGCCGACGCCAAAACCGTCGCGTCGAAATTCGTGTAGAGGCAATCACTGCCAACTAGTTCGAAGTGATGTGTGAGCAGTTCGAAACGGCGGCCCTCGGGTCGCCGTTTTTTTTGTCTACACTTCGCCACGTTCTGCCAGTGAGGTTTGGTATCCGTCACCGACGATGATGTGGTCCAGCACCCTGACATCGATTACCGACAGCAATTTACTGAGCTTTTTGGTGATATCAATATCTGCCTGACTGGGCTCGGCAATGCCACTGGGGTGGTTGTGCGCCAACACAACTGCGGCAGCGTTTGTACGCATGGCTGCCTTGACGACTTCTCTCGGGTGCACGGTGGCACTGTCTATGGTGCCGGTGAATAGCTCTTCGTAAACAATGACTCGATGTCGATTGTCGAGAAACAGGCAGGCGAAGACTTCGTTTTGTCGCTGTCGCATATTCAGCGCGATGTAGTTTTTAACCGCGTCGGGCGACTCCATGAATTCGCGTTCGGTCGAGCGCTGAAATTGATAGCGTTTGGCCATTTCCAGCACTGCACGAAGCTGGCTGTAGGTGGCGCTGCCAAGGCCCTTGGTTGCGCAAAACGCGGTTTCATCGGCACTGAGCAAATTCACCAGGCCATTGTGTTGATCGAGAATATCCCGCGAGATCTCGATTGCACTCTTGCCGGGTATACCGGTTCGAATGAATATTGCCAGTAGCTCGGCATCGGTGAGGGAATTGGCGCCTTGCTTCAGTAACTTCTCGCGTGGGCGCTCGTCACGCGGTAAATCTGTTATTGCCATGCGCTGCATTCTGGTTGAACCTATAGCGGCTCGGCGTGGCCAAAGTCACAAAAACCGATATCCGAAACAAGCGCTTGCGGATGTTGACGCACTACTGTGTTGCACTGCCTGAAGCTTGCCTGCATTTGATCCTCAACGACACGACGGGATTTCAATCGGCCTATGAAGCTTGCGAACAGGAAAATATTGCTCGGCGTATGTGGCGGTGTCGCGGCCTACAAGGCGCCTGATATCGTCCGGCGTCTGCAGGATAGAGGTGCCGAGGTGCGCGTCGTAATGACGCGTAGCGCGTGCGAATTTGTGCGCCCGCTGACTTTCCAGGCGGTGTCGGGTGAAGAAGTCCTGACCGAACTTCTGGACGAGCGCGCCGAGGCGGCGATGGGTCATATCGAGCTCGCGCGCTGGGCCGATCTGGTGTTAATCGCACCCGCAACCGCCAACACGCTGGCAAAGATCGCGGCCGGCATCGCCGACGACCTGCTCACGACATTAGTGTTGGCCACCAGATCACCTGTGCTGGTCGCACCATCGATGAATAACGCAATGTGGGAAAACGCGGCTACTCAATCGGCACTGCGCACGCTGATTGACCGGTCGGTGGAGATATTGGGGCCAGCGTCCGGCGCACAGGCTTGCGGCGAATACGGGCCAGGTCGAATGCTCGAACCGCTGGAGATAGCTGATCGGTGTGAGCAGTCTCTGCCTGTCGAACGATTGTTTCAACCATCGATAAAAATTGTCATCACTGCGGGGCCGACGCGCGAGGATATCGATCCGGTTCGCTTCATCAGCAATCACAGCAGTGGGAAAATGGGCTACGCGCTGGCAGCTGCCGCGTTGCGAGCCGGTGCGCAAGTGACGCTGGTATCGGGCCCGGTGCGGTTGGATGCACCGGCGGGCGCTCGGGTTGTGGATGTGGTCAGCGCCCGGCAAATGCATGAGGCGGTCATAAGCTGCATCGATGATGCTGATATCTTCATCGCGGTCGCCGCTGTAGCAGACTATCGCGTTGCGGATCTGAGTGATCGCAAGATTAAAAAGACACAAGGGCAAATGTCGCTGCAACTGGAGCGCAATCCGGATATTCTGGCCGATGTTGCCAGTCGGAAACACAAGCCTTTTTGCGTGGGTTTCGCGGCAGAAACTCATCAGGTGGCCGACTATGCGCGCGACAAGCTCAAGCGCAAGAACCTGGATATGATTGTCTCCAACCGAGTGGGTGTGGACGACGGTGGCTTCAATAGTGACCACAACGCAGTCGAAGTGTTCTGGTCGGAAGGCAGCCAGGCTTACAGCTCGCAGGGTAAGGGTGATTTGGCGATCGAACTTATCGCACTGATCGCAGACAGATATCCGGATGGAGGCGAATCTTGAAACGCCGAATTCAGCTCAAGGTTCTCGATCAGCGGCTTGGCGATACGATTCCGCTGCCAGATTATGCAACCGCCGGTTCCGGTGGTCTGGATCTGCGCGCCTGCATAGACTCGACACTTGAGCTGAAACCCTCTGCTGTTGAACTGATACCGACAGGCCTGTCACTCTATATCGGCGATCCCGGACTCGCGGCCATGGTGCTGCCGCGCTCCGGCCTGGGTCACAAGCATGGCATTGTGCTGGGCAATCTG
The DNA here is from genome assembly GCA_964573105.1 of uncultured Granulosicoccaceae bacterium. GTDB lineage: Bacteria > Pseudomonadota > Gammaproteobacteria > Granulosicoccales > Granulosicoccaceae > CAKZSB01. The sequence goes on from CAZNIS010000001.1 coordinate 183,876, forward strand.
GTGGGATTGATCGATTCTGACTATCAGGGGCAGTTGTTCGTATCCTGCTGGAACCGCTCAAGCGCGGCCTTTTCGATCAATCCCGGTGACAGGATTGCCCAACTGGTAATCGTGCCAGTGGTGCAGGCGGAGTTTGAGCTGGTTGAACGTTTTGCTGAAACCGGGCGGGCGAGCGGTGGTTTTGGATCCACCGGCGTTGGTTAATGTGACCGCTCGGAATGCTTTGATTCTGTGACATAGGAAGTAAAATATCGCGCTGGCGGACTTTGTGCTAGACAACGTGCTCGGCTTTCCGATTTGGTCTGTCGGTACTCAAGTCACGAACAACTTTACCGGGTAAAAGCGTAATGACTGTAGATGCTTCGATTTTTCGTGCTTATGACATCCGTGGTGTCGTCAGCACCGCCCTGACACCAGCGGTGGTGGAACAGATTGGCCGTTCTTTCGGTAGTGAAAGCCTGGCGCGAGGCCAGAATCGGGTAGTAATTGCACGGGACGGTCGTCTGTCTGGGCCGGATCTGATTGAGGCGCTCGGCAAAGGCATTCGCAGCAGTGGGTGTGACGTGATTAATATCGGCATGGTCCCGACGCCGGTACTTTACTTTGCTACCTATCACCTGGAGACCGGCACCGGAATTATGGTGACGGGTAGTCACAACCCGCCCGAATACAATGGTCTGAAGATGATGATCGGCGGCGATACGTTGTTCGGCGACGGTATTCAACTGCTCTATCAGCGGATCGTAAACAACGATCTGGCCAGCGGTGCCGGCCAGTACGAAGAGCGCGACATTATGGATGACTACGTCGATCGCGTTGTCGGTGACATCAAAGTATCGCGCCCCATGCGCATTGCAACTGACTGTGGCAACGGCGTGGCCGGTGTTATCGCCGCATCCCTGTTTAGAAAGCTCGGTTGCGAGGTGCACGAACTGTTTTCGGAGGTGGATGGCAATTTTCCAAACCACCACCCCGATCCTGCCAAAGTGGAAAACCTCCAGGATGTCGCCAACCTCGTGGAAAAAGAGGGCCTTGAGCTGGGTTTGGCATTCGACGGTGACGGCGATCGCGTCGGTGTGATCGACGACCGCGGGCAGATCATCTGGCCGGACCGACAAATGATTCTGTACTCGCGCGACATTCTCGATCGCAACCCGGGTGCGCACATCATCTATGACGTTAAATGTTCGCGACTGCTTCCGGCGGCTATCGAAGAGGCTGGCGGTGTCGCCGAGATGTACAAAACCGGTCACTCATTCGTAAAAACCCGAATCAAGGAAACCGGTGCGGCACTCGGTGGCGAAATGAGCGGACACATATTTTTCAAAGAGCGCTGGTACGGCTTTGATGATGCCCTGTACTCAGCGGCGCGATTGCTCGAAATTCTGTCGCGTGACAGCCGCAAGGTCAGCGAGATCTTCGGCGAGATCCCCAACAGTGTGAATACCCCAGAGCTCGGCGTTAAGTTCGAAGAGGGCGAGCATCATCGCTTCATGCAGTCATTTGTTGACACAGCGGATTTCGGATCTGCCAAAATTACGACCATCGACGGTCTGCGTGCTGATTTCGAACAGGGTTGGGGTCTGGTGCGGGCATCGAACACCACGCCATCGCTTGTAATCCGTTTCGAAGCTGACACACAATCTGCGCTCGAGGAGATTCAGGGCAAGTTTCGCAGCGCCATGCTCAGCGTAAAATCAGATTTGGACCTTCCTTTCTAGCATCGCTCGCGGCTATTGGCAGCTCCGGGCACATTCCGGAGCTCCCCCTTGGACCGCACCGCAGCACAGCAAACCGCATTCATTCTCAACGAGGCGCTGCCCTACATTCAGCGCCATGCGGGCAAGACTATTGTCGTTAAATATGGCGGCAATGCGATGGTCGACGAACAACTCAAACAATCCTTTGCACGCAATATCGCGTTGATGAAACAGGTGGGTATTCATCCGGTTGTGGTGCACGGTGGTGGCCCACAGATCGGACGCCTGTTAACGCAGTTGGGCAAGGAGAGTCGCTTTATTCAGGGCATGCGGGTGACCGACTCCGAAACCATGGATGTCGTGGAGATGGTTCTCGGCGCACAGGTCAACAAAAGCATTGTCAGCCTGCTCAATCAGGTCGGTGCGCGCGCGGTTGGCCTGACGGGCAAAGATGGCACACTCATCCGTTCTCGCGCGTTGCAGCTCAACCGCAACGACAGCAGCGATGACAACAGTCTCGATCTGGGGCAGGTTGGAGAAGTAGAATCGGTCGACGCCGATATTCTTGAGACATTGCGCGGTGGCGGCTTTACGCCGGTTATTGCGCCGGTTGGCGTGGGCGCCAATGGCGAGAGTTACAATATCAACGCCGACCTGGTTGCCAGCGCCATCGCATCAGTGCTGAAGGCCGAAAAACTCCTGTTGCTGACCGACACTGCCGGTATTCTCGATGGAGATGGCGAGCTGCTGACCGGGCTCGATCCGCAGCGTATTGAGTCACTGATCCAAGAGGGGACCATCCACGGCGGTATGTTACCGAAGGTTGACTGCGCCATGCAGGCGCTCGCCAGTGGTGTCAATACCGCCACGATAATCGACGGCAGAGTGGAAAATGCCGTACTGCTGGAGCTCTTCACCGATACCGGCGTGGGTACTCAGATTGCAGCCGCATCGCCTGCGGCTTAGCGGTGTCGGTGATCAGTTACCGTAGCTTGCTGAGGTGGTCGCCAGTTCGCGGTAACGTTCCAGATCGGCACCAAACTTCTGAGAGACTTTTCGACGCTCATTAAGTTTCGATCGGATCAGCGCGTTGGTGCTGTTGATGCCGCGTGTAATTGCAACCCGGTCTGAGTCCAGCGTCGCGCTGGGTGCAAGGCCATTTTGAGCGCGCTTTTCGATTTTCGATTCAATAGTAGCCAGACGTGTATTCAGTATGACGAGCTGATCGTGCATACGCGTGATCATGCCGTCGATCAGACCGAGTCGCTTGTCTCGCGTGCGAATCAGATCGGCCTCGGTCGGGAAGGTGTCGGTCAGCGCCTTGTCGCGCTGTTTTGACTTTGCCAACTGGGCTTTTTCGGCATCCAGCTGCTTTTGCTCTTCGCGGCCCGGAATACGCTTGACGGTTACACCCTGAGAGTTCAGCACCTGGGTGGATTCGTCGTGGTTGGTGGGTGGAGGTACATCCTGGTAGGACACGTTGCCGTGCTCGTCCACCCATTTGTAGAGTCGTGCGTCCGCTGGAGTCGAGAGCACTGCCAGCGCCACGATAGTGGCCAGCGGCACAGCGAATAGTCCAGCATGTAAGCGGTCTATTCCGAGTCTCTTTTGCATGTTGCGGATAGTTTTGAATATCGGATTAGATTTCACGCTGGTCGGCCTGGATTTTCGGCAAATGTGTGTCACTGGCGAATGCCTGCAAACAACGGGACTGCAACATATATAGCGGGTGATCCAGCGCTTTATTGAGAGAGCGTATTGAAACTGAAGATTATTTTTGTTTTGTAATTTAATCCGGCCCGCAATCGTCGGGACTGTGAAGCAATCGGTCTGGCGCTGTGCGACTATCCGCTGATGAGGGTGATCACACTAAACTGCAACGGAATTCGGTCCGCCGCGCGAAAGGGCTTTTTTAGCTGGCTGCCGGAGCAACAGGCAGACGTTATCTGTCTGCAGGAAACCAAGGCACAGGCAGAGCAACTGACAGACGATCTCTTTCACCCGGCTGGTTTCCATCGATACACCCATGACGCCGAGCGCCGGGGCTACAGTGGCACCGCACTGTATTGCCGGCTGAAGCCCAAGCGAGTCGTCGTCGGTATGGGTGATGAGGCCATCGACCGGGAGGGTAGATACCTTGAGGCTGTCTACGACAATATCTCGATCGTATCGCTCTACATGCCGTCTGGCTCATCTGGCGATGAACGGCAGGCGTTCAAGATCCGCATGATGGACCTGATGATGCCGTTGCTAAAACGGCTGAAAAAACGCGGCCGTCAATATTTGTTGTGCGGTGACTGGAACATCGCGCACACCGAGGCGGATATTCGCAACTGGCGGGGCAATCGCAAGAATTCCGGCTTTCTTCCAGAGGAGCGCGAGTGGCTGACTGAGCTGTTCTCAAGCGTTGGTTACGTCGATACCTTCCGCGTGCTTGATCAAGCCGAGCATGAATACACCTGGTGGTCGAATCGCGGGCAGGCCTGGGCAAACAATACCGGATGGCGGATTGACTACCAGATTGCCACTGCCGGTCTTGGCAGGAAAGTGCTGGCGACCAGTATCTACCGTGATCAGCGCTTCTCAGATCATGCGCCGTTTTGCGTCGATTACGATTTTTCTATCAATGCCTGAGCCTCGCACCCCGTGCATCAGCGGCACTGTGTCACCACTGCCACCCTGTAGCGTGCGATGAACGATCACACACTGTCGCGAATACTCGATCGCCGCGTGCTGGTCATGTGTCTGCTGGGCTTTTCTGCCGGCCTACCCATCCTGTTGATCTTTTCGACCCTGTCCCTGTGGTTGAGCGAGGCGGGTGTGAGCCGCTCGGCCGTGACGTTTTTCAGCTGGGCGGCATTGGGGTACTCGTTCAAATTTGTCTGGGCGCCACTGGTAGATAAACTGCCACTGCCGTTGCTCAGCGGCTGGCTTGGTCGGCGGCGTGGCTGGATGTTGCTGGCGCAGTTGGCGATCGCGCTTGCCATCATACTGATGGCGACAACGAACCCGGCACATAATCTGACGGCGATGGCTGTCGCCGCCGTTTTGCTGGGCTTTTCGTCCGCCACCCAGGACATCGTCATCGATGCGTATCGCATTGAAATTGCCGATGTGGATCTGCAGGCGTTGCTGTCATCATCTTATGTGGCAGGCTATCGAATCGGGATGATAGCCGCTGGTGCAGGCAGTCTTTATCTGGCTGATCTACTGGGCAGCACCTCGGACGCCTATTCGTATATCGCCTGGCGGGATACTTATCTGATTATGGCAGCGTTGATGGGTGTCGGTGTGTTTACCACCTTGTGTATCGCCGAGCCGCGCGCGCGAGAGGACGACGTTTATCCTTATCAGCCGGCTGAATATCTTCGCCTGACCTTACTGTTTCTGCTCGCGATAGTGGTCTTTGTCCTTTTCTTTAGGGCCTGGCCATCACTCACTACAGGCATCGAAGCAGACGGCCCGGTGGCGGGATTTTTAGTTGAGACTGGCAGACTGTTTTCATCGCTACTAGCCGCAGCCGGGGTAGCGTGGTTGCTGGCTAGACTCGGGCTGGTGGGGCGCAAGCTGCTGGTCGAGAGCTTCGTCGATCCAGTGGTTGATTTCTTTCGCCGCTACGGCCGGCACGCACTGTTTATTCTGCTGCTGGTCGGCGTTTATCGAATATCCGATATCGTCATGGGTGTCATCGCCAACTTGTTTTATCAGGACATGGGATTTACCAAAACCCAGATTGCCAGCGTGACTAAGGTCTTCGGGTTGTTAATGACGATTGCCGGTAGTTTCTTTGGTGGGTTTCTCGCTGTGGCAGTCGGCGTTGGGCGGGTGCTGATTCTCGGCGCGGTTCTATCCGCACTGACGAATCTTCTTTTTATGATCGTCGCCGGTTCCGAGCCTGACATGTTCATGCTCACCTGCGTGATAGCGGCCGATAATTTCAGTGCTGGCATCGCTGTCGCTGCGTTCATCGCCTGGTTGTCCAGCCTGACCAGTATCTCCTTCACGGCGGTCCAATACGCGATCTTCAGTTCGGTGATGACCCTGTTCCCGAAATTGCTTGGCGGTTACTCGGGTAGTGTGGTGGATGCCGTGGGATATCCGCAGTTCTTTCTCTACACAACGCTGCTTGGCGTGCCGGTAGTGCTATTGGCGATTTTTATCCAACGAATGAACAAATAACAATCGCGGGCGTGTATCTGGCGCACGCGCGGTAGATCAGTGTTGAGATTTAGTGATCGTACAGACTGTTGACCAGCGTTAGTTTCGGCTTTTCGCCGGGTACCGCGATTGATTTCTCCGGACTGGCAGGTTCGACGAACATGTCCATTTGAGCCTGATTGGCGTGACTGCCTTTGGGCCACCACGCTTTGGCTGACAGCGCCTCATTCATGGCATGGGCCAGCCGGTCCATCGACTTCTCACGGTTGCGGTTGTCCAGCAGCCACTCTCGCATCAAAGGCTCAGTGCTGATTTTACCTTTGGTGCCGTTGGTCATTTCCCACTCTACGCTATAGCGTGGGCGCATGTCGCGCCACACCAATAAGCCGACGACCAGACTCATGAGCAACGGAATGTAGACCATGATCATGCTGGAGTGATTGCCGCTGGTCATATCTACAATGATGGTGATCAGCAGCACGACGATCGCCGCCAAAATGACGCCTTTGCATAGCCTGCGATTGAGGCTTGTCGGTCGGTAGTAGTGTTTGTTGACGCTGAGCATATGCTCGAACATGTAGGTCTTCAATGTTCGATCAAATGCGTCTATATAGGCGAGCCGGGTATCGGTAACCAGAATGGTGCCGGTGCGCAGTAGCTCTTTTTCGCCAGGGTACGCAGCAATGGCATTGGGGCCGGTTTGAAGCCAGTTGCGGATCGACGGCAGTGGCAACCTGGCGAGCGGTAACTTGCGCATACTCGACTCTACTTGATGCAGCGGTAGACCTGAGTAGGTGGCAGATTGCACCAGACGGGGCCATGTCGCTCGACGGTTGAAAACAGTTGCGGAAGCGTACGGGTAAAGTAGCGTCCACGACTTCGAAGTTGGCTGCCCAGGTAGACAATGGAGATGAATTCTCCCCCGGGAGGCAGGCTGTCGATCACTATTTTCAGTAGTTCCAGTTGCTCGTGTTCATCGAATATAGTCCATGGCAGGCTGCAGACGATGTACTGTGCGTGGTCTACGTCGTTGGCGCGCAAATAGTGCTGCAACCGGGTTGCGCTGTCGGTGTATACGCGCGCCTGTGGACAGCGAATGCGAGTGGCTTTGGCGAATGCCGGGTTGATTTCGAGCGCGAAGAATGTGGTTTCATTAGCCAGACGCGGGACCAGATGCTCGGTAAATACACCTGTGCCCGGCCCCAGCTCAACGATGGTGGAGGCCGTGTCAAAGTCGATCAGGTCCGTAATGGTGTCTGCCACGGCGCGTGAGGAGGGTGCGATAGCGCCTGTGGTTTGAGGGCGTTGCAAAACCTGCCTGATAAATCCGGACGGCGTAAACCGTTTGTTCAGCGACAGCGGGGCCGATAGCCGTTGAGACTGATTTGCAGCTGGTGGCGGCATTAACTTACAGGCCTTTGTTTAGATTGGGGTAAGCATTCAGTAAAGGGCGAGTGGCTCGCCGGTGTTTGCCTGGTGATCGAAACTTATTTTTTTGGCAACGTATATTTTTCATCGATATCAACGATACCGTTAACATCGAAGGGGACGGTTCTGTTCCAGTCTGCAATTTTTATAGCACCTGACAGCTGATAGCTGATCGAAAGATTGGCAGTGCGCAACAAACCCCGCAGCGACTCGGCGATCTGGTTGATGCCGGCGGTAACATCGATGGTCATTTCGCCGCTCTGATGTGGCGGGATGATCGTCGCCTGATAGCTGCGACCACTGGCTACATCCGAATCATTGAACCTGGCAACGAAATTGACGGTCTCCAATGGAAGTTCGAAGGGGTTTGGGTTGTCTATCTTCAATTTGAAACGCAGTTGCTGGCTGGACAGATTCAAGTTCAGCGGTGTCACATCAACAAGTGAGACGGATGGCTTGATCAGCTTTGGGCCAAAGGTCGCGCAGGCAGAAAGCCAGATTGCGATCAGGCCGATCAGTGGTAGTTTCGCCCATCTGTAAGCTACAGCCATCTGTCCTCCTGAGAGGAATTGCAATCGAAGCGCGGCTAAGAGCAGCCGTTTTCAGTCAACATGACGCGCCGATTATAACTTTGCTGATTGAACGGTGCACCCGCGCATCAGGCGTGGGTGCCTCTGATGATCAGTGGGCGAAGGTTAACACGCGCAATTCAAATGAAGCCTGACCAGCAGGATAGCTGCGGCGTAGTGCTTGCCACACGGTGGGTGGCCCGGAAGGGGACGATCGCCCGGAGCGGGCGATCGTTTACATCAGTGTACGGTCTTGATTGGCCGATCAGGCCAGAAGCGAGCGCTGTGCCTTAAGCTCGACCATTGCCTGCTTGAGAATAGACTTGGGATCCTGCAGATCGATGCCGGCCTGTTGCAGCTTACGTGGCAGCAGCAGGTTGACGACGCTCGGGATCGACTTGGTGGTGCCTTCCGGTAGTTCGTTCTCGATGGTCAGCAGCGCGGCGGTGACCAGATCGGCATACGTGATTTCCCCGGTGTGGTTACGGTAGAAATCGCGTGAGCTCTCGATTGCCTCGATGAACTGATCATTGAAGCCCCAGGTACTCAGCAGCCACATACCGACGACTTCACGCAGATTCTTGACCGAATTCTGCAGCGACTGTGCGTCGGTGAAGCGATCAGCGTGCTGATTGGCATGGCTCAGAACGACCAGTTCGCCGATGTCTGCCATCAGGCCGATCAGGTGGGCGCGCTCGGCCGACATATGACGCAGTGATTTGGCGAACACCTGACAGATTGCACCGGTGAGCGCAGCGCGGCGCTGGTAGTACGTCATATGCTCTTCGAGCAGTGGGCTCGCCGCTTTCCAGCTTTGCTCGTCGTTGGTGGTGATCGTCTGCGCGAGCTTGCTGGCACTCTCGACGCCGAGTCGCGTGATCGCGCCACGCATTGTCTGTGTGGTCTCACCGGGGCCAGCTGACTTATTGGCCTCGTAAAGGGTGCTGGCTGTTAGCGCCGGGTCTGAGGCCAGTGCGCGCGACAATTCGGGAATGCCGACAGAACCGCTTTGCAACAGTACAGTCACCTTGCGGCTAATGGTCGGGTCGCAGACCAGATTGATGCTGCGGCTGGAAAACGATTCGACGATTTCATCGAATATGACATTGTCGAGTTCGGTGACTCGAACGTCAGTGACCTTGGTGGCAGACTTTTGTTGCTCATGCAGCAGGATGTCGAACAACTCGCGACCGAAGCGAACCAGCTGCGCAGTCGTGCTGGTCTTGATCATATGATGTGAGCTGAACTCGCGCAGCACAGGCTGCAGGGCGCGGTCAGAGTTGGCAGAGATCGATTCCGTCTCGTCCTTGTCTCGCGCATTCGAAGTTTCGACCTGGCCTTCCAGCAGGTAGGTGAACCAGCGATGTTCTTTATCGCCCGTCAGTTTGGTGGAAGGGTTAACGCTGACGACGGTTGCAGACTTGCAAATAGTCAGCTTGTTGGCGTCGCTAAGTTCTGAAATCGGTGACAGGCGACTGGCGAGTTCCAGCAGTTCGCCGACGTCATTTTCCGTTGATTCTGCCTGTTTTGCTTCGAAATTGAACACTTGGCGCCCGTCCGATTGTTTGATTGATCTACCGTAGAAGGTGGCGATTTCGTCACCATGCGGGTCGAGTTGCGGCAGGGCCGCTTCCGTATCGGGAATTTAGTCAGACCGCTAGCAGTGGCATCGGCGCGCAAATGTAAAAATTTAGGCCGGCAATCGTCAGCCTATGCGGTAGTCCGCAAAATGGGCGAAGTGGCTGAGCGCGAAGGAAAAATGGTCGGCTGAGTGCTGCGGTCAAGCTCCGCCAGGGGCCCGGTCAGGACAAAAGACCCGAATGCAGGTCGACACGCGACCTTGCTCCACCGGATAGATTGCCAGAATCAGGCCTGGCTGCGGCGCAGGGCTTTGGGGATGCTGAAGGATATCGTCTCTTCTACGCCGGCGAACTCAGTCGCCATGCTGCCGCCCTGATCCTGAATGTGTTTGACCACTTGCCGGACCAGTTCTTCCGGCGCCGAAGCACCAGCGGTGACGCCTACGCGGCGGGTGTTGGTGAACCAGTTATTGTCGATATGACTGGCATCGGCGATCAGGTAGGAGGGAATGCCGGCGCGTTCGCCCAGATCTCTCAGGCGGTTGGAGTTTGAGCTGTTGTTGGCGCCCACAACCAGCAACAGGTCGACCGTTTCGCACAACTTTTTTACCGCATCCTGGCGATTCTGCGTCGCATAGCAGATGTCATCCTTGCGTGGCGCAACGATGTGTGGAAAACGCTGTTGCAGAGTCTCAATCACGGTGCGGGTGTCATCCACTGACAGGGTCGTTTGCGATACAAAAGCGAGCTGTTGTGGATTGGAGATGTCCAGCGATTCGACGTCTTCGGGTTTTTCCACCAGGATGATGCGTCCGCCTTTGGAGGTGTCATAGCGTCCCATGGTGCCCTCTACTTCCGGGTGCCCGGCGTGGCCGATCAACACCACTTCGCGACCTTCATCAGCGTATTTCGCCACCTCGATATGGACTTTTGTAACCAGTGGGCATGTGGCGTCAAAGACGCGCAGATCCCGCGTTTTGGCATGCTCTTCAACGGCTGCTGATACGCCGTGAGCGGAGAAAATCACTGTATTGTCGTCTGGCACTTCGTCCAGCTCGTCAACGAATATCGCGCCCTTGGCGCGCAAGCCGTCGACGACAAACTTGTTGTGCACCACTTCGTGTCGCACGTACACCGGCGCACCAAAAAGTTCGAGCGCGCGCTCGACGATTTCAATAGCCCGATCGACGCCCGCGCAGAACCCGCGCGGATTGGCCATGAGTATTTCCATTTTTACAATCCTGTTGGCAAGGGCTAGCCCCTGCTGTCCTCGCTGCCTGGAAAAAACGATGTATACAGCAATATGGCGGTGCCGACCGAAATCGCGGCATCAGCGATATTGAAAGCCGGCCAATAGAAGCTACCGTAAAACCATTGCACGAAATCTATCACGTAGCCCAGATAAACACGGTCGATCAAATTGCCGATGGCGCCGCCCAGCACCAGCGCAAGCCCGGTACCCAACAATCTTTCATGCGGACGCAATCGCGCGATCCAGACGATCAACACCACACTGATCACTGTGGCAACAATAGTGAAAAACCACCGTTGCCAGCCACCCGCAGTACTGAGAAAACTAAACGCAGCACCCTTGTTGTACATCAAGGTGAGATTAAATGATGGCATGACCGAAACTGGGTCGTGCAATGTTAATCGTGTGTTGGCCAGCCACTTGGTTAGCTGGTCCAGTGCGATGACAGTGATGGCGATGGCGTAGAGTCTGGTTTTCATATTGACAAGCTCAGGCGTAAGCCCGTTTTTCTCCGTCACCGTCGACGTTTGACACGCAGCGACCGCACAATTCGGGATGATCGGCTGATTGACCAACATCGGCCTGATGATGCCAGCAGCGCACGCATTTGGGTGCCTCGCTCGCCTGCGCCTGAATCCACATCTCACCGTTTTCCAGTTGTGCCTGGCTGGCGTCATCGGGTTTGTCGGACAAGCCATTAACGCCGGCCTCGGAAGTGATCAGGACAAACCGCAGTTCGGTTTCGAGTCGCTGCAGTAGTGAGACGAGCTCATCATCGCAATAGAGGGCGACTTTTGCGTCGAGGGATGAACCAATCTTAGAGTCGACCCGCAGTGCCTCCAGCTCTTTCGATACAGCGATACGGCAATCGACCACTCGTTGCCATTCATCCGCTGTATAAAGCGCGTCTTGTGGCAGTGCTGCAAGGCCGTCGTAGTAGGTTGCGGTGAAGACGGTTTCTTCGCGTTCACCTGGAATATTTTGCCAGATCTCTTCAGCGGTGAAGCTCAGCACCGGTGCGATCCAGCGCGTCATGGCCTCGATGATGTGATACATCGCGGTTTGCGCCGATCGTCGGGCGTGGCTGTTGGACTGTGTGGTGTATTGTCGGTCCTTGACGATGTCGAGGTAGAAGCCGCCCAGTTCGGTGGAACAGAAATTGTGGATGCGCTGATAAACCGTGTGGAAGTTGTAGTCATCGAACGCGGTGCGAATTTCATCCTGCAGTCGGAGGGTGCGATCAATCGCCCACTGATCCAGCGCCAGCAGATCAGAAGTCGGCACCAGATCTGTTGCCGGGTCGAAGCCGTTCAGGTTGGCGAGCAGGAATCGAGCGGTGTTGCGAATGCGCCGATAGGAATCGGACATCCGGTTCAGGATCTCGTCCGACACACTCATTTCGCCGCGGTAGTCGGTCGCACAGACCCACAGGCGAATGATGTCGGCGCCGAGTGTTTTCATCACTTTTTGCGGCGCGATCACATTGCCCAGGGATTTCGACATCTTGCGTCCCTGCTGATCGACGGTGAAGCCGTGCGTGAGCACTTGTCGATAGGGGGCGATGCCGTTAATCGAAACGCTGGTCAGCAAAGATGAGTGAAACCATCCGCGATGCTGGTCTGAACCCTCCAGATACATATCGGCCGGATAGCTCTGGCCACGTTGTTGAAGCACATGAGAGTATGTAGTGCCGGAGTCAAACCAGACATCCAGCACATCGGTGCTTTTGTCGTACAGAGCGGCTTCGTTGCCAAGAAAATCCTCTGCCGTCATGTCGTACCAGGCTTGAATGCCGTTTTTCTCGATCGCCTGCGCGGCCTTTTCCATCAGTGCCAGTGAATCGGGGTGCTTCTCACCAGTCTCTTTGTGAATGAAAAGACAGATCGGAACGCCCCAGAATCTTTGTCGAGAGATACACCAGTCCGGGCGGTTGGCGATCATGCCCTCGATGCGAGCCTGGCCCCAATCCGGAACCCAACGCACGGTTTTGATCGCGGCCAGTGCGTCGCGTCGCAAGTGTTGCTCGTCCATCGATACGAACCATTGCGGCGTAGCGCGAAAGATGATCGGCGTGCGTGTGCGCCAGCAATAGGGGTAGCTGTGTTGAAACGATTTATGTAAAACCAGTTTGCCGTGCTGACGCAGTTCATCGAGGATGTGATCCTCTGCCTTGTAGACGTGCTCACCGGCAAATTTTTCGACGTGTGCTCCAAAGGTGCCAGCATTGCTGACACCGTTGATCAGGCCCAGATCGTACTTTTGCCCGGTGTAGAAATCGTCGACGCCGTGATCGGGTGCGGTGTGGACAGCACCGGTACCCGCTTCGGTCGTGACATAGTCGCCCAGTACCACCAGCGATGTGCGCTCGTAAAACGGATGTTGCAGTGTGGTGCGCTCCAGCGCCTCGCCAGCAAATGTCGAGATGACGGAGTAGTCGCTGCAGTTGTATCGCTGCATAGCCGAGTCAACCAGCTCGGTTGCGAGGATAACGGCTTCTGTGCCTTCTCCCAGATCGCATTCGACCACGCTGTATTCAAGTTCCGGGTGCAGCGCGACACCGAGATTGCCAGGGATCGTCCAGGGGGTTGTCGTCCAGATCACGACGCTGATCGGCAAGTCGGTGCGGCTGCTGCCGCAAAGCTTGTGTAGCTGTGCTGCGTCGGTGGCGCTGAATCGAACGTCGATGGCGGTGGAGGTTTTATCGTGGTAGTCCACCTCGGCCTCAGCCAGTGCCGAGCGCGCGCCAACACTCCAGTACACGGGCTTGGTGCCCTTGTACACGTGGCCCTTTTCGATCATCTGTCCGAGTGCGCGAACAATGCCGGCCTCGTTCTTGAAGTCCATCGTCAGATAGGGATCATCCCACTCTGCAAAGATACCCAGTCGTTTGAAATCTTCGCGCTGAGCTTCAAGCTGCTGTTGTGCGTATTCGCGGCAGCGTGCACGAAAGGTCGCCTCGTCTACTTTCTCGCCCGGTCGACCCAGTTCGGATTCGATTTTGTTTTCGATCGGCAGGCCGTGGCAATCCCAGCCCGGAATATAGGGTGAGTCGGCACCATCGAGCTGACGGCTTTTGATGATCATGTCCTTGATCACCTTGTTAACCGCATGCCCGATGTGAATGTCGCCGTTGGCGTAGGGCGGGCCGTCGTGCAGAATGAACTTCTTTTCGCGATTGGCCGAGGCCGTGCGAATTTTTTGGTAGATGTCCATCTTCTGCCAGCGCTCGAGCATCTCTGGCTCGCGCTTGGCGAGATTGCCACGCATCGGAAAATCCGTGCTGGGTAAATTGAGTGTGTGCTTATAAGTGCTCAATTGTATTTCCTGTGATCCTTCGTCATATCGCAAGCGCTGCGGCGGTCTATGTAGAGATCAGTCAGTTGTATTGGCGAACCAGTCTCGGGCCTTTGCTTCATCATCGGCGATCGCGCGTTTCAAGGCATCTATCGAGTCGAATTTCATTTCATCGCGAACCTTGTGGTGAAAACTCACGCGCAAGCGTTTGCCATAGAGATCTGAATTGAAGTCCAGCAGGTGGATTTCAAGGCTCAGCCGGCGTCCGTCTACTGTCGGTTTCTCGCCCAGATTAGCGATGCCGTTGATCGGATTTTGCTCGTCGTCAACCGTTGCACGAACCGCAAACACGCCACGCAAGGGCGGATTTTTTCCCTCCATCGCCAGATTCGCGGTGGGAAACCCGATTGTCCTGCCAAGTTTCGCGCCATGCACGACGTGGCCCTGCAATGCGTAGGGTCGACCGAGCAGAGCGGCCGCCGAAGACAGATCGCCGGCTTTCAACAGAGTGCGAATTCTGGTGCTGGAGACGCGCTCGCCAGTGTGCTCGATGGTGTCGGCCTGCTCGACTGTAAAATTGTGTTTTTGCCCAGCTTCGCGCAGCAGGTTGATGTCGCCCTCGCGCCGCAGGCCAAAGCGAAAGTCATCCCCCACCAGCAGGTAACGAACTGCCAGGCCGTCCACCAGAACCTGCTGGATGAAGTCGGCCGGGGTCGTTGTGGCCAGTTGGCGATTAAAACGCAGCAGCAGCAGCTGATCGGCGCGCTGATCGCCGAGCGCATGCCACTTTTCCCGCAGCCAGGTCAGCCGGGGTGGAACGTTTTCCGGGGTGGCGAAGTATTCCATTGGCAACGGCTCGAAGCTGATCACGCAGGCGCGCGTCTGCAATTTCCTGGCTTGTGTGGCGACGGCGTCGATCAACGCCGCATGGCCGACATGGATGCCGTCGAAATTGCCGATAGTGGCAGCGCAGCCACGCTGATGTGGCTGAATATTGTACAGGCCGCGAACAAGTTCCAAGACTGGATTCAACACCGTTGGCAGGGATTTACTGATGTGGTTTTCGAAGGTCGCCGGGGCGCACACCAGACAGGTACAGCGCGATCAGATAGCTCAGCACTGCAGCCGCGATTATAGCGCTTAAGCGCGCGATTCGCCCAGCCGCGTCCAACGCCAGCCAGTGATCTGTCGACGGCGACAACACAAGCAACACTGCACCCATGACAACCGTTGCGAACACAATCCTGCCGGTCACTGAGATCGTGGTATCCGATATCGAGTAGGCGTTCTCTCGTTGTAGTCGGCGATACAGCATCACCGCCTGCAGCGAGGCAGACATGGCCGTTGCCAGCGCCAGACCAGTGTGGGCGGGGCCGGCTGAGGTCAGCAACAGCGCGCCGACCAGAATGATATTCATAGCCATGTTAAAGACCATCGCGATGATGCCAATTCTGACCGGCGTGCGCGTGTCCTGCCGAGAGAAAAACCCGGGCACCAGAATCTTGATCAGAATAAACCCCGGCAGTGCGAGCGCATAGGCGCGCAGACTCCAGGCCGACATGTGTACGTCTTCCGCGTCAAACGCGCCATAGCCGAAAAGCGTGGCGAGGATCGGCGCTGCCAGTAGCAACAAGCCCGCGGCACAGGGCAGGGCGGTGACCAGCCCCAGACGCATCGCCCAATCGAGCGTGTGCTGAAACTCATTGTTTTGCCCGTGACTGTGAATCGCCGACAAGCGAGGCAGGATGACGGTGGCGATTGCGATACCGAAAATGCCGAGCGGGAACTCCACCAGCCTGTCCGCGTAGTAGAGCCAGCTGATGCTGCCGGCCTGCAGAAAAGAGGCGATGATGGTGTCGAGCAGCAGATTGATTTGCGCCACTGACGAGCCAAACGCCGCTGGCAACATCAGGATCAGAATCCGTTTCACGCCGCTGTCATTCCATCCCCAGCGCGGCAGCACCAGCAGCCCCAGCTGGTGCAGCGATGGCAATTGAAACGCCAGTTGGACTGCGCCTGCGGCAAACACCCCCCAGGCCAGTGCGATCACCGGGGTCGGCAACAAGCGAGTGCCCCACAGCGCGGCACTGATCAGGCAGATATTCAAAAAAACCGGGGTGAACGCGGGAACCGCAAATCGTTGAAAAGAATTGAGAATGCTGCCGGCGTAGGCGACCAGTGAGATAAAAAAGAGATAGGGAAAAGTGATGCGCAACATCTGTGTGGCCAGCGCACGACTTTCCTCATCGGCGCTGAAGCCAGGGGCAAAGAGGGAAATCAGTTGTGCGGCAAACAGCGAGCCGGCAATGCTCAGCAACAATACAGCGAGACCGAGTGTGCCACTGACTCGACTGGCGAGTTGCTTCAACTCTTCGTGGCTGCGGTGCTCTTTGTACTCCGTGAATACCGGCACGAAAGACTGTGCAAACGCGCCTTCTGCAAATAGTCTGCGAAGAAAATTGGGAATCTTGAATGCGACAAAAAATGCATCGGTCGCCGTTGATGCGCCGAACATGATCGCGAATACCTGATCGCGAACAAACCCCAGCACGCGCGAGATCATAGTCATCCCGCTGACGATGCTGCTCGAAAGCAGCAGACCCTTGCTTTTACCGCTCATGAATAGAGGTTGTTTGCGTCATATGAACGGTTGGCATAGCTGTGTGGAAGGGCCGGAATTGGGTTGACAAAGAACACTCCAGAGTCGATACTGGTTTGTTGTATTACTAATTTGAGATCAGGAGATAGCGCGTGGCCAATTCGCCGCAAGCCCGAAAACGAGCCCGCCAGGCGGAGAAGCACCGCATGCGCAACGCCGGCATGAAGTCGATGATGCGTACCCAGGTGAAAAAGGTGGTTTACGCCATCGAAGCGGGCGACAAAACCGCAGCACAGGATGCCTACAAAGCAGCTGTGCCGCTTCTGGACAGCATGGCTCGAAAAGGGCTTATTCACAAAAACAAGGCCGCCCGACACAAGAGCCGCCTGAACGAAAAAATCCGCGCACTGTAGCGGACGACTGCTGTTTTCCCGTGCGTCTTCTCGCACGGCGATGAACTCGGCTTCACAGGGACACCATATTGTCCCTGTTGATGAGTTCGGGTTCGTCAACATAACCCAGAGCCTGTTCGATCTCACTGCTGTGCAGGCCCATGAGCCGGCGTACTTCACTGGCAGTGTAGTTGACCAACCCACGCGCGATCTCGGTGCCACGCTGATCGATGCACGAAACCAGTTCCCCTCGATAGAACTGACCTTCCACCGCTCTCACACCAACCGGTAACAAGCTCGCGGCACCCGCCTTGAGGCGTCTCTGAGCGCCATCGTCTAATACCAGTTTGCCGCGTACCTTGAGTTGGTTCGCCAGCCACTGTTTGCGTGCGTCGAGCTTTGCCGTGCCCGCTTTCAGGTGTGTGCCGATTGACTCGCCGTCGCGCAGTCTCAGGATAACGTTTTCCTCATGCCCGCGGGCGATGATCGTGTCAGTGCCGGAGCGGGCGGCGCGCTCGGCTGCGAGCAGTTTGGTCGCCATGCCGCCGCTGCCGACAGCGCTTTTGCTTGGGCCTGCCATCTCCAGCAGTTTTGGATCGCCGGCCTGGCCATCAGTGACCATGGTGGCCGCGGGGTGCAGCCGGGGATCACGATCAAACAGCCCCTCCTGGTCAGTCAGAATGATCAGTTTATCGGCAGTGATCAGGTTGGCGACCAGTGCCGCCAGATTGTCGTTATCGCCGAGTTTGATTTCATCGGTGGTTACCGTGTCGTTCTCATTGACAACCGGCAGTATGCCCAGCTGCAGCAGCGTAGATAGCGTGCTGCGAGCGTTGAGATATCGTTGCCGACTGCTCAGATCAGCGTGGGTGAGCAGTATTTGCGCAGTGCCTATGCCGTGCTGCTGTAAGGCTGATTCATAAGTCTGCACCAGGCCCATCTGCCCGACCGCGGCGGCGGCCTGCAGTTCGTGGATCGAGGCGGGCCGCTGCTGCCAACCGAGTCTGTGCATGCCTTCGGCGATCGAGCCGGACGACACCAGCACCAGCTCGTCGCCAGCGCTTTTCAGGTGCGCCATCTGCTCGCACCAGTGGCGGATTGCCGATCGATTGAGTCCATCGGCTCCCGAAGTGATCAGCGCACTGCCGATTTTTATCACCCACCGAACGGGCATACGATCGCTAGCCATCGACAGGGGCGGGCACTTCATCGCTGTCGGCCAGTTGCTCTGCCTGGGTTTCAATGCGGACCATGATGTCACTGCAAAGCTGCGGCAATCCCTTGCCAGTAATGCTGGACACGCTGTACCAGGGGCCCTGCCAGCTCAGTGCATCCAGGGTGGTTTGCACGCGTTGTTGCCAATCTTCAGGGTCGAGCAAGTCCATTTTATTAAACACCAGCCAGCGTTCTTTGGTGGCCAGCGCGTCGTCGTATTTTTCTAGCTCATGCACTAATTGCAGTGCAGCT
Source organism: uncultured Granulosicoccaceae bacterium (assembly GCA_964573105.1). Lineage (GTDB taxonomy): Bacteria > Pseudomonadota > Gammaproteobacteria > Granulosicoccales > Granulosicoccaceae > CAKZSB01. Next base: position 202,315 of record CAZNIS010000001.1, read on the forward strand.
TCGGCTGGATCGTGTTCGTCGAACGGCACCAGATCGATTACATGCAACAGCAGCCCGGTACGCGCCAGATGGCGCAAAAACCGAATGCCCAGGCCCTGGCCTTCCGCCGCACCTTGAATCAGGCCCGGGATATCTGCCATGACGAAACTGCGGTGCGCCTCGACACTGATGACGCCCAGATTGGGGTGGAGTGTGGTGAACGGGTAGTCTGCGACCTTTGGCTGTGCGGCAGATACCTTGCGGATCAATGATGATTTGCCGGCATTCGGGTAACCCAACAGCCCAACATCGGCCAATAACTTCAGTTCCAGTAATAATTCGCGACGCTCACCGGGTGTGCCGTTAGTGGTCTTGCGCGGCGCGCGGTTGGTCGAGCTTTTAAACCGCGTATTGCCCAGCCCGTGCACGCCGCCAGCTGCTACCAGTGCCTGTTGTCCATCTTCGGTGATGTCGGCGATCAGCTCGCCGGTCTCGCGATCATAGGCCATGGTGCCCACCGGCACACGGATCACCTTGTCACTACCCTTGCGCCCGGTGCAGTTGGCACCCGATCCGTTTTTGCCGCGTTCGGCCTGATAGGTGCGAATGTGCCTGAAATCGACCAGCGTATTGATGTTGCCATCGCCACACAGGTAGACGCTGCCGCCATTGCCGCCGTCACCACCATCCGGACCACCGCGCGGGATGTACTTTTCGCGTCGAAAGCTCAGGCAGCCATTGCCGCCGTCACCGGCGATGACCTTGATTCTGGCCTCGTCTACAAATTTCATCGAGTTAACCGGTGTTCAGTGGGGCGGTGGGCCGGGGGTGGCCACACACAAAAAACCCCGCAGCAGCGGGGTTTTGTCAGCGGAGTCGCGTGCGCTTAGGCGTTGTCGACGACGCTGACGAATTTGCGGTTTTTCGGTCCGCCGGTGTGGAACTTAACCACGCCGTCGGCTTTGGCGAACAGCGTATGGTCCTTGCCCACGCCTACGTTGACGCCTGCATGGACACGCGTGCCGCGCTGTCGAATCAGGATATTGCCAGCGAGTACAGCCTCGCCGCCGTATTTTTTTACGCCCAGGCGTTTGGACTCAGAATCGCGGCCGTTCCTGGTGCTGCCGCCAGCTTTTTTATGTGCCATTGAATTTTCCCGTTGGACTAACCATCAATCAGGGTTAGCCTGTGTTCCACAAGCCGCATTGGCCTGCCGGATTACCAGCAACTGTTGCGCCGTGTGGGCTAAATTGTTTGTGCCGGCTGGTTTCCGGAACTAATTGACGCCGTGCTCATCGAAATGGATTGCGCAGCCAAGCCCTCAATAATAGACTGCTACAACATATGAGTCAATTTATTGAAACACGAAACGCCCGTGATTTGGCACTGCCTGAAACGACAACCACGCCAACTATCGGCGCAGCGTGTTACTGTCTGCTACCCCCCGAAACCTACCCGAACGATTGATGTCTGCCTCTGACCCGGAAACCCTGACTCTGCGGGAAATGGAGTTGGTGGACAAGCGCATTCAGGCTGCGGTGAAGTCGGATGTAGTGCTGATCAATCAGGTCGGGAACTATATCCTCGCCGCCGGTGGCAAGCGGATGCGGCCCAAGCTCGTGATTCTGTCGGCGCTTGCGCATGACTACAGCGGCTCGCACCATATCGATATCGCGGCGATTATCGAGTTTATTCACACTGCCACCTTGCTGCACGACGATGTCGTTGACTCTTCAGACATGCGTCGCGGTCGAGACACGGCCAATCAGGTCTGGGGCAACGAGGCCGCGGTGCTGGTCGGCGACTTCCTCTACTCGCGAGCCTTCGAGATGATGGTTGAAGTGGGTCAAATGCGTGTCATGGAGGTGCTGGCCGGTGCCACTAACACTATCGCTGCGGGTGAAGTGATGCAGCTGCTCAACATCCGTGAACCCGATATCACTGAGCAGGCTTATATGGACGTCATTCGCGCGAAAACCGCCATGCTGTTCGAGGCGGCAGCTCGGCTGGGTGCGATAGTCGCCGGAGCGAAGCCCGCGGCAGAACAGGCAATCGCCGACTACGGATCCCATCTTGGAACGGCCTTTCAGTTGGTTGACGATTTGCTGGACTACACTGCCGATGACGCAGAACTGGGCAAAAATACCGGCGACGATCTGGCTGAGGGCAAGCCGACACTGCCGCTGATCATCGCCATGCGAGACGGCGATGAAAAAGGTCGCGCTTTGATCCGAACCTGTATCGCCGACGAGGGCGCGCAAATCAATATGCCGGATGTTCTTGATGCGGTGCGGCGAAGCGGTGCCATCGACAAGACGTTGCAAGCGGCCCGTGGGCAGGTTCAATTGGCGATTGATTCGCTCAGTGCCATGCCGCAGGGAATCTACCGGGACGCGCTGGTATCTATCGCCGAATCGTCGGTCGATCGTAGAAGTTAGAGTCAGCCGTTGGTCGTCCGGCTGCGCCGCCAGCTGACACGCGCACCACCGAAAACGAACATCAGCAACCACCACGGTGACAGCGCACCGCCGCCGGCACTACCGCCAGACGGTGTGCCGTTCTGGGCCGGGTCGGTGTTTGCAATCATGTGTGTATCAGAGTCCGGCGTTGAATCCTCGGCCAGAATCACCGATGCACTGTTGTTGTCGGTTTGCAAATCCAGCGCGCCGACCACCTCGACCTCCGAATAGAGGGTTGCCTGCTCGGTGCCGAGCAGTTGGTATTCGAAGGTGATGGTCTCGGATTCGCCTGCGGCGAGTGCAAGGGTCGGACAGTGAGCGCGGGAGGTTGAATCCAGTTCGCAACTCGCTGGAAGCGATGTAATGCTGGCATTGGATAGTTCGATTTTGACCTGTGTGCCGGCGACGGCGCGCGTGAGATCGAGATTTCGCGCCTCAATGCTGGCCGCGGTATCCGAGAGTCTGTTCGCCGAGATCTGCAAATCGATTGCCTCACTCAGACAGGTGGCGTAAGTCAGTTGGGCAGCAATTGCGTCCAGCGAGCAGTTGCTGAATGTCTCGCTGGTTTGTGAGCTGATTTGCGAGTGCATGACCTTTGTAGCGTCAGTGGCACAACTGGTGACGTCGTCGTGCAAGGCGCCCAGATTGTGGCCAATCTCGTGTGCCGCCAGCAGCACCGGGTACTGGAAAGGTACTGACAGGCTGACATCGTATCCGTCGCTGCGGCACGCCGCGCCAATGAAAGCCAGGCCAATATTCGCATCACTTGCCGGGTTGCCGGTGAAGAAATGCACCAGATTCAGCTCAGCGCCCAGCAGATCGGTGTTGCGCCGATAGTTGCGAAATTCCAGAAGCATTTCTTCGGTGGATTGCTCTTCCATCCGCAATGGATCAGTGTCGGGGTCGGTCATCAACAGGGTGGTGTCGAGACTGATCGCAACGCCCATTTGCTCGCGATAGATACCGTCTACCGAATTGATTGCAGAGATTGCCAGATTCAGTCCGCGTCCGGCACGCGATTCATCGTAGCGCGTGTCGACGACGATACCGATGTGCACGACTTTGGTCGCTGCAGCCGGTTGATTGAAGAAATGACTGGTGTCGGTGTCGATTGTCAGCGCTTGCTGGATCGTGCGGACGGGGGAATAAAAATTCGGCGGAAACAGTAGACGATCGCCGCCATGGTCTGCCACCACTTGCTCGATTTGGCTGGAACTGATTTGTCGCAGACGTGCCGCGGTGTCGGTAACCGGAATGACATCGTAGTGATCGCCATCGGCGAACAGGGTGCCGCGTAGATCTTCACCCAGCGAGATGCGCGCCCAGGAATCGGCCACGTTTTCGATAGTGCCTTCGTAGTGCTGCGTGTCGGTGGGCACGGCCACCGGATTGCCATATTGATCGACAATATTATTAGACCGTACAACTGAGCTGGGATTGAGCAACAGCGTCTCGCTGCGTGCGCCCACCAGCACATCCATTTGCAGTTCGTAGTCTGGATTGTCAGAAGGCTGGGTGCCGAGCAGGGTGATTCGTTCGGCTTCAGCGAACTCGGCATGCGCATGCGGACCCCACCCCACGCCAAGGCCCAGCAGGAATACGGACACCACTTGTAACTTTTGTTTCAGCATGGGGTAACGCTAGACACGCCCGGTTCACCGCACCGTACGCACCGATCAATGGAGTGCCATTCTCGGAGCGCCTGTTTCTTACCAGATAGTATCACAATCTTGACACTTACAATGACCACTGTTCGAAATTTACACTTCACGACGACGGCGTGAACGTTTCCCGTGTGATTCGCTGCTCGGAAAACTCTCCAGGTCGCAGATCGTCTATCGTCCAGCGCCCGATGCGGTGGCGAATGAGTCTGAGGGTGGGTAATCCGACGGCTGCGGTCATGCGCCTGACCTGTCGATTTCTGCCTTCGCTGATTGTCAGCTCAAGCCAGCTGGTCGGCTGATTCAGGCGTTTGCGGATGGGTGGGTCCCGGGGCCACAGCTTGTTCGGTTCTGCCATTGCCGACACGCTTTGCGCGCGCGCCGGACCGTCTTTTAACACAACACCGGACGTCAGCTGCGCTATTTGTTGTTGGCTGGCAATCCCGTCGACCTGAACCCAATAGGTTTTTTGTGTCTTTTTGTCGGGATGTGATAGCTGGTGCTGCAGCCACCCCTGATCGGTCAGCAGCAGCAGGCCTTCGCTGTCTTTGTCGAGTCGGCCCGCTGGATAGACGCCTTTGATCGGTATCAGCAACGCCAGTGTATCGTCCGAGCCCGAAAACTGGCTGACAATCCCAAACGGTTTATTGAGCAGGATCAGCCGCGCAGGTCCCGTTGGCCTTTGGATCGGCCTACGCGGTCGCTTTCGCTTCGCCAAGTGTCTGCAGCAGCGCGAGCCACTGATTCCGGGTAGCGGGGCTGACCAGTCTGTCGAGCTGAGGGCCAAGTGCGGCAAAATCGGGTTTGATGGTCATGCGGGTGATGTCGGTGTCCACATCGGGATCCTCGATCAGGCCGGTGATCTGCCGGTTCTGGTGAATTTGTTGCCGGCACTCGTCTAGCCGCTGACCAGCAAGCGCGGCGCCGCGGAATTTCATCTCTCGAACTTTGTGCAAATTGGCTAGCAGCGTCTTGATGTTGCCCCATTTTGTCAGCAAACGTGCCGCGGTTGCAGGTCCGATGCCGGCTACGCCGGGGATATTGTCGGCCTTGTCACCGGTCAGTGCCAGCCAATCGGCGATCTGGTGGGGGCGAACACCGAACCTGTTCTCAATCGCCCGGTAGTCGTGCCAGATATCGTGGGCGTAGTTCCAGATCGCATCGCGTCGGCTAATGTATTGACACAGGTCTTTGTCGGCGGAAACGATCACACAGGCTTGACCGGCAGTGCCGGCGCTTTGCGCCCACATGCCGATGATATCGTCCGCTTCGACCAGCGGGCTCGACCGCCAGGTGATGCCGATCAAATCGAGCAGTTCTCGACATTGGTGAAATTGCGCGCTCAACTCGGTGGGATAGTCAGGGCGCTGCGCCTTGTACCAGGGAAACAGCGACTGGCGAATGCTGTGCTCACCGCGTTGATCGAATGCGCATGCGATCAACCGCGGCCGCCTGCGCTGCAGCAGGTTGAAGAGGAAATCCAGAAAGCCCTGTACCGCGTTGACAGGGCGGCCGTCGACGTCATGCGACGGCCTATTCAGTTGCCACGCCCGAAAGATGTAGATACTGCTGTCAATTAGATAGACAGCATTCGAGTCCTGTCTGGCCGCAATGGTGCGGCGCATCGACTGGGGCGTGGTGCTGCGGCGAGATTACTTCTTGCCGTAGCGGCGCTTGAACTTGTCAACCTGGCCGGCTGAGTCGAGTATCTTTTGCTTGCCAGTGTAGAACGGGTGGCAGGCAGAGCAGACTTCGACGTTGAGATCCTTGCCAATCGTAGAGCGAGTGGCGAAGGTGTTGCCGCAACTGCAGTTGACGTTGATGTTGTCGTATTTAGGATGAATGTCGGCTTTCATGGCGTTTCAGCTTTCGTTTCAATCGGGCAGCCGCCCATTATAGCTTAATATCAGGCTGGCGACAATGGATTCCAAGAGCGGTGGCAGTCGTTCTGATCACTCGTTTTCCTGCGTCGTGGTCAGTTCGGCGATATTGCCATCCGGGTCAATCGTTACGCGAAACAGTATCGGTGAGCAGCACACCTGACAATCTTCAACATACTGCTGCTCCGGTATCGAGCAATCAATAAGCACGCCGAGTGTCTCACCACAGTAGGGACAACTGATATCGGTCTCTTCCATCGCTTCATTGTTCCCTGGGCTGGAATACGATTGCTTGCTCAACGCCACCATCTGCATCAGGCATAAATAGCTCCAACAGGCTGTTCAGATGGCGCTGGCCATCGAGGGTGGGGGCGATTTTCAGGTGGGTGCGGCTGATCAGACCGAGTGACTCTGCCTGGTCTAGTTCTGTGCTGACGGTGTGCAGCGCTTCGCCGGTGCGACTGGCAAACAATCCCGACTCGAAACCGTCGCATAGTCGCAGCGCGTTCATCATGAATTCCAGCCGGCTATCTTTGCCTTCCAGAATAGTGCGCGTCTGAATCCGCGAATCGTCGCCGCTGGTGTCCAGGTACCGATCCGGGTGGCGATGTTTGCTCAGACGGTGGATGGCGTTGTGAGCTGGGAACGTTAGTTTGCTGTGCGCCCCGGCGCCGATCCCCAGATAGTCGCCGAACAGCCAATAGTTCACATTGTGCAGGCATTGTCTGTCCGGGCGGGCGAATGCTGATACCTCGTATTGCATGTACCCCGCTTGCGCCAACTGATGTTGCCCGTCGTCCTGAATTGCCCACAGATCGTCTTCGACCGGCAAAGTGGGTGGTCTTGCGTGGAAGAGCGTATTGGGCTCGATGGTTAGCTGATAATAAGATATGTGCGTTGGATCAAGTGCGATGGCAGTGGCGACATCGGCTGCCGCCTGCTCGGCGCGCTGGCCCGGCAGGCCATGCATCAGATCGATATTGAAATTCTCAAAACCAGCGTCGCGCACAGACTCGCAGGCGGCGATGGCCTGGCCACTGTCGTGGATTCGGCCGAGCGCCTGCAAACTGTCATTGTTAAAACTTTGCACACCGATAGACAGCCGATTGATGCCCGATTGCCGATAGCCGGCAAAGCGGCCACTTTCCAGAGTGCCCGGATTGGCCTCCAGGGTGATTTCCGCATCCGGTTGCAGACGAGTCAGGGCGCGAATCTTACCCATCAGGTAGTCCATCCCCTCATTGCTGATCAGGCTCGGCGTGCCACCGCCAAAAAATATTGCCTCTACCGGGCGCCCCCAGATGTCCGGGGCATGTTGTTCCAGATCGATAACCAAAGCATCAAGATAGGCGCGCTCTGGAATTTCCTTTTTCACCGCGTGTGAATTGAAATCACAATAGGGACACTTTTTCACGCACCAGGGAAAGTGCACGTACAGCGTCAGTGGCGGGTACTCAGTGAACTGGCGCAACGTGATTGCCACTGCTTACCCCAGTCTGTTGCCAAGCTGTTCAAGCAATCGGCCGATCGCCTGTCCTCGATGGCCGAGCGCCTTTTTTTCATCCGCGCTGAGTCGCGCTGCGGTCTTGCCGGTGCCGGGCACCAAGAACACCGGATCGTAGCCAAAGCCGCCGGCGCCATCCGCTTCAGTGGCGATACTGCCGCGCCAGCTACCACTGGCGATAACAGGTTCTGGATCATCGGCGTGCTCGATCCAGACCAGCACGCAGACAAATCTTGCACCGCGTTGTGGCTGTGGCACGTTTTCCATCAGCTCCAGCAAGTGGGTGACATTCTCGGCATCGGTTGGCTTGCGTTCACTGGAGCCCGCCGCAAATCGTGCAGAGTAGATACCCGGCCGTCCCTGCAGTGCATCGACCGTCAGGCCCGAGTCGTCGGCCAGAGCCGGCAGGCCACTGTGCCGGCACGCGTTGCGCGCTTTGATCAATGCATTTTCAATAAAGGTCAGGCCGGTCTCGTCCGCCTCGGGGGTATCGAAGTTTGATTGCGCTACCAGCTCGATATCGAGACTTGCCAGCGATTGGCCAAGTTCACGCAGTTTTCCGGCGTTGCCACTGGCCAGCACGCATCGCTGTTTGTCAGTCACCTGCCAGTGCCGCCTTCTGCATGTCAATCAATTGCTCGATGCCGTGGCGAGCATATTTGAGCATCGTTTGCAGCTCTTCTTCACGAAACGCATGACCCTCTGCGGTGCCCTGTAATTCGATAAAACCGCCCGCTTCGTTCATGACGACATTCATATCTGTTTCAGCAGAGGAGTCTTCCGCATAGTCCAGGTCCAGCACTGCATGGCCGTTGTAAATACCCACGGACACCGCCGCCACGCTGCCGTGCATCGGGTTTTTTTTCAATGACTTGCTGGCGATCAGTTTGTTCACTGCATCGCTTAGCGCCACAAAGGCTCCGGTGATCGATGCGGTGCGGGTGCCACCATCGGCCTGAATCACGTCGCAGTCGATAGTGATGGTTTTTTCGCCCAGTGCCTGTAAGTCGAGAGCCGCGCGCAGCGAGCGTCCAATAAGCCTTTGTATCTCCTGACTTCGGCCAGATTGCTTGCCCGCCGTGACTTCGCGGCGTGAGCGGCTATCGGTTGCGCGCGGCAGCATGCTGTATTCGGCCGTCAGCCACCCACTACCCTGGCCCTTTAAAAATGGCGGCACGCGATCTTCCACACTTGCGGTGCAGATGACTTTGGTGTCGCCGAACTCAACCAATACTGATCCTTCAGCGTGTTTGGTAAAGCCGCGTGTGAATTTGACGGCTCTGAGTTCGTCGTTGCCACGTTTACTGGGGCGCATTTTTTATTTCCTGAATCGATGGGGTGTTGCCGTTTATCAACGGACTTGCAAGGGGCGTCATGATACAGTGCGCGACGCTCGATGGAGAGCGGTTTCAGTCTTGTCGATCAAAGGAATACTGATGTTAAAAAGTATGACCGCATTCAGTCGTAAAGAAAGTACCGGCGAATGGGGCACGCTGACCTGGGAAATGCGTTCGGTCAATCATCGCTATCTCGATATCTCGCTGCGCTTGAGCGAAGAATTCAGAGCGGTAGAGCCTGTGGTCAGAGAGCGTCTGAATGCTCGCCTGAGTCGCGGCAAGATCGAAGTGTCTCTGAAATACAAGGCGGCGCAAACTGTCAGCGCTGGTCTGGTCGTTAACGAGGAACTCGCCCGGCAGGTAGTCGAGGCGGCCCGTGCGGTTCAGCAGCTTGCCGGCCACAGTGAACCGGTGTCGGCATCTGATATTTTTCGCTGGCCCGGTGTCATCGGGCAGGCTGAAACCGATCTGGGTTCGGTACATCAGGCGGCGCTGGCGTTGCTCGATACTACTATTGATGACTACATCGACACCCGCGGTCGTGAGGGTGAGAAAACCGCTGCCATGCTGGAAGAGCGCTGTGCCGGTATTGTTGAGATTCTCAAACGGGTGCGTGAGCTGCGGCCACAGGCAGCCGCTCGCCAGCGCAGCAAACTGCTTGCGCGATTGGCTGATCTTGAGGTCGAGCACGACAGTGGCAGGCTTGAGCAGGAGTTGGTTTACATTGCTCAGAAAATGGATATCGATGAAGAACTCGATCGCCTCGGCGCACACGTCAGCGAGTTGCGCGATGTACTGCAGCGCGATGAACCGGTGGGGCGACGGCTGGACTTTCTGGTTCAGGAATTTAATCGCGAGGCCAATACACTGGGGTCAAAATCCTCGGACTCGGAGGTTACTGCGCAGGCGGTCGATCTCAAGGTGCTGATCGAGCAGATGCGTGAGCAAGTACAGAACATCGAATAAAAAATCCGGCGTCGAATCCCCGCCCGCTACCTCGCCGCCACGGGCGCGGGCCAATCAAATCCACTCGCTACTGACTAGTCTACCGGTCATTATGCTGCTGGCGGGGCTTGGCTATTACTATCACAGCGAAAACCGGCAACAGACCGGCGCGTTGATTCTTGATCAGTCGGTCTCAATCGAAGGTCGCTATCAGGGGACAAGCGCGCAAAGCAGTCGGCGCAACGCGCAACGAATCCTCTGGTTGAGATCTTTGAGCGGGCTGCGCGGTTATAGAGTGAGCGCAGATCAGCTGCCGGCGCTTGAGCAACTGGAGGAAGACACTGTCATCAACATTGTCGCCGCGCCGCGCGTGGCGGATTCCAAAGTGCTTTGGGTGTATCGATTATCCACTGCACAAGGCGAGCTGTTGTCGCCGTCAGTTGGCGACACTCGCGAACAGCCAGTATTGGTAGGCGACGAAAATCCCCACGAACAATAGCCCTTCAAAGCGGTTGATCCTGCCTTGCCGACCACGCCAGCCAACCGCGAAAACAAACAGTAATACGGTGAGAATCAACTGAAGCGCGAGATCGCGGTTGCGAACCAGGGCTTCCACGTCGCCGGGTGCCAGCAGCGCGATAACACCGGTTACGGCGAGCGCGTTGAACATATTCGAGCCCACCACGTTGCCGATTGCCAAACCGTACTCTCGCCGCAAAACACACGCGATCGTGGCGGCAAGCTCAGGCAGGCTGGTACCGATCGCGACAATTGACAGGCCGATTAGCAGTTCGCTGACATTGGCGGCTCTCGCTATCTCGACAGCGCCCCAGACCATCGCCCGTGAGCTGACCAGCAACAGCAAAAGGGCGATGAGTGTTTTGACCGCAGGTGGAATGCCGGACGGCGCCTCTTCCAGGCTGTGCGCATACTCGCCGGTCATCGAGTCGTCGTCAGTGTGCGTCTTGCCCTGCCAGATCAGCCAGCCGAGCACCAGAATCAACACCGCAAATGATGCAATGCCATCGCCACGCGAGAGATGCAGGTCGAGCAGCAATGCGGCGGAAAAAAATACCACGGCGAGCAACAGTGGGATTTCCCGGCGCAATACGCCGGACGAGACGGGTATCGGCATAAACAGGCTGGCGGTGCCAAGTATCAATGCGATGTTGGCGATGTTGGATCCGAGTGCATTGCCCAGCGCAATGGGCGCACTGCCACTGCTGGCCGACATGATAGCGATCAGTATTTCCGGAGCAGAGGTGCCGAAGCTGACAATAGTCAGCCCGATCAGCAGTGGGGAGATGCCCATGCCGCGGGCGACTGCGCTGGCACCCTCAACGAATTTGTCGGCACTGATTGCCAGCACGAACAGGCTGATGATCACAACCAGGATTGGCAGTAAGGGTAGTGCCACGGAGAACTCCGATGTGTTCAGGCGGCTACAGCGTCGATGGCGCGCCCGTGGAAGTCGAGACTGACGATCAACCCGGGTCGATTGTCGGCCAGGCGCAACTCGGCGCCGTGCATGCGGACCACGGCTTGTACAAGACTCAGGCCAAGGCCGTTGCCGGGCGACTTTCGTTCATTTTCAAGTCGAACAAAGCGCTGCAGGACGCGCTCGCGCTCTTCGCGTGGAATACCCGGGCCATTGTCTGTCACGGTGATATCGAAGTGTTTATCGTTGCCGCTGACGTGAATGCCGACGCGGCCGCCTTCGGTGGTGTACTTGACGGCGTTGTCGAGCAGATTCGTGATTGCCTGTGCCAGCAAATGCCGGTTGCCGTAAAACACCGGATTGGTTTCAATGTTCTCGACAAACACCAGGCCGGCATCCTCGGCGACCGCACTGTAGAGTTCGGCCAGTTCTGCGGCCAGGTCGCCGATCGCCACATGCTGCCACTCGGTCTTGTCGAGTCCTGCCTCCAGCCGCGCGATACTAAGCATCGCGTTGAAGGTTTGAATCATGCCATCGGCTTCGCCAATCGACGACTCGATGGTATCCCGGTATTCATCGTCCGAGCGGTTTTCCAGTAGCGTCACTTCGAGCCGGTTGCGCAGCCGGGTCAGCGGACTGCGTAGATCGTGGGCAACATTGTTGGTCACTTGTTGCATGCTTTCCATCAGATCCTCAATCCGGGTCAGCATCTGATTGATCTTGACCGCGATGGCGTCGAATTCGTCTCGTCGATCAGTCACCGGGATGCGTCGTGACATGGCGCCGTTCATGATTTCGCCAGCGGTTTTGTCGACGCTTGCAATCCTGCGCAACACACTCGCGCTCATCACGATGCCGCCGGCGAGCGCGAACAGCAGCGTGATGACAGTCGCGCCCATGACCAGCGTAAAGGTGTAGTCGAGCAGTGCTTTCTCGTCGCTCGTCTCGTGGCCGATCGTCAGCTTCAGTCCGTCCGAAAACTGGGTTTGTGCGACGCGAACCGGCAGGTTGGCTCGGGGGCTGTCGGCCGGCAGGTCTACTACTTCGGCCATCGGCTTGGTGCTGTGCGTGCGCACCGACTTTATCCGCAGCGGCCATTCCTGTTCTGTGCTGTCGGTGATCTCGCTGCCTTCGCTTTCAAGAAAATAAAAGCGACCGTAAGTATCGACACGGTTGCGCTGCTGGATGGCATCGAGCAGTTCGTTCAGTGCACCGGAGGTGTAGAGGTTGACGAGAAAGTCAGTTTCGAGCCGCAATCGAGCGTCGACCTGAGACTCGATTTCATCGCGCAGCGACCAGTAGATAAAGCCGAGCGTAACGGCTGAGAAGAGACTGAATAGTGCAGCGTAGACAATGGTCAGTCTGAACGCTGTCGTACTGAACAAACGTATATTCACTGGGCGATCGACAGGCGTTTGTGCGGTATTAGCGGGTCTGGCGATTCGTCAGAGTGGCGTATGGGCGCAACAGCCAGACGCTGTTGCGCCGATCTGTCAGCCTTCAACCAGTTTGTAACCGGCGCCGCGAACGGTGTGCAGCAGAGGCTGCTCGAAGTCCTTGTCGATCTTGCTGCGGAGACGGCTGATTTGTACGTCGATGACATTCGTTTGCGGGTCAAAGTGATAGTCCCAAACGTTTTCCAGCAGCATGCTGCGGGTGACCACCTGTCCGGTATGACGCATCAGGTATTCGAGCAGCCTGAATTCACGCGGCTGCAAGTTGATGTTGATTCCGGCGCGGGTGACCTTGTGCTTGAGCAGATCGAGCGTTAGATCTGCCACGCGCAGTGTCGTAACGGCATTCTCGGGCTGCGCGCGTCTCGACAGCGCCTGCAGTCGAGCGTGCAGTTCGTTGAGTGAGTACGGCTTGGTCAGGTAGTCATCGCCACCCGCTCGCAGACCGGTGACGCGTTCGTCGACATCGTCGAGTGCGCTGAGAATCAAAACCGGCGTGTTGTCGCCGCCGCGTCGCAGATCCTCGATCATCGACAGGCCGTCCTTGCGGGGCATCATGCGATCGATGACCATCGCATCGTAGGCGTTGGTTTTGGCGTAGCTAAGCCCCGACTCGCCATCGTCGGCATGATCGACCGCGTGACCGATCTCGTTTAAACCTTTGACGAGATAGCTCGCCGCTTCAATATCGTCTTCGACCAGTAATATGCGCATTTTTTGACTCGTACTAAAGTTGCAACCCGTCGCGAAACAGCGCGCGAGCAATAATGGGTGTACGAATGAGACAGGTGGTGTCCAAAGTTAGGTGACACGCAATCCCGTCTAATCTGGTGTTGCACAGCGAGTGTCACTGTGCACGCCCTCGGAACTGATGGTCCGGTGGTATCGATACGAACCGATACGAACTCGGGACCGACAGTTATCATCCCACATTGCGACGCAGTGTGCCACGCCACGACGAGGCCCTCGATGCAATGTTGAATGCCAAAATGCAGCAGTCGCGCTGCGTGTCGGGCAGGGGCTGTTCTGAGTGCGACGCTTGGTTGGCGCGGGCTGTAGCGGTTGGGGTTTTAGTTGGTAAATGTCGGTATTGCGCGCATGTCTCAGGCTGCAGGCACAAGCCACAAGCAATTCAATATTGCCAAAACTTAATGTTTAGCGCGGGTGTGCTCGTGCGGAAATTTTCGCGACGAAGACAGTATTAAGCCAGCACTACTTCAGGGTGAACAATCGTGACATTGCCATTTTCCGGATCCGCTGATCGTAACAAGGAGGTAATCGGCGATGCGCTGCAGCCGTGGTTTTCCACAGTGTCGAATATTCTTGAAATTGGCAGCGGTACAGCGCAGCACGCGGTGTATTTTTGTAGGCGCTTTCCTACATTGCGATGGTGGCCGAGCGATCGTGCAGATAATCTGGCGGTGATTCGGCAGCGAGTCGCTGATTCAGGACTCAGTAATGTTGAGGATGCCTTCGAGCTCGATGTAGCTGACGCGGTGCGATCACCCGCCGACTCATTCGACATGGCCTACTCGGCCAACACGGCGCATATCATGCGCCAGAGCGAGGTCGAGCTGATGTTCCGCATAACGGGTAGTTTGCTCGACGCTGAAGGTGTGTTCGCGCTCTATGGCCCGTTTCACTATGACGGGGTGCATACGGCGCAAAGCAATCTGAGTTTCGATCAGATGCTGCGACAGCAAGCGCCGCACATGGGCGTTCGAGACAAGTATGTACTCGATGAATTTGCACAGGCTGCGGGGTTGCTGCCGCTCGACGACATCGAAATGCCGAGCAACAATCGCTTGCTGCTCTGGCGGCGCTCCACCTGATCAGCTGCCGGTGGACTTCGCACTGGCAGCGTAATGTTCCACCCCGGATACGGCATTGCGCCAGCCCGCCAGCAACCGGTCGCGTTCGCCGGCGTCCAGTGCAGGTTTGAATTCGCGATCCAGTTTCCAGTTCGATTTAAGATCATCCACATCGCGGTAAACACCCGCCTGCAAACCTGCCAGGTAGGCGGCACCCAGCGCGGTGGTCTCGGTTTGCACCGGTCGTTCCACAGGGATGTTCAGCACATTGGCGAGGAACTGGCACAGCCAGTTGTTGGCGACCATGCCGCCATCGACACGCACCCGAGTGGGGGTGACACCGTCTTTGGCCATGGCCGCAAAAAGATCACCGGTTTGATAGACCACAGATTCCAGAGTGGCTCGTACCAAATGTGCAATTCCCGTATCACGGGTCAGGCCAAACAGCGCACCGCGTGCATCTGGATTCCAGTGCGGGGCACCCAGACCGGTAAACGCCGGCACCAGGTACACACCGGCATTGTCGGCGAGTTCTGACGATAAGCCCTCGGTCTCCTGCGCCGATTCAATGACCTTCAACCCGTCCCTTAGCCATTGCACAGCGGCACCGGCGACAAAGATCGACCCCTCGGTGGCGTAGGTGGTTTCGCCGTTGAGGCGGTATGCGATAGTCGTCAGCAGTTTGCTGCCGGAACTGAGCGCTTCCTGACCGGTGTTCAACAACACGAAGCAGCCGGTGCCGTAGGTACTTTTGATCGTGCCGGGCTCCAGGCAGTTCTGGCCGAAGGTTGCGGCTTGCTGATCGCCGGCGATGCCGCAAATGTGCAGTGACTGGCCGAGGTGTTCTTTTTCGATCTGGCCAAAATCGTGGGAGCTGTCGTGCACCGCTGGCAACATTGAGGCGGGAATCTCCAGAATCCGCAGAAGCTCTTCATCCCATTCGTTCTTGTGAATGTTGTAGATCAGCGTGCGGGCTGCATTGGTTGCATCGGTTGCGTGGATCTTGCCGTTGCTGAAACGCCACAGTAGATAGGTGTCGATCGTGCCGAATGCCAGCTCTCCACGCTCGGCCATCTCGCGCGCACCGTCGATATTGTCGAGGATCCAGCGAATCTTGGTGCCTGAGAAGTAGGGATCGAGCAACAGGCCGGTGCGAGCGGTGAAGGTGGCTTCGTAGCCGGATGACTTAAGTTCATCGCAAAAAGCCGCGGTGCGCCGATCCTGCCAGACGATGGCGTTATAGATTGGCTCGCCGGTGGCGCGATTCCAAACCAGTGTCGTCTCGCGTTGATTGGTGATACCGGCGGCGGCGATCGGGGTCGATTGTTGCTCGGCTGCGGCAACCGCTTCGCGGCAGACCGCCAGAGTGGTGTCCCAGATTTCCTGTGGATCGTGTTCTACCCAGCCCGGGTGCGGGAATATCTGTCGGAACTCACGCTGCGAGGTAAAGGCCGACGTGCCATCCTTCTCGAACAGAATCGCTCGTGAGCTGGTGGTGCCCTGGTCGATACTGAGAATGTACTTGCTGGCCATTGGCAGGTATGTGTTGCGAAGGGGCACACAATTTAACCCGGCGGGCATGGTTTGTCATCGCTGAAGAACCGCGTTGCACGGAACTGTGCTTGTATAATTGCCGCCCGCGTTGACGACTTTAAGGAATCTGCAGAGCCCCCATGCACCATCTTTTCAGGCGCCTGACCGGCGCTTGCCTGATCATTTTTTCCTTGCTTTGGTCCTGGCAACTGCCGGCCGGTGGACTGCCGGGTATCGTCGATGGGCAGCCGCTGCCGAGTCTGGCACCGATGCTCGAATCCGCCACTCCCGCCGTCGTCAATATTTCCACCAGCGGATCAGTTGAGGTTCAGCGCAACCCGTTTTTCGAAGATCCGTTCTTCCGGCGCTTCTTTGACCTGCCGCAGGGCAGCCGGCAGCGCGAGGCGCAGAGTCTGGGCTCGGGTGTGATCGTCGATGCTGACAATGGCACCATTATTACCAATCAACACGTCATCGCCGACGCCCGGGAAATCATGGTCACGCTCGCCGATGGCCGCGAGTTTACCGCCGAGCTGATCGGACAGGATCCGGTGGCGGATATTGCGGTGGTGAAAATTGAAGCCAAAGGTCTGGAACAACTCGATTGGGCCAATTCCGACGCTTTGCGCGTTGGTGATTTTGTCGTCGCGATCGGCAATCCCTTTGGCCTCGGGCAGACCGTGACCTCGGGCATCGTATCGGCACTCGGTCGCAGCGGGCTGGGCATCGAGGAGGTCGAGGATTTTATTCAGACCGATGCCTCGATCAACCCCGGCAACTCGGGTGGGGCGCTTGTCAATCTGCGTGGTGAGCTCGTCGGAATCAACACGGCGATTGTCGGCCCGGGGGGTGGCAACGTCGGCATCGGCTTTGCGATACCGGCCAACATGGCGCAGCAGTTACTGCAGCAGATACTGGCGACCGGCGAGGTGCGGCGCGGCCGCGTCGGGATATCAGTGCAGGAACTCACACCCGATCTGCAGGAGGTGTTTGGCGTCAAGCGGGGGGTTGTGATCTCCGCGGTGGAGGCGGGCTCAGCAGCCGAGGCGGGTGGTCTGAAACGCGGCGACGTGCTGGTCGAGATTGGTGATCGCAAGGTTCAGACTGTCAGCGATGTGCGCAACGCGATCGGGTTGTTGCAGATTGACGAGAGTATCGACATCTTCTTCTATCGCAATAAACAGCTGTACGAGACCAGCGTTCGCGTGCGCGCGAACGACAGCGGCACCGTGCAGGGAATCGTACTCGCGCAGCATCTGCAGGGCGCGACCTTTGAAAACGCCGAGACCAGCAGCGGACGCGGCTACGTCGTCGTGGCGGCAGTCGAGCGAGGCAGCAACATGGCAAACCGCGGCCTGCGGGCTGGAGACATCATCTTGTCGGCCAACCGGATTGCAGTTGCGGATGTTGAAGAGCTTGCGATGGCGGTGTCGCGAGACCGGACATCGACCCTGTTTAACGTGCAGCGCGGCAACGGCAGCCGATATCTGCTAATCGAGTAGGTCCTGCCTGCCGATCAGTGGCTGGAGTAGCCGGCGGTGTTCTTTTCGACCCAGCGGCTCGATTGATCGGTCAGTGTCTCCCGTTTCCAGAACGGCGCTCGCGACTTCAGAGCCTCCATCAGAAACCGGCACGCATCGAACGCGGCGGCGCGGTGCGCGGACCAGCAAGCGACGAGCACGATTGGATCGCCCGGCCGAATATCTCCGACCCGATGCACCAGCAGTACATCCTGCAACGGCCACTGGCTGCTGGCATCATCTATAATGAGTTGCAGCTGCGACTCGGTCATGCCCGGGTAGTGTTCCAGCGTCATCGATTCAACATCGTCGCCTTCGTTGAAATCGCGCATGGTGCCGACAAACGTTGCAGTGGCGCCGAATGAGCCGGCTTGCAGTCGATCTTCATGCGCCTTCAGGGCTGACAGTGGCTCGAACGGCTCGGCGCAGATGCTAACGGCCATTGGCTAGCCTCCTGTCACCGGCGGAAAAAATGCAACTTCGTCGCCGTCGTTGATCGCGGCGGTTTCGCTGGTGTGTTCGAGGTTGACGGCGCACAGGGTGTTTTCCGGCATCGGCTTGTCTTGCGCGATTGCCTGCCAAACATCTGCGACGGTCTGGATTTGTTCGATCGGGACCTCGGTCTCGCTGATCCCGAGATACTCGCGCATGCTGGCGAAGAGTTTGACTTTGACTGACATGATTTCATTATGCACGCACCGATGATCGCCACCAAGCGTCCCCGGTCATATTACCGATCATCAGCGACTTCCAACAAGCCGAGCCGGAGAGCCGAATGTCCGAACTGACCCACTTCAACAACCGAGGTGAGGCGCACATGGTTGATGTGGGCGACAAAGACGTCACCCACCGAGTGGCGATTGCCAGCGGTCAGATCAGCATGCAGCCAGAGACGCTGGCGATGATTGTCGACGGTGGGCACAAGAAAGGCGATGTGCTCGGTATTGCCAGGGTGGCGGGCATCATGGGCGCCAAGCGCACCAGCGATCTGATACCGCTATGCCACCCGATCGGCCTGACGCGCGTTGAAGTCGATTTCCAAATTGATCGGGACGCCTGCTGCGTGAATGCCACAACCCGAGCCGAAACGCGCTCGCAGACCGGCGTGGAGATGGAGGCGTTGACCGCACTTCAGGTTGCGCTGCTGACGATCTACGACATGTGCAAGGCGATTGACCGCGGGATGCAGATTAACCAGGTCGGTCTGATTGAAAAGAAGGGTGGAAAGTCAGGTCACTGGAAGGCATCAGGCAACTGAAACCGACATTTCTATTAGTTATCGGTTTAATCATCCGCCGGCCTGTTGCACAATAGCGCACATTACCAGAATGCAATCACTGCAAACTCCACCGCTAGCATGTACCTGATTGGCAGGGGCCCACGCGTCCCCAGATGAAACTGTACCAACGCCTTACAATGGTGATGCTCGTGATCGCCTCGAGCGTAGTGGTCGGTGCTGCGTACGTGTTTCACAATCAGGACATGGGGCACTATCGCGATCGGATTCAGCAACTGATGCTGGATCGCACCGGACGCGACTTGCAAATCAGAGGCGATATCAAAGCCATTCTGTTTCCCGGTATCGGCCTGTCGTTGCGCGATGTATGGGTTGCGAATGCGGCCGGCTTTGAAGCTGACTCCTTTGCTGAAATTGAGCACGCTCGGGTACGCCTCGACTGGCTGCCACTGCTCGGTGGCGACATCTCGATCAAGAGTCTCGAGCTGCGCGGCGCGCATTTGAATCTTCAGCGCGACGAAGAAGGCAGGAGCAACTGGGATGATCTGATGCAGCAGACATCGCTGGTAGAGGCGCGCAGCGACGAAAATGTTTTGCAGGAGATAGAAGCAGCAGCGCCGGTGGCGGGTTTATTGTCCGTGGGTGAGCTGGTTATCGCAGGCGGGCAGATCAACTGGAACGATCGACAAAACGCGCGTCAGGCCCAATTGCAGAATCTCGCTTTGCAATCAGGATCGGTCAGTCTGTTGAGGCCTTTCGATCTGGCAGTGCAGTTTGACGCTGTGCCCAGCAGCGGTGAATTTACCACCAGCCTGTCGGCGCACGCTGAAGTTGAACTCGATCTGCAACAGAACCGCTTCCACCTGGATCTCGCAAAGCTCGACACCACCACCAATATGGCCGATCGGCCCACCAGTCATCTGAGTTCGTCTTTGGCCGGCAAGATGGTCGCCGACATGGCCGAGCAGACACTCGAACTCGACTCACTCGTCGGCACCCTGGCCGATATGCCGTTTCGTGGTGAACTGTACATCGCACAGGTGTTGACTGCGCCCGCCTTGTTCGGAGAGTTACAGGCTGACGGTATCGATGGCGCCAATCTGCTGGTTGACCTGGGTGTGCGGATGCCGAGAGGATTCGACGGCAATCTGCTGCGGGATGCAAGTATCGACACCCGCCTGCAGTACAGTGCCGGTGAGTTCTCGTTGTCCGGGCTGGTCTTTGAGTCCGGTGGCATCACGTTGCGCGGCGAACTGTTGGCAAGCAACCTCGCCACCTCGCCTATTTACAGCGCCTCGGTGCGCAGCGAGCGATTCGACGCTCGACCCTGGGCGGCAGCGCTGGGCTTACAACTGCCGCAGGACCCGGAGCTGTTTCAGAATGTGCAAATCCAGAGCGACATCCGCCAGTCGGGACAGTTGCTGGCGCTGAATCAGTTGCAAATCCAGATCGACGACACGGTTGTGAGCGGACACATCGAGACAGCCGATATTCTTTCCAGCGTTCAGCCGATCACGTTTGAGCTCAACATCGGTGAGATCGACCTGGATCGCTATCGGGATCTGGCGATGATTCAGCATCGCACCGATGATACCGAGCGGTCACCTGCCGATCCGCTTGCCGGCCTGATCGGCGAACTGTCATCGCTCGACATTCGCGGACAAGTGGGATTTGATCGCATCAAAGTGGGTGGCGTCGAGCTTGCCAATGTCAAAGTGCCTCTGGTGCTGCAAGAAGACCTGTTTGAAGTCAGAGAAGCCATCGGCGGGCTGTACTCCGGCTCGGTGTTCGCCACGCTGACGCTGGACGCAAGCGTCGATCCGCCGCGCAGTTCGGCAACCATGAATCTCAACGGCTTTGAGCTGGGGCCGCTGTTGCAGGATTTCTATCACGGCGACGAGGCTTTGCTGTCAGGTACAGGCAACATCAATATCGACCTGCACGGTCGCGGGGCGAATTTACCAGAACTGATCGACGGTGCACACGGTGCGCTATCCGCCAGGCTGACCAACGGCACGCTGTATTTTGTCGATGTGGCAGACGAACTTCGGCGCGCGCGCTCGCGATTGCTCGACACCCCGGAACCGGAAATCGATCAGGAGTCGCAGACGACCTACACTGAATTGAATCTGTCGGCTGTTTTTGAAAATCAGCTGCTGCGCAGTGAGGATCTTTCAGTCACGACACCATTGATGCGTATCACCGGGTTGGGAGAATTCGATGTGTTGACAGCGGCACTTGATCTCGCCTTAACCGGAACCCTGACGACCGGTACCGGCGAGGGCAATGACGATCTGGTGATTCTCAATGGTTTGCAATTGCCGCTGCGACTGCGCGGCGATATCGCATCGTTGCATGATAATTTCAGTGGTTTGAGTAAATCCGAGCTGCGTGCAAGCCTGCAAGAGGCGTTGTCGCAACGTCGCGATGAACTGCAACAGCAGAATCAGGAATTACAGGACAAGCTCGAACAAAAGCGCGAAACCGAACTCGAGTCAGAGTTGCAGCGCGAGCGGGATTCGGTCGAATCCAAGATGGTCAGCGAAGTGCCGACTGCCGCTGAAGAGCAATCGACCAGCGCAGAAGATGATTTCATGCGCGCACTGGAAGACGGCAAAGCCCGATTTGGTTCGCAGATGAGTGAGGAGACTCGCCGCGAACTGTCCAAACTGCTGGATGAGTAAACCGACGGCGAGCGGGCCCGGTAACGCAGGATTTGCCGAACGCGTCCTGCAATGGTTTGACCAGCACGGGCGCAAGAATCTGCCGTGGCAACGCGACGCCACCCCCTATCGGGTCTGGGTGTCCGAAATCATGTTGCAGCAGACCCAGGTCACCACCGTCATTCCGTACTTCGAGAAATTTCTCAAAAGCTTTCCCGATGTGCAGGCACTGGCCAGCGCGAGCCAGGACCAGGTGCTGGCGCACTGGTCTGGCCTCGGCTACTACGCGCGCGCGCGCAACCTCCACGCTGCGGCCAGGACCGTGGTGGATAACCACAACGGTGAGTTTCCAGCCACGGTGGATGAATTGACGCAATTGCCGGGTATTGGTCGCTCGACCGCTGGCGCCATCGTTAGTCTGGCCAGTGCAGGCTATGCCCCCATCCTCGATGGCAATGTCAAACGAGTGCTGTGCCGCTTCCACGCGATCGACGGCTGGCCGGGTAAGGCCGGCGTGCAAAAGACGCTGTGGGCGCTCAGTGAGACATTGACGCCCGAGCATCGAACCGGCGAGTTTAATCAGGCGATGATGGATCTTGGAGCCACCCTGTGCACTCGATCGTCGCCGGCTTGTATGCGCTGTCCGCTGGAGACCGAGTGTCGGGCCAAAGCCTTGGGCGAGCCCACCCGCTGGCCGCACAAGAAACCCAAAGTCGACAAGCCGGTACGCGATGTCTGGATGTTGATCGCTCGCGACAGCAACCGCGGCGTGCTGCTCTACCGCCGACCGCCAGCCGGACTGTGGGGCGGGCTATGGGGCTTTCCCGAATACCAGAGCGCAGACGAGCTGCTAAGCGCTGCAGGCGGCTTCGCGCATTTCGCGCAGGATGATGTGCGTCACTGGGATGTCCTGAGACACTCGTTTACTCACTTTGATCTGAACATCCATCCGGTCCATATAGACTTGAACAGCGCGGCTGCCTCCACCATCATGGACGGCGAGGAGACGGTTTGGTTTGGCGGCGGACCGTTGCCCGGTGGCCTTGCCGCACCGGTCGCCAAATTACTGAACCTCGCCACCGAATCAATGCTTTAAGGAGCCGACAATGGCACGAATGGTCAATTGCGTAAAACTGGGACGCGAGGCGGAAGGCCTTGATCGGCCCACCTATCCCGGGGATCTGGGCAAGCGAATCTGGCAGAGTGTCTCCAAAGAAGCCTGGCAGAGCTGGCTCGGGCATCAGACCATGCTGATCAACGAATACCGCCTGACGCCGGTCGATCCAAAGGCGCGAAAGTTCCTCGAAGAAGAGATGGACAAGTTTTTCTTCGGTGGCGGATCTGCGATGCCCGACGGCTACGTACCAGAGGAAGGCTGAGCCGACTCGTCGGGGTGCCGGCAAAGTCGGGAAGCGGTTCGTAACGTCGGCAAAAAAGCGTCGCCGGACTTGACTCGAACCGCTCCAATAGGTCTAATACGCGGCTTGGGTCAGCGTCAGATTGCAACGATCTGGCCAGTGCGGTACCAGGCGATGTACTCAATGGCCAGGTAGCTCAGTCGGTAGAGCAGGGGACTGAAAATCCCCGTGTCGGCGGTTCGATTCCGTCCCTGGCCACCATAATAAACACAACTTGCAACAACACCCTGCAACAGCAACATTGTCAAGGGCCGCGTAAGGGACGGTTTCCCTCAGACACTATGGCTTTTAGTGGCCATTCGACCATCACCTAAACCGAGCAAAACGCTGTCGCTCGCACAACGCCTTCACCGCGCAGACCTGGTCTATGTCGCTTCGACACGTGCAACAGCGAAGGCCCTTAGCACAGCCAGAATCGCTGCACGCTGATCCTCATTTATTTTTGACAAATGTTCGACTATCTCCGGATCAAGCACGGATGTTTTGTCACTGCCCGCACCACCTGGGCTGGCACCATCTAGCAACTCGCTAGCCTCGATCCCAAGCGCAATTGCGATCTGTTGCAACTCTTGCACGCTCGGCTGTCTATACCCGCGCTCGTAGTGGGATATTCGCGACTGCGGATCTGCGCCGGGATAACCGCAACGTCTAGCCAGCTCAGCCTGGGTTAGTCCCTTCGATTCTCTCAGCCGCTTAATCGCCATGCCGACCGATTCTCGGGTGTACTGTTTTTTATCTGGTGTCATGATAGATTACGTTTTGTCACTTTGATTTTGGCATCTTATGACTATTAACGTCATGCTGCAAGACGAATCGTTTACTCTGTGGTTTTGTCAGTTTTCTCTCAGCACAAAAAAATGGCGCGGTGGCCAGGTTTTCAGTACCGCTATGGCATGGCCAGCGTCAGGCTTTGATCAGCTCCAGCACTGCATTTTGTGTGTGCTCGTTGCTGGAGCGACTCGACACCAGCTCATCGAGGGCCTCGCGCGCGTCAACCGCCAGCGGCGTACCGAGCGCATCAGCCAGACGACAGCCGTTCTCAACGAACTAGGCAATCAGGACGATCAGTTGCGCGAGCAAGATAGTTTACGGAAATGGCGAATGTGTCGATAACCTGTATTGCGAATATTGCGAATAGCCCCTACACTGTCACGAACACGATACGTCGTTAGAAAACTACGAATCGTGGTTAATTTCGATCTAGAAACGTCATCTGTCGGCACAAAATTAGGAGAGCTGTCATGACTATCCCAGCCAGTTTCAGCGAGCCTTTGGGTGAGCGCTTGCCAAATGCGGACGAGAGTGATTGTGCAAATCAGTTGCGTCGGATTATTGCAGCTCAAACACAAGAGGATGGCGAAGTTGTTCTCGATCTGATGGATGGTGGTGAGCCCGTACGAGTCGCACTGAATAAACAGCTTTCTTCGCTATTGTTGGAATTGTTGCGGGTTGTCGGCCGCGGTGATGCGGTAACTTTGGTTCCAGTATCCCAGCAGCTCACTACACAACAAGCGGCAGACATGCTCAATGTTTCGCGTCCGTATCTCATTGACAAGTTGCTGGATACTGAAGTGATTCCCCACACTAAGATTGGTAGACACAGACGGATATCCGCTGCCGATGTTTTCGCCTATAGAAAATCAAGACAGCAGCAACGCGCACAATCGCTCTCTGAGCTGGCTCAGCTCGATGCAGACTTGCTATAGGTGTTTGCGAATCGGTTCACAGCGCTATTGGATGCTTGCTCCCTAGTTGGTGCGCTTAGCCGAAATACGCTGTTATCACTAGCTGAGGCGGAGTTGTATCGCCCTAGGTGGTCGAGAGAAATTCTCGACGAAACAACACAAGCAATTGGTGGAATTCTTGCCAAACACGGTGAAGATAGTAGTAAAGAGAAAGCGTTACGCCATGTAGAAAAAATTGAAACCTCTTTTCCGGAAGGAGCAGTAGAGGATTTTGATGAACTGCAGAATAGCCTACAGGGATACTTGAGCGATCCTCGCGACACACATGTACTTGCTGCAGCGTTGAAATGCCGGGCATCAGTTATCGTGACCGAGAACATCAAGCACTTCCCCGAAGACGTGTTAGCAAGCCTAAACCTTGAAGCATTGACTCCAGATAACTTCATTGCCAACACGATAGACCTCAGTCAGCAGAAAGCGATTGCTGCAATTGCTCAAATGAGAGGTAGGTTTTCAAGGCCTGAACTCAGCGGAAATGATCTCCTGCTGACTTATGAGAAGCGTGGCTTTTTGCAAACCGCCGATATTTTGAGAGTTCACGTTATGAACCTATGAAGAGTAAGCGCAACAGCCATGGACAACCATCGGATGCCAACTCAAGCCCAAGCGAACCTGTGGTGCATTTGGTGGTGCAATTCCAAGGAAAATTGAATTTAGTTAATCACAACAGAGAATTACCTGATTGATTCGGTCGGGCCCCTTACCACCATTCACTGCTTGCTCCGGCATCCTGCTTTTCGTTCCCTCTTACCTCTCTGCGAATGTCGCAGCGGTGTGGCGTAGAATACGCTCACTTTAGAAACTGGCACAGTTATGACAAGCGAAGACGCGCAAAGCAAATTCAACCTGCAGGTGATTCCAGTAACCGCGTTGCAGCAGAACGCGATGATCTTCTGGTCGTCAGAGTCGAAGCAGGGTGTGCTGATCGATCCGGGTGGTGAGGTCGATCGTCTGCTGGCGGCGGTTGACGAGTTGGGCATTTCCATTGTGCAGATCTGGCTGACGCATGGTCACATCGATCACGTCGGCGGTGCGGCGGCGGCAAGGCGAGCGCTCGAATGCGAGATTATCGGGCCGCACCCGGATGATCAGTGGTTACTGGATGAGCTGGAGGCTGGCAAGTATGGGATCGAAGAAGCTGAACCGTTTTCCCCGGATCGCTACCTTCAGGATGGCGATACAGCCGAGCTCGACGGGCTGACATTCCAGGTGCTGCACTGTCCGGGGCACTCGCCTGGGCACGTCGTATTCTACCAGCCTGAACTTGCCTTTGCCTTCATGGGCGATGTGCTGTTCAAGGGCTCGATTGGCCGCACCGATCTGCCGCGCGGCAACCACGAGCAGTTAATTGATTCGATCGTTACAAAGTTGTGGCCATTGCCGCGCGCAGTGCAGTTTGTACCCGGGCATGGCCCCGCCTCGACTCTGGACGAAGAGCGCCGCAGCAATGCCTATGTGGCGGACTCGATTTTGTCACCGAATAGTTGACCGCTGTACCGCCATTGTTCTGGTAGATGACAGGTAATTGCTCAAACGGGTGCGCCGTGCTGGCCGGAAGGATTGTGTGCGGCCATCAGATCCGATAGATGGTCTGCGTCTGCGACCAACTGCGTCAGGTGTGGCGGGCTTCTGTCGAACATGGTGATGCTGGTGTTTTCAAAGTGCTCCGGCACGGCCTGCCTAAGCTGCAGGTGAGTCGCTGCCATCTCTTTGATGACCAGCCCGTGGCTTACAACGGCGAGCGTTTGACTGCTCGTTTGCGCGAACTGCAATATTTCGGCGAAGGCGCTGGCAACGCGCTGTCGAAACACTGTCCACGACTCGCCGTTCGGCGGTGAATAGTCGCTGGCCATTGGATTGACATCCAGGTCGCTGTAGCGCTTGCCGCGCAGGTCGCCAAAATTGCGCTCGTGCAGTGTGGTGGAATACTCCACTGGCAATTGCAGCTCCCGAGAGATGGCACCGGCTGTTTGCGCGGCACGCGTCATGTCGCTGCTTAGAATTCGATCGATGTTTTGGTCTCGCAGACGCACGGCGAGAAGCTCGGCCTGTTTTTCTCCCAGTTCGCTCAATGGCGTTTGCGGTGGCTGCAGTACTCTTGCACGGTTGAGATCGGTTTCGCCGTGGCGAATCAGAATGATAGTCATATGAAGGTGGCGTGCTCGGCGCTTGCGGATGTTTGCAGACGGGATTCTCTGCGTGGTGATAATAACAAAATGACTATTTGTTGACGGCGGCGGCGTGCGCCTTCGCGATGGAGTGGCCGAATGGTTGCTGCCGATAACGAATTTCCGCAGCGTTGTGAATTTGTTCATTAGCAGTGGGGTTTATAAGAGGGCAAAAATATCCGGGCAGGAATGCGGTACAAAAATTGGGTTGTCAACGGAGTGCCTGTCGAGTGTTTTTGCATTCGAAGTCCATTGGCAGCCCATCGGTGGTAACTGTCGCCCGGCAGATGCGTGGCTGATAAACCAATAAAGAGGTGAGAGTGCGAACACTTCGATAGCTTCTGGGCCCTGTGCCGCTGTGCGTGGCAGGGCCGACTGATTGCCAAGGAAGCTTGAATGAACCTGCCTCGTCTGTATTCGAATACCCGTAGTCCATACCTGAACCCCCTTCGACCCTTCACGTTGTTGTTGCTCTCTGCGCTTGCGGTTGCCGGATGTGGCGGCGGCGGAAGTGCGTCGTCGCCGGCTACCGGTGCTGCTGTCGATGGCGGTGGTAATGCCAATAATCCCGACCCCGGAGAGCAGCCGGCGCCACCAGCTGAAAACTCGAACCCAAGCATTGACTCGTTGAGCGCCACCGCTGACGAAAACAATGCCTTGCTGTACACCGTGAGTTGGCAGGTGACAGACGCCGACGCCGACAGCGTTGCCTGCGAACTGGATCCGGGTGACGCCCAGGCTGTTGATCAGATCGCTGACTGTGTGGCGACCACGCAGCGGCAGATCAGTTACAGCGGTGAAGGCGAAGTCACTGTCACGCTGACCGCCACTGACCCGAACGGTGGTACAGCCAGTGCGAACACAACGTTTACGGTCACTAGTCCCGTTACGCTCAGCGGTGTGGTCACCAGTTATCCCAATAGTGTCGATACACCGGCTGCCGATGGGTCTGGTGGATCGATTGTTCTCAGTGACACTGACGGTGACACCCAAAGTTTGTCGCGTGCCGACATGACACCCGTTGAAGCGCTGGTGTCGCTGTTCGTCCTGACCGATGTGGACTTCGTCGATCCGGTCGCGACCGTGAAAACTGATGCGGCGGGAAACTACGAAGTCACCGCGAGTGATGTTCGCGATTATCTACTGGCGGTCGGTGCGATCGATGAGGGCGCGCCAGACGCAGATGTCATCGCGGCGTTCAGGAATCTTGGTCGCCTGCAGGTTCGTGCACTTATCGTGAGTGATCGAGCCGGCCAGTCGCAGGCACTGGCCATTCAAACTATTGCCGACCCGGCAAATGTCGATCAGAACGGTGCTCCAGTGCCCGTGGATGTCGATCCCATCACGCACCGTGTAGTAAAAGCGATTGTCGATCAGATTCGAGAATCGGTATCTTCGCTGTCGGCGATGGGATTGCCACCCGAAGTTGTCACCGATCTGCTCGATACGGTCATTAACACGGTGGTGGTTGAAATTGATCGCGTACTTGAAGAGACAGCGGACGATTTGATTGAAATACCGCCGGGGCAGAGCGTCGAAGAGGTTGTCCAGTCGCAGGAGCAGGAACTCGCGGTCGCGCTGGAGGAAGAGGATGTCGATCAACTGGCGCAATTGCTTGAGTCAGAGTCGGCTATTGAGGAAACCGACCTTGCCGACCTTGAAAGCAACGTCGTATCTGCAGAAGTCGTTGTCGATGAATCACAGAGTAATCTGCAGGGATCACTCGATAGTGAATCGCAGGGTTTGTTGTCTGGCCTTGAAGCGGTGATCAGTGACAATGTCGCGGAAACGGTAGAGACCCGGATCGCCGAGGCACAGCAGGCGGGTACCGACGAGGCGTTGTCCGAGATTTTCGGTGAGCGCGACAATGGTGAAGATTTTGAGCAACTGGTTGCCGCGGCCGAGGCCGAAAAAGATCGGGTACAACGGCGCTCGTTGCAACGGTTTTTTCTTTCACTGGGATTGGCTGTTGTGGTGGAGGAAAACAGCTCGGGCGATGGCGGGGTTGTCGCACTTCGACTGCCGCAATCCGTCTTGTTTGACCGTGCTGAACTGCCAGGTGCGCCTGGCTTTGATGAGCGCGCCATTCGCCTTTTCAAGGTGGGTGATGGCGAGCTCGATGTGGGCAGTCAATACACCAGCGATCCACTGTTGCCACTGAGTGTGATCGACAATCAGGGCAACGCTTTGCCCCCTTTTACATATGTTCCTCGACTGGAAGCCATTCTGGCTGAAGCCACAGGGTCAGGCGACTGGGAGAGCCTGCAGCAAGAGGTAGATGCCGCATGGTTGAATATCAATCGTTTTGATGGCTTGCCGTCAGAAGCAGATTTCGCGCTGATCGATCGCATCGCCTTACTCAATGAGCTTCACGAGCGCTTGCAACACAGCACGCTGGTATCCAGCCGTGTCATTGACAGCATCATCGACAATCGCGACAGCCGGGTTAACATCAAACGCGTGGCATCGGTTATTGCCGACCATTTTCAATGGGTAGGGGAAGAGGTGCATCTCACGCCGGAAGGCTTTCCCGTTTTCACAGATCGACGTGGCCCGCTTCGCGCGGGTGGACACGTGGTAGAAAGCTCCGAGTTGATCAGGGCCCTGTCTTTCACCCTGGGCGATACGGCTACGCAAACTGCACAAGTGCTGACCGGCCGTGAGAGCTTCTACGCGCAGTATGCGGCTGACGCAGTCGATAGCGCGATTCAACTGGCAAGTGTTGCCGGTATAGACAATCTGGACTTTAGCGAGCTTTTGCTGGATATCTATCCGCTTGATGCCGATGGTTATCGAGATCTGATTGTCGGCGTGGAGGGGGTTCGTGATGCCGCTTACGACTATCAGCGCGCACGGGATCGTGTGGCCAGTGGTTTGACAGCTGCATTGCCACGCGAACTCTATGGTCAAACGCTTACCAGCGAAAGCGAGGTGCCGATTCGCGCGGCGTTGTTCTTACTCGACTATGTCCTTAATGGCAACTATCTGATTGATGCGTCGCGCGGATATTTCACCGAATTCAAAATGATTGCCGAAGACGGTGAGGTCAATACTCGTTACGTACCCCATTACAACAATCTTAAGCAGCTCGAACCTACCGGTGACATCTCAGTCGCCACTATCGTGTCGTCGCTGTTGAGTGTGACAGAAATTGACGACGGGGATTTTTTCCAGCTGGCGGTCGGGCAACTCGCCTCTGGTCTGGGTGATATTCCCGTGCTGCCGCAGTATAGAGAGCACGACATAGAGGATTTTGATACCGGTTTGGGCGAGCGTGCCAATCGGGTGTCGGTAAGTTGCACTGTCGAGCGATTCGACGGTCAGGACCCTGACCTGGGTGAAGCGCATCAACGCCTGAGCTTGTCGGTATTTGCCGTTGAGTATATCCCGGATACTGGAGAGTTCATCAAGGGTGATCGCATCGACGCGCCGTTCAGCTCCGAACTGATCGAATTCAACGGCGTATTACGTAGAACCTACAGGGTGGAAGAGCTCTCTGCCCTAAACGGTGCCGATTACGGTCGAGACTATGTTATTCGGCTGGAAATCGATGGCTATCAGAATGAGCTGCCAGAATTGTTTTTCCACGCCGATGGTTATATTCCAGAGCTGGATCTGTGCCCGCTTGATGCGCCTTTGTTTGTCGGGCCGGACATACAGTTTACTCAACTACCTGGGCTTGGCCTGATCAGCGATCAGCGCCGTCCCGGTGTTGACGGAGATGAAGCGGAAGGGATCGACGTATCGAATCTTGAGTTACCAGGTGCGCCACTGTTTCTGACAAGGCAGGATGAAATCGCCGGGTTGGGTCGCATCGATCTATTGTTTGTCAGCAGTGCAGCAGGCTTTCATTTGGCCGCAGCCGACAACACCCAGACAGCGTTCGCACCGCTCTACGCACGCATCGATGAAGGCGAATTTCAGGTAACGCTACAAGAAACCACAGATGCCAAGCCACTCTTTGGATTGCAGTCTGTACTCGGGCAAAACGTACGCGCACTGGTGGAGCAGGCCACGACGTCGATTGATTTACTGACAAGTGGTCTGGATGTGGTGGTTGGCAATGTGGCCCCTGAGCGTCTGTATCTGATGCGCGATGCGGACGGCAGGTTTTGGATTCTGGAAATCAGGTTTGCCGATTTCTACACGGATTTTGATGGCAGCACGCAGGCGTTTGTCGATATAGGCATCGCAAGCGTTAACGCCATTGGCGATATCACCGCGCCCGATGTGGCGTACGATGAGGCCGTCGCTGAGCCGTATGACCCAGGTGCCGGCGGTATTTCGTTTCACCGGCTGTACTACGGAGACTGGCTGGTGCTGGAGCCCCCCACCGGCTATGGTGGTCCTGAATTGCTGCCCGCCGAAGCCCTGTCATTTGTCACGACCGAGGACTACGCTGTGATTGGCGATGCCACCGATGGTGTGGCCATCCGGTATGCGGGTGCGCACTTCGATGAAAACATCGACGTGTTCGAAGATCTGGATACGGTCTTTGGCGTGCCACCCGATTACAGCAGTGTACCCGTGAGGTTAGACGCCGGGCGTCCGGGCCTGACCTTCGTAAAACTTGGATATTCGCGACAGGACAAGCGGTATCTGATGGAGCCTGCGCCACAGCAAGCCGGACCGTTTACCAGTAACCTGGCGCACAATGATCTGATTGCGATTTTCGATGAGAACGCCGATGACGACGGTCCGCTCTACCTTGGCCGTGTGATCAGAGATTTACCTGCCGACGATCCGTACGCCCATGTTGAAATTGGACTTGAGATCATTCGCTACGACGTGTTGAATGATGATTTTCAGGCATTCGATGAGCGTGAGGTGGTCTGTTTCGTAGAAGACGATCGCGCCTGCCCAAGCGATTACCCCGAGCTTGCCTTTACCAGTGATATCGAGACCGTGGTCGGCATCGTATACGATCGGGATTTCGATGGTCTGCCCGCACTGTTCGACCCTAATGACCAGGACCCGAACATACCAGGTCAGTTGCCCGGCACCGTAGATGAACAGCCCGGTGCCGACTTTGACCTGCTGACCGCGCATGCCATCACTCGTACATTGGATGATGGAAGCGTCAGCAATGCCCTGGTGCTTGAAACACGCAACGTCTACCCTGGGGAAATAGCTGCGCTATCCCTGGCTGGCGAGGTATTTGGCGATGGCGACCAGCTGCAGCGTATTTTGTCCTGCACGCCAGAACAATTCACCGATAGCGGATTTTTTGAACCACCACAATGCGAACCACTGCCGATAGAAGGGCTGGTGCAGATCGAAATGGAATCTGCTTCTGACTTCGAACTCGGGATTGCGCTGCTGATACCGCAAGAGATGCGTCAGTCGTTGGGCAATCATATATCGCTGGACTACAAAATCGAGTTTCATCCACCGATCGGACCCGATGGGGCAGTGCTTTTATGTGGTGATGCAGAATGCCCGTCGCGACCGGATGCGGGAGGTCACATCACGGTGGCACTGCCTGATGAGCTGCCGGTAATCGATGCGCTGTCGGTATCGATGGCTGGTGAGGTATCCAGCTTGTCTGACCTTTCGACGCTGGATGTTAGCCGTGAAATGAGAGTGTTTGGTCCCATCGTGCCCGGTGCTTTCGAGTACGAATTGACCATGGTTTGTTCCGCAAACGGCGACGATGCCGGTTATGTCCCGCAAGAGCATTTTCAGCTCTATGCGCCAGCGCGTGATAACACGGGGCAGGACATACAACCTGAATTCTACTTTCATGCACCCTGGCTTGGCGGCAGAGTGTGCGAGATCGAGATGCGCGCATCGATCGAAAGCGATGCCGGTGAGCTGGCCGGTTACAGTGTGTTCC
>CAZNIS010000001.1:235002-238039 GCA_964573105.1 uncultured Granulosicoccaceae bacterium
GCATTTTCAGCGTCAGGGCGCGTCCTCGTCTGACGATACTGCGGCCAGTGTCGAAGCGGTGGTTCCGGGCTTTACGTTTATCGAGCATGCCAGTGGAATCGCAGCCGACATAGAAATGCGACATCTGGAGGGAGACATCCTTCGCATCGCCTGGTACCTGCTGGATGCACAGCCAACGCTTACGGGTCAGCACGACTTTGATGGCGACGGGGTGCCAGAGTTGACCGTCGAACCGGAAATCGATGGCTGGTACGTCGAGTTCTCCGAATCGATTGACAGCGTGGACGAACTGGATGCATCTGGTGCTTTTTCCATTCCTCGCGACAGTGATGGAAAGTTCCGCTTTTTCATTGGTGCCGACCGTGGCGCAGTCGAGTTCATGCTGCGTCAAAATGGCGTTGAGTTTATCGTTCGCGCCGAGCCCGATGGATACTTTCAAGTGATCGGTGAGCACGTAGTCGATCATAGTGCCGAAACGCTTTTCGATGGGTTGCCGACATCCAGCTACTTCCCGACGGGCCTGACCGTGGCTTCGCCATTTGCCAATTACGCCGACGGGCAAACAGGCCATAGAGATAGCTTTGGGGTAGCGCTTGCCGACGGCACAACCCAGGCCGATCTGATTTGCTCCGACGGCAATACCGCCATCGACGGTCAGTGTTCCGATGGTCTGCCACCCGTTGATCCCACGGTGGCGCCAGGTATCGACTTGCCGCCGCATGAAGGCTTCAATTGCATCGACGGCACTTTGGTTGAGTCGCCTGATTTTTGTTTCGATGCAGACGGGCCTTCGATTGATAATCCTCAAATTGACAACGGCGAATTGCCGGTAGAAGGGGAGATCTGCCCCGATGGCTCACAGGCGATCGATGGTGTCTACTGCGATCTTGAAAATGAACCGTTTGACCCGGAACCCCTGCCGCCTGAAACATCCGTCTGTGACACCACGGGTGCACCGACAGATCCAGCCTGTATCGATGGTGACTTGCCACCACCAGACTTCTACTGTGATGAATTTGACTCAAACGCAGACCCGGCCGACTTTGCCCATTGCAACGTATTTGAGCCAAGTGAGCCTCCACTTATCGATTACGATCCGCTGGCTATTCGTGGTGCCGATGCGATCCGTGCCGATGCTGAGCACATCGCGCGCGTTCTAGCCGGTCAGGATCAGCTCGCGCAACATTTGCGCATCGAGGGGCTGCGGGCCGTTTCCTCCAACGCAGCCTGCTTTGGTCCCTCGATGGACTATGTGGACCATCCGGACGGCACCGATCGATCTGGTCAGGTGGCGACACTGCCAACTGGCGACCTCGGCATTTGGGCAGAATACGATGCGCCGAGTGGGCAGGCTTGCGCCGCCGCGCAACTGAACCAACAGCTATCGGCGGCCAGACTCAGAACCACGGCCGGTCTGCTTACCATGGCTGCTACTGTGCGGCAGTTAAACCAGGAAGAACAGACGATGCTGTTGGTGGGCGGCAGTGTAGATGTCGCCGACAGACTGCAGGTGCTGGGCGTCGGTGGTGTGGAATTCGGCCACGCCCGCGTAACGCGCAACCCGGATACCGGCCAATGGACTTACAGCGTCGGCATGCAGCAGTTTGACCCAGTGTCTGATCGGGCCCGATCAACGAGCATCGAGCTGATATTTCAGCCGTCTCCATCTGGTGTGCCAGAGGAGTTTTCCGGTCTGTTGCAGATCACTGCGGAAGACGACTTTGCTGGCGGCAATTGTGCGGAATCGGCGGTCCGACACCTGAGTTCGATGGCGTTTCAAAGGCTTGATCATGAACATCTTCGCAGCGAGTATCGCTATGGAATGTACTGCGGACATGCGGCCGCTGGTGGAGGCTTTGACGTCACAGGCCAGGTGGATCCCACGTACTCGCAGTTGCTGTTCGATGACGGCTGGGCGAACAACTTTTCAATTTTCCGCGCCGATTTCAATCCAGTGAACAACGCCGGGACCTACGCTTACAGCTGGCAGGCCGGTGCCGGTGACAGCCACTCTCGAGTGCTTAATGTCGGTATCGCCGGCCCGGATGCACTGCAAGGCGATGCCTGGTTTGGCTTCGGCCAGAGCCTGCTAAGTGGGGCTGAACTGGCCGGCACGATCAACGGCTTCATCTGTAACTGGGCCGGGCCGGGAGCCGATCACAGCCTGATTGAGCGCGCACAATATCAACCCTTGATACTGGACGAGCAGGCATTGCAGATTGCGGTGGGCGAGGGAGGCTCCAATATCACCTATGCGCCAACCAATGCCTGCATCTACCACTCTGACGAAGGTGGATCGTTTCTTTACGATCGCAATCTCAATGGAGATCTGTCAGATGAATCGGCCGCCTCAGTCGATGTGGGGGATGGCGAGAGCCTGTCCTTCGATCTTGCACCGCCGGAAACCAGCGCCTTTGCTGGTATCGACATAGAGGAAGTGATTGCCGTGCGTGGGTTTGTCGCACCGGTGGCACCCATCGGGCCGCGGCCGTAGCGGTTAGCCCGGGTTGGGGAAATCCCGCGCGCGTTGCGTGCGCGGGTGTCGTCAGTGGCGTGAAACTCACGCCTGTCGCGCTCTACAGCATTGCACCATGTCCAGATTCGCGCAAATTGACGGGATTTGTCAACTTGAGCCGGGTCCGCTCGCTGGGAAATTGGCGTAAGTCTCCAACATTCGTGTAACATTCCTGAACGTGGGTGTGGATGTAGAACCCGTCAATCTCTCATCAATTCGGCTGTCGACAGGAGGTTTGCCAGTTCTATTTATCACATGGTGAGATCCGAGTTACAGATTGCTAGATTGCCTTAATGCGTACAGTGAAAGATTTTCCCGACATAGACCCGAGCGACCTGGTTGATACGGTCAATACGCCTCGCCCGGCGCGATTCAGCAAATGGGCGATTGTCGCTGCGTGCGCGCTGGGTGTTCCGCTCGCAGCTGTGGCACTCGTGCTGGGCAGTTTGCCCGAGATGTCGCCTGCCGACATCGTTCAGATGGAAGGCTATGCCGGTCGTCAACAAGCCAAGCCTGTCGCAC
>CAZNIS010000001.1:238139-293594 GCA_964573105.1 uncultured Granulosicoccaceae bacterium
GCACCGGCACCAGCATCGGTGGAGAAACCTTTGCAGCAGGTTCAGATAGCGGGCCTTGAAGTGGTTGAAGCCACCGCCGACGAACCACCGGTCGACGTCAACGCTGCAGACAACAGCTTTCGCGAAATCGCTGCCGCGACGCAAACGGTGGAAAAGCCTTTGGTCGGAAGCGTCAGTGCGACGAACGATGCGGTCAACTATCCGGTGCTGCAGGTTAAACGGCAGTACAGCAACGTTCGGTCAGGGCCCTCCACTCGCGACCAGATACTCACATCGCTGGAGATTGGTAGCACCGTCACCGTATTTGATCGCCGTGGAGACTGGCTGCAGATCGGTGTCAACGACGATTCATCGATCACAGGCTTTATTCACAAGTCGCTGCTCGGTGTGATCCCGCCTGGGTCGAATTAACCACGGCGCCCGCCCGCCAGAACCAGCGCGGGCAGGCTGGGCAGGTCAGCTTCTGTTCAGCATCCACTTTTCTTGGGATACAAAAAGCCCGTTCATGAACAGTCGATGGTGAACGGTCAACTGATCCTCCTGTAATTCAATCTCTTTTATTTCATGAATCAGTCGTGTCGGGCTGCACAGCGCGTCAGTCAGTACGTCAGTTGGGCGGTTAACAGATCGGCGGTGAAAATACTCTGTACACTCGGCTCGCGCTGGAAACTGTAGTGCCATCGGAAAGAAGCTCGGGACACCGGGATCGGTAACGCCACTCCTCGCGCGATATTTGTGATTAAACCTCATTCGATTTGGAGACAGAAACTCGATTGAGTAGTGTCGCCAGTCTGGCGCATTTTGTCGTTTTAGCTCAGGCGCCAAAAATAGCTTTGTCAATTTGACACTGCGGCTGCCGGATTGTTCTGCCTCCAGTTTCAACGCGCCGTTGAATTTGTGAATCACTTCAGCCTCAACGGCGTAGTCTGTCTTTTGCGCAGTACTTTCGAGGTAGTGCCCTACACAATTGATCGCCGATGAGTGGCCGCGCCATTTGCCTTGCAAACGCTCGGCAAGATCAGTAACGCGCTCATCTGATTGGCCGTTCAGCCCGCTACCTGTATCCAGGTGGAAATAGGTTTCAGCGTTTTCAGTAAAACCGCTCGCGTAGGTATTGCAGCTGTCATCGGCAGCATAACCCTTGAAGCTGAAAACCAGCGCGGTTGCCGCGATTGTCAACGGTAGAATTCTGTTCATTGGCCGCACGTCCTTCACCGGCGTGGTGCAGTGGTTGGGCTCGGAACCTTACCTTGATTGACATGCGGTTTGTTCTGAACGCGTTATCACTCCCATACGATGCGCTGTGAATGGATTCACGTAAGACTGCGGCGCCGGGCAATGGTAAATCACTGGTTTTGTCGAAATGTCGAAGCACTTCAATGCTGCAATTACCGGAATCGCTTACAGTGTTCGTTGGCGTGCGCAGGTTTTGCGCACGCCTGCAACAGTAGGCTCGGGAAGGCACGTGAGTTGTGCAGACCGGTTTTTCCGATCCGGGTAGCAATCACCTAGCGGTCTATCGCTGCGTGCTTGCTTGCCAACAGCATCCGGCTTTGGAGAATATTCGATGAGCAATGAATTTATCGATCGCCTGAATAACGGGTCTTTGACCCAAATCGGGCAGTACCGTGAAACGCGGATCAATCTGGCACCGGCAGCCAATCGACTAGCCAGTGGTGCCAGTGTCGGTGACGACTGGAAGACATGGGAATTGGCACCGGAGTGGACGGCCAACGACAATACGGACGAGAAACGAGACGTGCACCTGATTGACGGCGCAGGCGCGGACAAACTTCGCGATGCTGTTGGGCTACTCGCAAGAAAGGACTGACGCTTGCCATGTCGGCATTGCGACGGGCCGGGTTGTCGTCAGTTAACCGTTAGACTCGCCAGCGCTAAACCCGACAAAATACAACGTGATAACGCAAAAACGCCGGCAACGAGTGCCGGCGTTTGGGTACTGCTTTGTCGCGTTTGGCGCTAGCCTGATTTTTTCAGTCGCGCCGCATTCACAGCTGATGAGCGATTGATCTGTGCTCGTACCTTAACGTCGCTGACTTCCGGAATCTCCGGTAATTCTTCGGCTTTTTGACGTTCAGCTTCAAGCATTGACTCAAGCTCGACGATGCGTGCGAGCAAGCTCTGGCCGGCCATGCGTCGTTCTTCAGAGAGCAGCATCTCAAGCTTGCTGATGCGTGCGCGCAACTCGGCTTCGAGAGACTGATAGTCAGCCAGTTGCTCGCCGAGATCAGCTCCTTTACTGGTCGCGTCAGCCAACTGCTCGCTTTTCTGATTAAGCTCTGCCTGCAAGCCGGCAATTTCTTTTTCAAGTTGAGCTCTCGCTTCGTCCTGCGCTTCACCCTCACGGGCCATGGCCTTTTCCAGGTCGGCAAGCTGACGCTGAACATCGTTTGCACGATCAGTCGCGGCGGCGTTTGCTCGCTCGGCATCAG
The DNA here is from genome assembly GCA_964573105.1 of uncultured Granulosicoccaceae bacterium. GTDB lineage: Bacteria > Pseudomonadota > Gammaproteobacteria > Granulosicoccales > Granulosicoccaceae > CAKZSB01. The sequence goes on from CAZNIS010000001.1 coordinate 240,593, forward strand.
CCAGTTTTTGGCGCGTGTCCGAATCGGTCTTTCGCAGTGCGTCGAAGTCGCGCTTTAGGTCGCCGTACTTGCGCTCGTTATCAGCGCGTGCTGTGTTGGCTTCCATCGCGGCGAACTTCTGTTTTTCCCGCGCATCGTTCAGCTCGGCAGCTTTTGTCTCGAGTGAGTTGATCTTCTGTGCAGCGTCGGCTTGCGCGTCGGCCAGTGCCTTTTGCAGATCAGCAATTTCCCGTCGCAGTGCGGCAATATCAGCCTCGGCGTTTGCGCCTTGTTGTTCAAGACGAGCGCGCTCTGCCTGTTGTGCGGCGAGCTCTCGGTTCAACCCGTCGAGCCTTTGGCTGGCATCGGCAATCTGCGCGTCTTTCTCTGCCATTGACCCCTGTGCGGAGTTGTCTGCCAGTCGCAGCGCGTTGATGTCCTTGAGCAGGCCATCCTTGTCGGCCTGGGCTCTGGCAGATGCAGCCAGGCTATCCTTGATCTGCTGCTCCAGTTCTCGCTGGCGACGCTCAGCGTCGGCTGCAGACTGATCGCGTTCGGCCAGTTCACGTCGCAGTGCCGCGATATCGGCGTCCTGACGATCGAGGTCGTCATGCGCCTGTGCCAGTGCATCTTTGATTGGCGGTATGGACTGCTCTGATCGGCGCAGCCGCTGGCGCAGCATCGATTCGGCTTTGGCTGCCTTGAATCGGCGCAGTAACCAGCCGAATATGCCGCTGAGGATCGAGGCGATTGCCAACAGCGCCAGTACCTGGGTGATAAGATAAATCATGCTGGGTAGCTCCTGGTAGTTATCTGGTTAGTCGGCAGAGTTTGTTGAGATTACCGACTCCTCGGAGCTGGCCGATGCCGGTTCGGTTGAAAGGTGGATCTCAACGCGGCGATTCTTGGCGCGTCCTTCGATCGACTCGTTGCTCGCAATCGGGCGGAACTCGCCGTAGCCAAACGCAGCGACCAGATCTTCTGAAATTCCGAGTCCGGCCAGGTGGCTGCGAACGGTGTCAGATCGGCGCTCGCTCAAGCCCTGGTTGTAGCCTTCGCCGCCAGTGACGTCTGCGTGGCCTTCTACCAGAATCTGACTGATTTGATTGACGCAAACACCGTTGACGACAGACGCAATGGCGTCGAGCTTGTCGTTGTACTGTGCTTCGATGTTGTAGTGATCGACCTTATAATTAAGAGTACTGTTCTGCATGGTGGTGAAAATCGCCTCGCGGCATTCCTGGGTTACATGCAGATACGGGTCGACAGTAATATTCAGCATCACCTCAAGCGGCTCGAGTACCGGCCGGCGGGTGTCGATCAGTTGTTCTATCGCAGTGCGGCGATCAGCGTCGCTCACAACGCCCTTCAGCACGAAGAACTTGTCCGTGATGTGCAGATCACCTTTGCTCAACTGAGTCAAAGCGGCGATACCGGTTTCAACTTTCTGCGGGCTGAATGCCAGCGGCTCGGCACCGATCTCAATGTCGTCGCGTTCGATATTTGTATCGAGTGGCAAGGCAGCGGGGATTGCATCCAGCAGGTCGATGACCTCTTCGCTATCGACCAGGCCAGTCAGCTTCAGGTCACCCTCGGTGTAGCGGCCCTTGAAGTCGAAAGTGCGCACAGGAACGGGTTCGACGACGTCCAGGCGATTGGCAGTTTTGCGAACCCCCCAGACATTGTCAGCGATTTGTTCGATTTCGCTGGATTTCTGATCTGAGTCGACAGTGCCCAGAAGTGTGACGTCTCGGCCGTCAACATCAATTGAAACATCGGGTTGGTATTTGGCCAGGACGATATTCGAGCGCTGAGCAATGTCTTGCTCTATTCTGTCAGTATATACGGTTGCGCCTACCCAATAGACTATGCCCAAGAGTAAACCCAAAACCGCGAGTGATAGTAATCGCATATTATTCAACCGACTATGTAAGTATGTTTAAGTACTGACTCTACATACGTAACGGTTGCCTAAATGAATCCTTTATCGGCCCCTGTTCAAATGGATGGTCGTTTACTCAAGTATGCCCTTCTGGCTTAATTGATTGGGCAAATACTGAATGAAAATCAGTGCGTTAAAATTTATTGTGAACGCTGTAACTGCGCATGAAATTGTGCTTGATTTTCCCTCGGATACAGCGTGCTGGCCAAAAAAACGACGTCAAAAAATCAACTGTGTAAAGAGATGACAACTTTTACCAGCAAACCAATTAGCAACAGGAAAATCACCGTGCCGAGGATGCCCGCAATAATAAAGTGAGAGGCTTTACCCTGTTTGAAATCTCGCTCGCGATTTGCGTTTGACTGAACGCCGAAAGCAGCTGCGGCAACACTTCTAATTGTACTTAGCAACCCGGTTCCAGACGGTTTTGACGGCGTGCTCATAAGGTCTCTCTCGGCAGCTTGCTTATAAAATGATCTTTGCCAGGTCGTTGGCAGCTTTGTTTGTAAACTAATGTATTGTCAGCCGGGTTGGTTGCCATGTAGTGACCGGCGGGTACTTGTATTCGGCGATGGGGTACTCATACTATGTATAATGGTTGAAAATACAACAGGATGGCAATCATGAAGTTGCTCCGCATCGCGCTACTTGCGCTCGTCATGCCTTTGTCGTCAATCGCGGATGACACGCAATTGGCCGGGCAGGTGACTGTGCCCGCGGAGCCTGTCTCCGCTGAGGTCTGGGATCCACTGGAGAAGTACAACCGCTGGATGTTCAATCTCAACCGCCAGATTGATGACATCGCCATTAAACCAGCGGCAGAAAAATATCGCGCACACACGCCGGAAATCGTCAAGCTGGGTATTCGCAATTTCTTCAGCAACATCGATGACATTGGCGTGCTGGCCAATTCAACGTTGCAGGGTAAGCTGGATCAGGCCCTGGATGACTCTGCGCGGGTCGCGCTCAATACCCTGGTAGGCATAGGTGGTGTGATCGATGTCGCTACGATGCTGGATATCGAGAAAAACAATGAAGACTTTGGCCAGACCTTTGGTCACTGGGGCGTACCGGAAGGGCCCTATATCGTATTGCCTCTACTGGGGCCAAGAACACTGCGCAGCGCCACTGGAACCGCGCTTGATACCTGGCTTCAGGTAGAAGCGCTGGGCGCTGTCAGCGAGGCTTCCGCCGGTCAGGACCTGGTCACCGAAATGATGGCCATGCGATTGATCAATGAGCGCGAACAAATGTTGTCCAAAACCGCATTGCTCGATCAGGCTGCGCTCGATCCCTATACCTTTGCGCGCGATGCCTACCTGGCCTATCGCCGGTGTCTGGTCGCCGATTGCGACAAGGTTGACTATGTCCCCAGCCCCGAATCCGAACAGCCATACGCATCAGATCCCTTGTCTGATGACATTCCGGTGATACCACCACAGGATGAAATTGATCTGCTCGACGAGATCGATTGAACACAATCGAGGGTGAACGGCCACAGATTGAAGTGGCCGCAGCAGCAATTTGCCGCAATGGGAAATTACTGGCGTTGAGACGCGCTGCCAGTCAACCGATGGGTGGCTATTGGGAGTTGCCGGGCGGTAAAGTAGAACCGGGTGAGAGCAGGGAAGCTTGCCTGCGACGTGAGCTGCAAGAAGAGCTTGCGATCTGCATAATCCCCGGGAATTTTCTTGGCTGCCACCGGCATAGCGATAGCGACAAGTCGATTTTGCTTTGCGTTTATTTGGTCACGCAGTGGGCCGGAGATATTGAGCTTTCAGTTCACGACTGCGAGCGATGGCTCGCACCGAATCTATTCGATCAGGTCAGTTGGGCACCCGCCGACGTGCCACACCTTGCACAGATCGAACACAGCTTGCGGCACATGCCCGATTAGGGGTTGTCGCCTGTGTCATTGTCCAGGACAAGAAACCCTCTTGTCTGCCTTGCCCATAAACTTGCGTACAGGCCGTTTTCTGCCAGCAGACTATCGTGTGTTCCCTGCTCGACAATCTGCCCCTCGTCCATGATGATCAGACGATCCATCGCGGCGATGGTCGACAATCGATGTGCGATGGCGATTACCGTCTTGCCCTGCATCAGTGAATAGAGGCTTGCCTGTATAGCCGCTTCAACTTCTGAATCCAGTGCCGATGTGGCTTCGTCGAGAACCAGTATGGATGCATCTTTTAGCAGAACTCTGGCAATCGCAATGCGTTGTCTTTGACCGCCGGATAGCTTCACACCTCGTTCACCGACTTGTGCATCATAGCCGCGTCCGCCCTTCGGGTCGCTAAGCTGCATAATAAACTCATGTGCTTCAGCGCGTTTGGCCGCGTCAATCATCGCATCGTCAGTGGCATTCGCGTTGCCATACAGAATATTCTCTCGCACGGTTCGATGCAGCAGTGAGGTATCCTGGGTGACGACCCCAATGCTGGCGCGAACACTATCCTGTGTTACTTCGCGAATGTCCTGTCCATCGATCAGAATTTTGCCGGCTTCAACGTCGTGAAATCGCAGCAGTAGATTGACCAGTGTTGACTTGCCGGCACCGGACCGGCCAACCAGCCCAACCTTTTCGCCAGGCCCTATCGACAAATCCAGGTTCTGCAGTACGCGTTCACTTTTACCGTAATTAAATCCAACGGATTGAAATTCAATACTGCCCTTTTCGACTGTGAGCGGTTGTGCGCTGGTCTTGTCGAGAATATCGCGTGGCTGCGCCAGGGTCGAGGCGCCATCGACGGTCGTGCCGAGATGCTCAAAAAGTGCGGAGACCTCCCACATGATCCAGTGCGACATGCCGTTCAGCCGCAGTGCCAGACTTATCGCGATCGCGATGGCGCCGACACTGATCGATTGATGCATCCATAGCGCGATGGAGAGCGTAGCGATGGCGAATATCAGCAGGTAGTTGAGCAACTCAATGCAAAGCGTAATACCAGATGACAGGCGCATCTGCCGGTATACGGTCTGCAGAAATTCCTGCATACCGTTTTTGGCGTATTGTGCTTCGCGCTTCGAGTGCGAGAAGAGCTTGACTGTCGATATGTTGGTATAGCTGTCGACTATTCGGCCGGTCATAAGTGATCGCGCATCTGCCTGCTCTGCCGATACCCTTTTGAGCCGTGGCACGAAGTAGGTCTGCACCAGAATATAGACAATCAGCCATACCAGCATCGGTAGCATCAGCCAGGTATTGGCCTGCCAAATCATGATCAGCATCGAGGTGAAATACACCAGTACATACACAAACACGTCCAGCAGTTTCATCACTGCCTCGCGAATGGAGAGTGACGTCTGCATAACTTTGGTGGCAATCCGGCCGGCGAAGTCGTTCTGAAAAAATGAAACGCTTTGCTTTAGCAGATAGCGGTGTGCGGCCCAGCGGATGGCCATTGGATAGTTGCCCAGCAATGTCTGGTGCGTGATCAGCGTATGTAACAGTGCCAGAAGTGGCATTACCAGCAGCAACACCGCAGCCATCAACAACAGCGTTGATCCCTCTTCGGAGAGGAGCGTGTCCGGATTTTTGTCCACCAGCCAGTCCACCAGTTGGCCGAGGAATCCGAACAGCATGACTTCCAGCACCGCCAGTGACGCGGTGCACAGCGCCATCGCCAGCAGTGGCCATTCCATGCCTCGGGTGTAGTGGCGGATGAATGCACCCAGGCCGGCCGGTGGCTGGTCAGGCTCAGCGTCGGGGAATGCCGACACCAGATTCTCGAAAAATTTGAGCATATTCGCTACGGTTGCAAGAGGGCCTTTTGGATAGACAGTTGGGGGCCGAGGCGCCATGCTTGCCGACGGCTGGACATGGAGACGGCATACGCAAAATACCTGGCAGGGCTTGCGTGCTCGGGAAAACCTCTGCTACAGTTGTAGGTTGTCGGTGTGTGGCGCAGCCTGGTAGCGCACTTCGTTCGGGACGAAGGGGTCGGAGGTTCGAATCCTCTCACACCGACCAATCTCCAGCCCGTCTCCGGGCCACCATTACTCAAAAACTATTAGAGTCACCTAGTGCAAATGCTCTGGGCTTTGCTCGTGGTTGCTGTCGTTCACCTGCACTATAGCGCTCGCCAGCATGTTTACCATACAGATTGAGCAATCGAAGTTCGCGGTGACTATCTCCCCCATCAAATTGCCGTCCTCCATTGCGCCCTGTGGAAACTCGGCTACCACCATGACACGGGCTTCGGGGTCGTCAATGGCCTCCAGCAGTTGCTCCAGCGCGTCGGAAATTCTCTTCTGCTGATCGGCGGTCATGGGTATCCTTGGTATCACCACATCGTATAGTGTCTCGAACAATATCACAGCTACCTCGGTCTATGCTTTATACCAGCGGTTGATCTAAACATCGCATTGGTGTCTGGTGGCTGGGGAACTCGGCTGTGCCTCGATGAGTCGCCATTGACACTTGCATTATCTAACCTGGAGGTGTGTCCATGTCAGAGCCGGTCAATAACGGCAATGAGCCGTTTCGATTTTTTGATAATCGTGAAAAATATCTGCTGTTCGTCACAACGACCAGCGAGAAATGGGCAATCGCCAAAAGGATCAACGAAGAACTTGATCGGCTCAAACCACGCCCTCCCGCGATGAGAGTGTTCGATGCCGGCATGGGTGATGCCACCGTGCTGTCACATGTGTTGCGGGCAATGCATCATCAATTCCCGGACATTCCGTTTCTGGTTGCCGGCAAGGAAATCAGTATGGAAGACGTGCGGCTCGGTTTGGAGAAGATGGCCGACCGATTTGCCGAGCATCCGCAGATGGTGCTGGTGCTGACCAACATGCGCTATGCCGAAGCACCGGAGCTCTATCCGCAGCGCCCAGAGGATCAACAGTCGCTAAAGCGTTGGGATATTGCGCTGAAGGGCAATACCGCCAAACATTTCGACGCTCAGCTCAGAGACCTGACTGAAATCCTGCGCGAGGGATGGCAGACCCGCGCGAGTGAAAAAACCGGTAACCCGCTTTATGTTCACCCGTCCATGATCGTGCTCTATCGAGAGGATCAGGAGTTTGTACTCGACGCGGTGATTCCCGATCACGGGCCCATGACCGAGGGCTATGATCTCGTTCTGTGCGCGCAACCGTATCGATCCAGGCAGCCGGCAGAGATGAAAGTGCGGACTGTGGTGGCGCCACTGGCATCCAGCCTGTCAGCCAATGGCAGAATGGTTGTCGTTCAATCAACCGGCTACGACCCGGGGATGGAGATCATTCGCAATATTTGGCCGGAGGAGAATCCGTTTCGCACTCCCCGGCATGACATCATCGAGGCGCTAAAGACCTACATGGGCTCAAGCGGCGATGTGAGCTGCAGCGGTTATGCTGACGAGGGATCGCTGTTCAAGTATCACTTGCACGCACTGCCCGAAGAATTGTCCCACATTGGAACTTCCACTTTACTGGCCGCGTGGAATGCGGCGGTGTATGTGGCGCAAATAGAGGATCATAGAATTGCCGAGGTGATGAGCCGCGGAGAGTATCTGCAAGCGACCCGTCAGGTGCTGGAAAAACACGGCGGTCTGTGGTTTCTAAATGAATCCTTTGTCGTATCTCGCGACTGCTGAACGATAAACCAGCATCGGCCTTGGCGGATGCCGGGTGTGCGGTGCTTCAGCTATCCAGCAGTTGATCCAGTTGGGCGTAGCTGGACACTGCAACGTCAGTCCATTGTGGCCAGTTGAAAGTCGCTTCGGTGTCAAAGTGTACGGTAGTGACACTGGCCCGTTTACCTGCCTCGATATCAAACACATAGTCGCCGATCATTACTGCATCGCCGGCGCTGGCCTGCCATTTGGCCAGCAACATCTCAATTCCCGCCGGATCCGGTTTCGGTGGGCAGTCATCGCGCGCGACGACGTGGTCATGCTGAAAAAAATCTGCAAGCTTGGCTGCCGCCAGTGTTGCGTGAGCGATGTCGCCGGCATTGCGTGTCAGAATCCCGAGCGTACAACCGCGTTGCTGCAATCGCGACAGGAAATCCACCGCGCCTGGTTGCGCGACACCGCTGGCAGCCAGCTCCATTTCCAGCGCGTGTAGTTTTGCACGGGTTCTATCTGCCTCGTGTGTCGGCATTTCGGCGATGGCTTCGAGTATCGGCTTGCCCAACTCGATGTTCAGCTCGCGGCGAATCGCATCGAAATCGTGTACCGGCACTGTCAGGGTGCCGTCCATATCGAATATCCAGTGGCTGTGGCGTGCGAGACTTTTCATGGTACGGGTACTGGTAAGGGACGGTTGGCGAGTGCTGTGAGCGAAACGCCCGGCGATCTTGAATATTCGATCGATTGAGGCCAGCTCGGTGCGCGTGCATTTGCCGCGCAGCGATAGGGCAATTGGGTATAGTAGGTCACCTTAACACTGGTTCGGGATTTGATTCATGACGCTTAACATCGGGATAATCGGCACTGGCAGGATCGCCCACACACAATTGGCGCCAGCGCTTGAGCACGTGCGCGGCGCGCGCCTTTGGAGTGTGCTCAGTCGCGATGCAAAAAGGGCTGCAGAATTTGCCGCACAGCATGGCGCGCGCGCACCGGTGAGTGCTTTTGACTCGCTCGATACCATGCTGGAAGATCCCAGTCTCAATGCGGTTATCATCGCCACGCCAGACGCCTTGCATGCCAGTCAGGCGATTGCCGCTGCCAGAGCCGGTAAACACATATTGCTGGAAAAGCCCATGGCAACGACAGCGGAGGATGCCCGGGAGATTACCGACGTATGCAACCAGGAAAAAGTTGAGCTCGGGCTGGCGTACCACCTGCGCTGGCACGACGGCCATCGGAAAATAGCGTCGATGTTGCACGATGGCACACTCGGCGAGCCGCGCTATGCGCGTGCACTGTGGACTTGGCAGGCGGATGACAACAGCAACTGGCGCGCGCACGACAAGCTGGGGCGATGGTGGAGCCTTGCCGGGGTGGGCACGCACTGTATCGATCTGATGCGCTGGATGCTGCTGCCGGTCTGTGGCGAGGTGACGCGACTGGGCAGCGTCGTCGACAAAAGCACCTACGGTGGCCCGCACGACGAAACGGCCAGCGTGTCTTTGCAGTTTGGCGACAAGGCGATCGCCGACATCACCACATCGGTGATGTTCTCTGCCACATCGCGATTCGAACTGCATTGTACTCAGGCAAGTGTCATTGCCGAGGGGACACTGGGGCCCACTGGTGGCGGTACCATAACGATTAACAACGCGCCATTGGAATTCGACGTGAAAAACCCCTACGTGGGAGAGGTGCAAAACTTTGTTGATGCCATCGAGGGCCGCGATCGCATAGCAGTACCCGGCGTCGAGGGGCGTCGCAATGTCGAGTTATTATTAAAGGCGGCGCGCTAGTGAATGCGGCGCAGTCGTTGGGGTTAACAGATGATGCATGATCTACAAAGCCGGCTCGACACAGCGGTACAGATTGCCAACAGCGGAGCCACTGTTGCGCGTGAGTACTTTGATCGGTTCGATCATCTCACGATCGAGAAAAAAGGCATTCAGGATTTCGTATCCGAGGCTGATCGCGAGGTAGAGCAGGTCATTCGACAAGCGCTGCGGCAGGCATTTCCTGATGATGGCATCATCGGCGAAGAGTTTGGCAATGTAGACGCAAAATCTGATTTTAGCTGGGTGATCGACCCGATTGACGGCACGGCAAATTTTGTCAGCGGCATACCGCACTGGTGCATCGTGCTGGCGGGTACTTATCAGAGTCAGGCGGTGGTTGCCGTCATCGTCGATCCCTGTGCACAGGAAGTATGGACCACGGTGCGGGGCCAGGGCGCGTGGCTTAACGGCAGGCCGCTTCGCGTTTCCGATTCATGCAGTCTCTCTGAAGGGTCGGTTGGCGTCGGATACAATCGGCGTCAGCCCAACTCGATGGTGCTGGGCGCCATCGAGCGTTTACTGAATGATGGCGGGGTATTTTTCCGCAGTGCCTCTGGCGCTTTGATGCTGGCTTACGTGGCGGCGGGCAGACTGATCGGCTATCTGGAACCGCATATGCATCCGTGGGATTGTATCGCCAGCCTGTTGATGATCGAGGAGGCGGGTGGGCGTATTCAGGTTGTTGACCCTACCCGGATGCTCGCCCAGGGTGGGCAGATCGTTGCAGCCTGCCCCGGTGTTTATGATGCCTTGCAAGCGATAGCGGCCGACTGTTTTGATTGAAACAGCATGCAATTTAGTGCAGCGAGCCTGTGACCGTCAGATAGTCTTCTAGCAAGGCTTCAACCTTTACGTTAGTCGCATAGCGTTTGTCTGTCGATTCCCCATCAACTGATTCAGTCCTGCCCACTTGCTCGCCTTCAGTCACAACGCGAAAATTCGTTGTTTTGGTGTCGTACCAATGGGGGTTGGCCGCATAGCAAATCGCCAGCAGGTCGTGTGGGCAGCAGCCATGAAATCCATTGCGCTCGCGATAAAAATCACTGTAGAAGCGGGAGGCATCGCGCAGAAAACCGCCACACTGCGGTGACTGCTGCGCCAGCTTGTCTAGATAGTCGGGTGTGAAAATGACCTGGTGTGTCACGTTCAGTCCGTGAATGGTTACCGGCCATGCTGCCGTGAGCACCTGATTGGCTGCGTGCGGGTCGTTCCAGATATTGGCCTCTGCAAATGGTGACACGTTGCCCGCAACATCGACGGCACCACCCATGATGATGACCTCGTCCACCAGGTCGACGATATCCGGCGCCAACTGCAGAGCGAGTGCAATGTTAGTCAGTGGCCCGATCGGCACCAGACTGATCTGCCCTGGATGCTCCCGAACCAGATCAACAATCAGAGCTGCGGCAGATCGGGAATCCGGCAGCCTTGCCGATTGCTTGAGTGGCACGTTGCCAAAACCATTCTTGCCGTGCACGAAGTCGGCGACCGGGTGAGGGCTGATCTGGAGTGGTGCGTCTGCTCCGCGCGCCACCGGTATGCCAACGCCAGTCAGATCGCACAGACGCAGTGCGTTTTGTGTGGCGAGATCAACCGATACATTGCCATAGATGCAAGTCAATGCCAGTAGTTCGAGTTCCGGGTGGGCGATGGCGTAGCAAAGCGCCTGTGCATCATCGATCCCCGGATCCGTATCAATAATTATTTTTTTTGTCATGGTCACTTCAATCCGGGTTGTCTGTTGCGGGATTTCGAGTGCAGCGCGTCGATGGTCGGTGGCGTCAGTGCTGCAAGGTTAAAGTTCTATGCGCTGGTGCAGGATATCGTTTTGCAGACGCAGCAGTCCTGCAATTGTAATGCAGTCTGTAATCGATCCGTCTACAGCCATTTCGAATGCTTCGTCCAGCGGCAGTCGGCGCAAGGCGAGTTGTTCCGTCTCATCCGGTGTGGCATGGCCTTGCTGCAGATCGGTAGCGAGATAGACGTGACCGGTCTCGTTGGTCACCGAATTAGATGTGTGTACTTTCATCAGGTGACGCCACGTGCCGGCAGTCAGGCCGGTCTCCTCCTGCAGTTCGCGCTGTGCGCCGTCAAGAGGGTCGTTTGCCAGCGGCGAACCGCCCATCGGCATCTCCCAGGAGTATTCATCGATGGCGTAGCGGTACTGACCGACGAGCCAGGTATGACGGTGTTCGTCGACCGGGATAATCCCGATGGCAAGCCCCTTGAACTCGACGATGCCATAGATTCCGTGGCCACCGCCCGGGTTGATCACGGCATCTTCGCGCACGGCGATCCAGGGGTTATCGTAGATCGGTTTTGAGCCCGTGGTCTGCCACGGGTTGTCGTGCTCACTCACCGCTTAGACCGCCAGCAATAAAGTTGCTGACTCAAGGTCATGGTCGTGTACAGTGCGGCCTCTTTCTCATATTCCGGTTGCTGCATGCGCTTTACCTGGTTTGGACTCTACTGCGGGTTGATGTTGAGTATCTCGGCTTTTTCGACCGATATTCTGCTGCCGGCGGTTCTGGATATGAGTCTTGATCTGGGCGTACCGGCGCAGCAGATCCAGTTGGCGGTACCGGCATATATGTTGGGGCTGGGACTGGCCCATCCATTGTTCGGCGTGCTGGCCGACCGGATTGGCAGGCGCCGGGCAATTTTTATCGGCCTCGCGTTGTATATGGTTGGTACGGTGGTCGTTGCATTGTCGAGCCAGATTACGGCGATCCTTGGCGCGCGGGTGATCCAGGGGTTTGGCGCCGCCGCTGCGCCGGTTGTCTGCCGGGCGATGATACGCGATCGGTTTCGCGGTGACGAATTGGCGCAGAACATGGCAATCGCCAGTATGTTTTTCGCCCTCGGACCCATGATCGCACCCTTGCTGGGTTACCTGATTAATGAACTGGCGGGCTGGCGGGCGCTGTTTGGCTTTCTGTTCGCTTTTTGTGTGCTGATGATCTGGGCGACGGCAAAACAACCGGAGACCCTGGCGCCCGAACATCGCAGAAGGACGGGCTGGTTTGGCATTTATCAGGATGCCACAGCCATTTTCCGTGATCGGCAGTCGCGCTATTTTATTTTCGCCTCTGCCATTTGCAGCGCGACGATTATTTCGTTTCTCACGCAAGCGCCAATCGTCTACGAACGCGATCTGGGCGCCAGCAGCAGTTTGTTCGCGACCCTGTTTGCGCTTTCAGCGATCGGTATCATTGTGGGCCAGATTATCAACCATCGCTTGATCGCATTGATTGGCGTTTTGCCCAGTGCGTTGCTTGCTTCGACGGTCATTGCCGTGACCGCGGCAGTGATTCTTGTCGCCAGCCTGACGCATAGCTTGTCGCTGGCTGGCCTGAGCGCGTTGATGTTCGTGTTCAACATGGCCTACCTGATCGTCTATTCAAACTTTGTGAGCCTCGCGCTGGATCCGCATGGTGAGCGCGCTGGCCTGGCCGCGGCACTGTTCGGGCTGATCAGCTACATTGGCGGCGCAGCGTTTGCGGCGACGATTGCCTGGCTCAGTGGCGGGCATTTGATTGGCTGGTCGATTGGCTTTGTCACGCTGGGCATACTGATGTTCTGCAGCGCGTTGTACTGGCAGCGTCGCGCTAGAGTTGTAAATAGCTGATCTTGCTTGCTGGTTCTGGTCTGGCGCGTTCGGCGGGTTGCTCCTGTTTGGCGCCGATGTAAATGAACCCGGCAATCTGATCGCGCTGCGGGTCGCCATTGAGCGCCCGGATGATATCCGCATCATAGGCGAGCCATTCGGTGATCCACTGTGCGGCGTAGTCGAGCGCCTGGGCAGCATTGAGCAGCTGCATGCAAACAGCTGCACTGGTCAACTGTTGCTCCCACAGCGGGATCTTGTGCGGCACCGTGGGTGTGCAAAGCACGGCGAGCACGCAACCGGCGCGCTCAAACCTTGCCGATTCCATTTGTTCGATAACATCCGAAAACGGCTGGTTCTCGGCCGCCGCACGGCGTTTAGCTGCGGGCACCACCACCTGCTCGCCGAATTTGCGGCGCATATCACCGCTGATGACGACGATTTGCCATGGCTGAACGTTAGAATGGTCTGGAACTCGCAAGCCGCAGTTAAGAATCGTCTCCAGATCCGAGGAGCTGGGTGCATCGTTGAGCATTTTCTTGGCGACGACCGAACGACGCTGCTGCAGGAACTGGGTGATGGTGTTGGACATGCTCTGAAATCGTTAAATTGTGTGATTGGCGGAACCAGGTGGCCTGCATTGTACCTTTGTGGGAAGTTGAGCGGCGTATTGAGGCAGATAGTGGCCGGCGCATGTGCCAGAATGAAGCCTTGAACAGGCTGGTTACGATCTGGAAATTTCCGTTTCAGTCGTTGAAATGCAATGGCATTCCGATCTTAATTCGCCCTGCGGTCGCCCCTGCTTGAGGCGCCCATCTAACCCCTTGGAGCGCCTGATGGCGCAGGCCACTTCGCAAACCCGAATGTGATACCAGGTACCGATGTGATGGACAAAATAAAAAACACCGAAACCAAAGTAGCGCGTCCGGTCAGAGCCAGGCCGGTCAACGGTCGTGATCGTCTGGACCGAAAGCTCTGGCTGAATGCCAGCAAGCCTGTCAGACGCGCTGACAACGACGAAGAGAACGCGTCGTTTGTGCGCGGCTACAACTAGTCCATCGCCACGACGCTGCGGCTACAACGATAGTCCACCCCGGCTGCCAACCCCATCGTAGTCGGCCGATGGCAGTGGCTCGGTTATTCCCTTGAGTAATACGCAGTGGTCGCTTGCCCGAATGGGCGAGGACTGGGTACCAGTCCACCACGCGACGCTGGTTTTTGTGTGTGCGCACGACAGAGTGCTGCTGATACGAAAGAAGCGTGGACTGGGAGCGGGCAAAATTAATGGCCCGGGCGGTAAGCTCGACCCGGGCGAGACGCCCCATCAGTGTGCCGTGCGTGAAGTGCAGGAAGAGCTGCACATCACGCCGCTAAATCTAGCACCGCACGGTGAGTTGAAATTCCAGTTTATCGACGATTACTCCATTCACGTCCACGTGTTCCTGGCCGACAGCTACGACGGCGAACCCACTGAAACGGATGAAGCGCTACCGCTGTGGTTTGCGCCGCAATCGATTCCCTATGACGAGATGTGGGCCGACGATGCGATCTGGCTGCCGCGTGTGCTTGAGGGGGCGGTGGTGGCGGGTCGATTCGTGTTTGACGGTGATTGTATGCTCGAACATGAAGTCGGATACACGTGACCCGGCAGTAGCGTCGAACGGCCGCACAGCGACATCGTTTGTGACCGTCAGGTCGAGCGCTCACGCTCCAGAAAGTTATTCAGTTGCGTCAGTCTTTGCGGTGTTCCTATATCAAACCAGTGGCCTGAGTGAACTGAAGCGGTCAGTGTTTGCTTGTCGATGAGCTTGGTCAATATCTCGCGTAACGGACGGAATCCCGGGGTCAGACCGCGGAACACATCAGGCCGAAACAGACCCACGCCGGAATAGGTGTAGCGAGGTCCTGTGTCGAAAGTGACCAGGCTTCCATCGAGTGAGAAATCCCCTTGTCGATGGTGTGGTGGGTTATCCACCAACAGAAGGTGCGCCTGTGCATCACGCTCCAGCACAATCCTGTCGAACTGAAAATTGCCCCAAACATCGGCACTGATCAGCAAGAACGGCTGTTCGCCCAGCAATTGGATGGCATTGACAATGCCACCGGCAGTCTCCAGCGCGGTCGACTCGTGACTGTACTGAATCTCCAGGCCATAGCGCTCTCCGGAGCCGAGCTCTTCGACGATTTGCTGTGCCTGCCAGCAGGTATTGATCACCACCGTGTCGATGCCGGCACGAGCCAGCGCATGCAGATGGTACTCGATAAGCCGTTGCCCGCCCGCTCTGAGTAGTGGTTTGGCAGTGTTGTCCGTCAGTGGCCGCATGCGCTCACCACGGCCGGCAGCCAGCAGCATCGCGATCATGATGGCTGCAGCTCGTTCAGCATGGCGTCAAACTCCCGAAGTTCCGGATAGCGAGTCGTCACGCTGCGTATGTGGCCCAACACGACTGGCAGGTCGGCAAGATACTGTTGTTTGCCATCCCGATACCAAAGCCGGGTGAATATCCCCAACACTTTCAAGTGCCGTTGCAGACCGGTGATATCAAACCAGTAACGGTAGCGTTCAATCGGTACGTCGGCGGCGACGTGATCATGATGCCAGCACATGAAGCGATCGATAAAGGCTGCCGGCCAGTCGATGTAACAGTCTTTCAGTAGTGACACGACATCGTAGGTG
The DNA here is from genome assembly GCA_964573105.1 of uncultured Granulosicoccaceae bacterium. Taxonomy (GTDB): domain Bacteria; phylum Pseudomonadota; class Gammaproteobacteria; order Granulosicoccales; family Granulosicoccaceae; genus CAKZSB01. The sequence continues at coordinate 256,194 of CAZNIS010000001.1, forward strand.
ACCGGGCCGATAACGGCATCCTGATAATCCAGTATGCCTGGCAGATTAGCATCGGTAAGCATCAGGTTGCGACTGTGGTAGTCGCGATGCACAAAGCTTTTGGGTTGTGTGTCAAAGGTGTCTATACAAAGCCCGGCAACGGCGTCGAAGATGTCAGCCTGACGGGCATCGAGGCGCATACCGAGATGGCGTTCCACGTACCAGGTATTGAATAACCCAAGTTCTGTCGACAACAGCTCGTGCCCATACGGTGGCAAAGCGGTGGTGTCCACCCGTTGCTGGAGTGTGATCAACATGTCTAAAGCCTGCTGATAGATGGATTGTTGCGCCGCCTCGGTGGTGTGGCTACTACGTGTCGCCTGCAGGTAGTGACAGTCGCCAAAGTCCTGCAGCACCATGAACCCTTCAGTTTCGCAATGGTGAAAAATCTCAGGCACATTGGCACCGACATGTGCCAACCGATGATTGATATCGATAAACCTGTCCATCGAGTTAGTTGCCGGTGGATCGTCCATTACAATGAAGCTGGCGCCGGCACTCGTTAGCCTGAAGTAGCGGCGTGTGCTGGCGTCGGCACTGGCAGGTTCAAGCGCTGTGACGGCGATCGGCAGAGTGTCCAGCCAGCGTTGCAGTCTTGGTAATCGTTCATCTCTAACAGAATTGTATGAAGAATCTTGCGTCACTTGAGTATCAGTTGATTGGGTAGTCCGGTACGATTGTATCAGTGCCGATTCACCGCGAAGTCGGCACCCGCTTCCGCTGCCCAACACGCACACACGCAGCAACTGTCATATCTACGCGTCTCCCTTGAGAGGCTTCAGTTGTCGCCGGGACTGCGGATCTGTTGATCAGGTTCAATCGAACGGAATTTCCATGCACAGAAAATTACCTGTCTTTTTGCTCGTAGGGCTGGCTGCCAGTTATCAAAGCCAGGCTGCCGGTTTTGATTTGTCCTTCAGCAATGAAACTGCAAACCTTGAAGTATTCAGCCCGGTTAGCCGACTGACAGACGAAGGCGGTCAGTTGACGATGGGGCTTTTCTACAATGAACTGGATGATGTTCTGTTGCACGGCAAGTTGCTAGCCGTCGGTACACAGACGCACGCCAGAGTTCCCTATCAGCTTTCTTTTGGTGCCAAGCTGTATTTTGGCCAGCTCGACGACATCAACCCCGACCCGGCTGTGAGCACCGATGCAGACGTTGGCGCGGTCGCGATCGGCGGTGCCATCAGCATTCAGTACCCGTCCTTGTATAACCCGATTGATCTCTCCGTCGAAGGCTACTTCACACCCGGCATCACCACCTTTGGCGATACCGAGACACTGGTTGAAATTGGCGCGAGGTTATCGATTGAAATCGTGCCGCAGGCCAAGGCGTTCGTCGGCTATCGCCTGCTGGAAGTCGATGATGAAAGCAACGAAACAATCGAGCTGGACGACAACGTTCACTTCGGAATCAGGCTGCAATTCTAGTCGCCAGCTTTTCCGCACGGATGGAAAACGCAGCCAGATTGCTTGAGGTCATGGCGACCTTGCGCGATCCTGACAAGGGTTGCGCCTGGGATATCGATCAGACGTTCGAAACGATAGCCCCATACACGCTGGAAGAGGCCTATGAAGTCGCCGATGCGATTGCGCGCGGCGATATGGACGACCTCCGAGATGAACTTGGAGATCTATTGCTTCAGGTAGTTTTCCATGCGCAAATGGCCGATGAAGCTGGTTTGTTCGATTTCGAGTCTGTCGCCGGTGCGATCTGCGAGAAAATGATCCGCCGTCATCCGCACGTTTTCTCGGATGTGCAGTTTGATTCAATCGCTGAGCAGAAAGCACATTGGGAGCAACTCAAAGCCGAGGAAAGGCAGCAAAAGCGCAGCACTGGAAGTGTCTCGGCACTGGATGGGGTTGCAGTGACATTGCCGGCACTGGTGCGCGCTGAAAAAGTTCAGAAACGTGCAGCCCGTGTAGGTTTTGACTGGACTTCGATCGACGGTGTGTTCGATAAAGTACACGAAGAGCTTGCAGAACTTCACCAGGCGCGTGAAGCGACTGATGCGGTTGCGATTCAGGAAGAGCTCGGTGACCTGCTTTTCACCGTAGTGAATCTGTCACGACATCTCGGTTACTCGCCCGAAGAAACCCTGCGACAGTCGACAGCGAAATTTGAACGTCGATTCAGAGTAATGGAACAGTTGCTTGGCAAACGTGGTAAATCAGTAGACGGTACAGATGCGGCGGTGCTTGACCAGTACTGGCAAAAGGCTAAGAGCGCGCCTTGAATTTTACAAAACACCGGGAGCCCTTGGCATGAGTCTCACCATCAAAACGCTGTTTGCGCTGTGCCTGATCTCACTGACGGGATGTGCATCGCTCGGCGAGCCGGAGCGACCCGATGCGGCTGGTATGGCGACGCTTGAATTGCCTGGCTCACTGGATCTTGTATCAGTCAATGGCAGCGCTGTGAAGGTTGGATTGCCACGCACTAACCCTTACTTTTACACCCTCGCGCCGGGCCGCTATACGATCGAGGTGGGGTATGCCGAATACTGGGGTAGTCAGTTATCGGGTGAACTCGTGCGCAGCGACATCCAGAAAGTCGAGCTGGCGCTCACACCCGATACGGTCTATTCGTTTCAACACACTGACCCGGGCACTAAACAGTTGGTCAATCAGGCGCGATTCAAAAACGACTTTTCGGTCTCAGTGCTGAATCAGGGAACGGGCCAGTCGACGACGGCCGCGTTTAGCCGTAGCTACGGCGGCTTACTGGGTCTGTTGAAGGGTGGGTCGGCACCCGCCAGCCAAACTGAATCAGCTTCACAGCCGGTACCTGTATCGCAGTCGGAGTCAGAGGCTGAGACTGAGACGGGGCAGAGTGTTGAAGTTGAGCAAGCCGAAGCACTGGAAAAACTGAAGTACTGGTGGCAGCTTGCCAGCAAAAAGCAACGTGGCGAGTTTTTACTCTGGAGCACAGAGAACAACTAGCCGAGGTATTGCCGGACCGGCGGTGACTTGAACGCCAACAAGCAGCTGGTTTTTCTGGCCGCATCGATCTTTCTTGGCATCGCTTTTCCCGCGCTGGCGTCGCTGTGCAAGCCACTGTTGTTGCCGATGGTGTTTTTGTTGTTTGTATTTGCCATTCTGCAGGTAAGTTTTGGCGATGCCGCGGTTGCGGCGTTCCGCGGAATTGCCGTCTGGATCATTCTGCTGTGGCAACTGGTGGCTCTGCCGCTGCTCGCACTGCTGCTGTTCAGCCTGCATCTCGATAGCGAGTTATTAGTGTTTGGCGTGGTTGCGCTGTGTTCTTGCTCGATAACAGCTACCACCGCGTTGTCCCGGATGCTCGGGCTAAATGATGCGCTGGCGCTGGTTGTTGGTCTGATCGGCAGCTTGCTGATGCCGCTACCGCTCTACCTGGCGATGCAATACGGCCTGGGGCTGGATACGGTTATCAATCCGGTCAGTTACCTGTTGCGCGTACTGCTGTTCATTGTCGTACCGTTTGCGCTGGTCTATGTGCTGCGAGAGATCATCAGCGAATCGCAGGATGCGCTGATTCGAAAGCACGTACCAACCGCTGTTATCGGTCTGTTGATGATTTTTGGTCTGGCGGTGATGGACGGTGTGCAGGCGTTGCTGATCGATGATCCGTGGACGGTTTTTACCTATGTGCTGTTCTCGTTTTGTCTGAGTATAGCGGTACAGATAATTACCCGGCTGGCGCTTGCGTTTCTCGGCTCTCGGGACGCCTCTACGGCAGCCATCCTGTGCTCCTATCGAAATGTCGGTGTCATCGCCGCGCTGACAGGGGAGTCGTTGGGCAGTAACTTCTTAATTTTTCTGGGGCTTTGGCAGTTGCCGATGTATACACTGCCCATACTGCTGCGAAAGTATTATCAAGCCTGACGCACAACCAGCAACCGCAGATAAAACACCTTTTGTTGCGCGAATGCCTGCGACGATCTGGATAAGCCGCTGTGCCTGAAGGAGCTTACTGCGCCAGGCGCTGCAGGTTTTCCATGTAGGCTTGTTCGTCGGGTTGCGTCTGGTTTCTTTGTGCGTTCCACAGGGACTCTCCCAGACACTCCATCATCTGGTGCTCCATTTCGTGGCTATCGCGATACTTTAACAGCAGTTTTCGCGTCAAATCAGCGATACCCGGTGGTCGATCGCTGGCAACTTGCTCGCGCAAGGCGATGTGCATCCCCATATGCAGAAAGGGATTGCTCTGGCCGTGTTCGGGATAGTACTCGGAGTGAAGTGCCGCCGCCCCACTGTCGAGTAGCGTGTGATACTCCGGGTGATCCCGGATCACGTCGGCAATGATTTCTTCGAGTGGCTCAAGCTTTTGGCTGTTGTTGGCCTTGTTCCAGACATCAAGGTATTGCTGTCGCAATTTGTCTCTATCGTTGGAGAATATCATTGCAATTTTCAGTCACGCGTTTTCGATTGATCGATCAGATTCTTCATTGCCAGCATCAGGCCGAGCAGGAAGAAAGCGCCGGGTGGTAGCACCGCCAGTAACATCCCATCGTGATTCAGGCCCGGTTCGATAGTCCAGCTGGCGGCTGCCGGTCCGAAGAGAATCTCTGCATCGCGCAACAGTGTACCGAAGCCGAGATACTCGCGAATAGCGCCAAGGCTGCACAGGGCGAACGCGAATCCGATACCGGTTGCCAATCCGTCTGCCACTGACGGCAAAACGCCGTTGCGAGAGGCAAATATCTCGGCGCGGGCGATGATCGCGCAGTTGGTGATGATCAGCGGCACAAAGATACCGAGTCGTTGATAAAGCGAATGAAACCATGCCTGCATGATTAGGTCTGTGACGGTTACCAGGCCGGCGATGATCAATACATAGGCGGGAATTCTGATTTCGCGAATCAGGTAGTGTCTGCTGGCGGATACCAGCGCATTAGACAGGGTGACTGTCAGCAGGGTGGCGATCGCAAGTCCAACGCTGTTGACTAGTGTATTGCTGACCGCAAGCAATGGGCACAACCCCAGCATTTGCACCAGGGCAGGGTTGTCCGTCCACAGGTGGCGCGACAGCATCCGCCCTTGAGTTGTATCAGCAGTTGAAGTTGTGTCTGTCACGGTTCTAAAGGATATTCGAATAAGGCGTCGCGTTGTTCTGTCACAGCCACTAAAGTATCCCTAACCGTTTTGATGACCGCTCTTGGCGTGATGGTGGCACCCGTGAATTGATCGAATGCGCCGCCGTCTCGCTGAACTGTCCACTGAAGCAGGTCAGGGTTCGACAACGATCGGCCGTTGAACGATGTTATCCAGTTGGATTTGCGATGATCGATATCATCACCCAGTCCCGGTGTTTCAAGATGTCTGGTCACTCTGACACCCGCAACGGTTAGATCGCGATTGACAGCGATCAGCATGTCGATACGGCCGTTGTATCCATCGCGCGCATGGGTCTCGACGATAATCGCATGGGTGGAATTTTGCCTGGCGGCGCGATAGACCAGTAGATTGCCACGGTCTTCATCCCGAAGGTAGGTCTTGTGTTCGTAAGGATTGTTGTCGTAGCTGTGTTCAGACAGTAGCTGACTTAGCAGACGTTGCTGCATCGCCTCTCGATTGGCGAGAATTCTGTCCTCGGTAGCCCATCGGGTAGAGGCCAGAACACCGGAGATCAGCAGGGCGATCACCATCAGTGTGATGGCGTGTGCGCGGACACCGTTGAGCAGTATGGCTTTCACCGGCGCCAGGGTTCCAGATAATCAAGTATAGGTACCATGCAATTGAGCAGCAGAACGGCAAATGCAACGGAATCCGGATATCCACCATAGCTTCTGATCAGCCAGATCAACAGCCCAATACCAGCCCCGTAGATGATTCGGCCAATGCTACCGGTTGCCGCACTGACGGGGTCGGTAGCAATGAAAAATGCACCGAGCATGGTAGCGCCGGCGAACAGGTGAATTGGCACAGAGACAGCGCTGGCATTAAAAATACTATCAAGTGCGGCGCAGAGCGCGAGTGTGCCGAGTAGTGATACCGGTATATGCCAACTGATGATGCGTCGCTGTAACAGGAACAATCCCCCAAGTAAGAAAGCCAGGTTGGTCCATCGCTCAGGCCCCGGCATCAGAGTGGTGTTTACTGTCTGAACTGCCGATCGCGCCTGATCGAGGGTTGTCGCGCCGGTTAGTGCATCCCAGTTGGCGTAATTCGCCAGGCCCCCGTTGGCCAGAATCTCGATAACCTGCGTGAGTGACAGGTGTGACGCGTCAAAGCCGGCCGGCCATAGCGCAAGGTCACGAGGGTAGGAAATCAAAACGACGGCGTAGCCTGCCATCGCCGGATTGAACACATTGTTGCCAAGTCCGCCGTAAACGTGCTTTGCGATCAATATCGCAAATCCGGATGCGACAATAGGTATCCAGATACTGACCATTGGCGGTAGACACAAACCGATCAATAGCCCGGTCAACAGTGCCGAATAATCACCCAGGGTACTGCTGACGGACAAGCCGCGCAGTCGGCAAACGCACCACTCGAAAAACAGTGCCGCGCTGGCTGCCAGCAGCAGGTTGATTATTGCTCCCCAGCCGGATAGGTAAACATGAGCCATGCACCCTGGGATCAGCGCGGCAATCACTAGCAGCATGACCGTATCGACCGTCGTCGGGCCGTACTTGACCGGGTTGTCGCCGCTGCTTGTCATTTTGTCGAATTACTTTGCCCGGCGGTGGTTTTTTTTGCGCGTCTTTTTAATGCGGATTGTAGAAGCTGCTTGCGCGGATCCGAATCGGCTGACGCTTGTTTGTTCGCGAGCGCTGCCTGCTTTTGTGCAAGCTTTTGTTGGTTCTCTTCCTGCTGCCGTTGCAGTCGTTTCTCGCGTGCTTCGTAACGGCTTCGAGCGCGCTCCGCAGCCTGCACATCGAGTCTTTGCCGCGAAATAGTTTGTTTGGCCTGTTGAAAAGCGCGGGTCAACGCGATGGCACTTGGGCAAACAGCATCGCAAAGACCACACTCGATACAACCCTCCAGTTGGTGCTTTGTGAGTTTGGCTGAATCCGTCTGCTGGACATGGCGCCACAATTGTTGTGGCTGTAGTGACTCCGGGCAAGCGTCGGCGCAGAGACCGCAACGAATGCATGGCGCCTCATTGATCGCCGACGGATTGAGTATCAGGCAGTTGTTGGCCGCGGAAACGCTTGGTGTTTGATCAACGGGTAACCGCTCGCTGATCAGGCCGCTGAAGGCGATGTGATGCAAAGATGAGCGCGAGTCTGACAGGAGGCTTGCGATGGGTGTGCCCAGACGGACTCTAACGTTTTGCGCGAGGGCCTTTCGGGGTTCATGTACGGTGATGACCCTGGAAGTCAGTGGTTCACCCGTATCGATCAAATGGGCCATGGCGATGCAGGTAGCAATGTTAAAGCTGATCAGGCGTTGCCGGGTTGGTCGATGCGGTGCAGAGATTTTAATGGCCGCCGCACTGGCGAATAGATGTCTTTCAAATCCTGCCGGGTAGTCGTTCGAAACAGTTTGCAGTGTCACATCTGTCGATGAAACCTGTTCCAGTGCTTGTTGCAAACAGTCACGCACCGCCGGATCAGAGTCCTTTATCGCCACGACTGTTTTCTCTGCCGTACACACCCTGGCGGCAATTTCTATGGCTCTTGCCAATGCTTCGAACTCATTGAGAATAACTGCTCTGTCGCACTGTATCGCCGGATCACATTCCACCGCATTGATCAGTAGTAAAGATGCTGTTTGCGAGTTTAATGCAGCCAGCTTGTTGGCAACCGGAAAACAGGCTCCTCCCAATCCCACCATGCCGTTGTCATGAAAAAAATGCTGCAGATCAACCTTGCTCATCGAAAGGAAATCGTCACCGATTGGTGTTAACGCTTTGAATGTATCGCAACCGTCGCTTTCGATTTCGATCGTGGTGGAGCCGTCGCTGTGCAATTGTCGCATGCTAATAGTGCCAGAGCTGCCAGCATGCAGTGAAGCCGGACCATTGGCCGTGGAGTCGACCAGCGTTTGCCCGCGCTGTACTTGATCGCCTGTGGATACCACGATGTCATTGGCTGAAACGGGTGGTACGCGATACCGAAGCATGGCGGGTACCGATGACGTTACAATGTTCGTGTTGATACGATCATGCGCATACTGAAACGCGGGCTTTGCAATGGTTTTTGACGAGTGGCTCACCAATGGCTTCCGGCTGCAGTTTGAACAGCCGGTCGCAGTTCGATGCAATCGACAGGGCAGGGTGGAATACAAAGTTCGCAACCGGTGCAGTGTTCTGCTATCACGGTATGCATCAACTTGGTGCTGCCGACAATGGCGTCCACCGGACAGGCCTGAATGCACAGGGTACAGCCGATACAGTCTGCCTCTACAATATAGGCGAGCGCGGGCGGCTTTTCTTCTCCGAACTCGGTATTGAGTGCGACGACTTCCCGGCCAAGCAAACTGGCGAGTGCGGCAATGGTATCTTCGCCACCCGGCGGACACTGATTGATAGGTGCGCTGTCATTGGCGATGGCCTGTGCGTACGGTCGACAGCCCGGGTAACCACACTGTGCGCATTGCGTCTGAGGCAGCAGTGCGTCGATTTGCTCGACCAGTGATTCCGGGTTTGACGGGAACCATCGACTTGCTGCACCGAGCAGGGCGCCAATCGCGAGAGCCAGTAGTGTGAGGACAATGATGCCCGTCATTGATAGCTCGCCAGCGCGGAGCCATGGACCGGCGGCTGGATTGAAACCGGTGGCTTGACGTCAGTTGCCAAACCCTGCAAACCCCATGAAAGCCATCGACATAATGCCGGCGCTGACCATTGCAATCGCATGTCCGCGAAAAGGGGCCGGAACATCGCCGTGATCGATTCGTTCTCTAATCGCGGCGAAAAGTACCAGCACCAGCGTGAAGCCCATTGCTGCACCGAAGCCATAGACCGCAGCCTGTAAGAATGTGTGTTGTTCGCGTGCACTCAGTAGGGCGACACCCAACACCGCACAATTGGTGGTGATCAGCGGCAGGAAAATACCCAGTACGCTTTGCAGTACCGGGCTGGTTTTGCGGATGAACATCTCGGTGAACTGCACCAGACCCGCGATGATTAAAATAAAACTGATCAGACGCAGGTATTCGAGATCGAGTGGAATCAGTATGTAGTTGTCGAGCAAGAAACTGCAGATGGAGGCGAGTGTCAATACGAAGGTTGTGGCCAGCCCCATGCCCAGCGCGGTTTCCAGTTTCCCGGATACGCCCATGAACGGGCACAGACCAAGAAACTGGGCCAGTACAAAGTTGTTGACCAGCACCGTGCCAACCAGCAGTAATAGTAATTCGTTCACTGCTGACTTACTTGACGCGCATACCCGGTTGCGCGCCGCTGTCTGGTGACAGCACAAAGAGATCGCTACCGCCAGGCCCAGCCGCCAGGACCATGCCTTCGGATAAACCAAAACGCATCTTTCGCGGCTTCAGGTTGGCGACCATCACGGTCTGCCGGCCAATCAGTTGATCCGGTTGGTAGGCCGACTTGATGCCGGCGAATACGTTGCGGGTTTCGCCACCGAGATCCAGTGTCAGTTGTAGTAATTTGTCGGCGCCTTTGACTGCCTGAGCATCGGTGATGGTGGCGACGCGTAGATCGATCTGTGCAAATTGTTCGTAGTCGATTTCTGCACTGATTGGATCGTCGGCCAGTGGGCCTGTGACGGGCGCCGCTGTCTCGACCAGGTCTTCTTTTGATGCCTCGACGATCGCGGCGATGCTCTTGGGTTCGATTCTGCTGATCATCGGTTTGAATTTGCCGATGCCATGGCTTGTCAATGGGGTTGCGCTGTCGTTCCAGTTAAAAGGTGTTACCTGCAGAAACGCTTCAGTTTTCTCGGCGATGGAAGGCAGTACCGGTTTGAGGTAGATCACCAGATTTTTGAACAGGTTGATTCCAAGGGTACAGATTTGTTGTACGCGCTCTTCCTGTCCTTCCTGTTTGATCAGTGTCCACGGAGCGTTTTCGGCGATGTACTGATTCGCTTCATCGGCCAGTGCGACGATCTCGCGCATGGCGCGGCCGAATTCACGGTTTTCATAGTGGCCCGCGATTGACTCAGCGGCTGCGGCCGAATGTTCAAACAATGCTGTTTCCGGCAGAGAGGCGGCCAACTGCCCATCGAAGCGCGATGTGATGAATCCGGCGCAGCGGCTGGCGATGTTGATGATTTTTCCAACCAGATCGGAGTTCACCCTGGCGACGAAATCTTCCAGATTGAGATCGATGTCTTCGACTTTGCTGTTCAGCTTGGTGGCAAAGTAGTAGCGCAGGTACTCGGGTGGCAGATGGTCGAGGTAGGTGCGCGCCTTGATAAACGTGCCGCGTGACTTAGACATCTTTGCACCGTCAACGGTCAGAAACCCGTGGCAAAAAACGCCGCTGGGTTTTCTGTGGCCGGATCCATGTAATACGGCCGGCCAGAACAGGGTATGGAAATAGGCGATGTCCTTGCCGATGAAATGATACATCTCTGAGCTTGAGTCACTGCTCCAGTGATGATCGAATGCCGCGCTATCGGTGCCGACGTAGTTCAGGTGGCTTGCCATGTAGCCGATCGGCGCGTCCAGCCAAACGTAAAAGTACTTGCCTGGCGCGTCCGGAATCTCGAAACCCCAATAGGGCTTGTTGCGCGAAATGTCCCAGTCCTGCAGGCCATCTTCAAACCACTCTTTCAGCTTGTTGCTGATCTCGGGTTGCAGCTGGTCGCCCTGTGTCCACTCGCGCAGCATGTCTTCGAAGTGGCCGAGTTTGAAGAAGAATTGCTCTGAGTCACGTTTTTCGGGCACAGCACCGCTCACGACCGAGATCGGATTGCGTAACTCGGTGGCATCGTAGGTGGTGCTGCAGTTTTCGCAGGCATCGCCGTACTGATCGGCAGTCCCGCACTTGGGGCACTCGCCTTTGACGAACCGGTCGGGCAGGAACATATTGGCTTGTGGGTCGTAGAGCTGTTTGATGGTCCTTGACTCAATATGGCCAGCATCGCGCAAACGCTGATAGATCATTTCTGCGCACTGCCTGTTCTCAGGCGAGTGAGTGGTGTGGAAGTTGTCGAAGCTGAGCTGAAAATCGACAAAATCCTGCTCGTGCTCGGCCTTCATCGCATCGATCAGTTGTTGCGGCTCGATCCCGTCTCGCTGGGCCGCGAGCATGATCGGTGTGCCGTGCGCGTCAGATGCCCACATCCAGATGACCTGATTGCCTCGCACGCGCTGAAAACGGGTCCAGATATCGGTCTGTATGTACTCCAGCATGTGGCCAAGATGGATTGATCCATTGGCGTAGGGCAGTGCGCTGGTAACCAGAATGTCGCGTGGGGTTGTCATTGGTTGTGTGAATCGACGAATTGAACGGGGATTATAACGGCTTGCCAGAGTGCAGATATCAATGCTTGCGTGCTGTGCTTGCTACTGTGCAGAGTGGCACTCATGTATCATTGCGCACTTTATCTTGCAAGCCGCCAATACAGCGCACGGGAACAACAATGGGCGATAACCTGAAAGCCGCGATCGAGAGTGCCCTGACGGGCTTTACCGACAAATATCTGGGCAAAAATCTGGTTGAGAGCAAGTCTCTCAAATCAGTCGAGATCGACAATGGCAAAGCCACACTGGATGTGGTCATGGGTTATCCCTGCAGCGGCTATGCCGATGAAATGCGCGCTGCCATCAAGCCGCTGGTGGAGTCGGTGGAAGGGGTCGATGAAGTCGTCGTCAATATCAGCAGTCGGGTCATCGCACACTCGGTGCAGCACGGCGTCAAACGGCTGGAAAACGTGAAGAACATTATCGCTGTGGCGTCTGGTAAAGGTGGTGTTGGAAAGTCAACTACGTCGGCGAATCTGGCGCTCGCGCTGGCCGCAGAAGGTGCGACCGTCGGTCTGCTGGATGCAGATATCTATGGTCCCAGCCAGCCGCGCATGATGGGATTGTCGGGCCAGCCCGAGTCGGTCGATGGCAACAGCCTCGAGCCGATGCGCAACTATGGGGTCGAGACCATGTCGATTGGCTACCTGATCGATGAAGAGACGCCGATGATCTGGCGCGGGCCGATGGTCACCCAGGCGCTCGAGCAACTGCTGAACGACACCAACTGGAAGGATCTGGACTACCTGATTATCGATTTGCCGCCAGGCACCGGCGATACCCAGCTGACGCTTTCTCAGAAAGTGCCGGTCAGTGGCGCGATCATCGTCACCACGCCGCAGGATATCGCCCTGCTGGATGCTCGCAAAGGATTGAAAATGTTTGAAAAAGTCGAGATTCCGATCCTGGGTGTCGTCGAGAACATGAGCACACACGTGTGCAGCCAATGCGGACACGAGGAGCATATCTTCGGAGCAGGCGGTGGCGAGCGAATGGCGGAAGAATCCGGTGTCGAGCTATTGGGCTCACTGCCGCTTGATATGTCAATTCGCAAGCAGGCCGACGGTGGTATGCCTTCGGTTGTCAGTCATCCCGACAGTGCGGTGTCGCACGCCTACCGTGATATTGCCCGAAAGGCAGCAGCGCGACTGGCGGTTCAGGCCAAGGACTACAGCGCCAAGTTCCCGAATATTGTGATTCAGTCAACCTGATGTCGATCAAGTCCGATCGATGGATTCGGCAAATGGCCGAGAGTCACGGCATGATCGAGCCGTTCGAGCCGGTTCAGGTCCGCGAGACGGCCGGCGAGCCCAAGCTGATCTCCTACGGGACATCCAGCTATGGCTACGATGTGCGGTGTGCTGATGAGTTCAAGATTTTCACTAACATCAATCACGCGATCGTCGATCCCAAGAACTTCGACACCGACAGCTTCGTCGACGTGGTTGGCGATGTCTGTATCATCCCGCCGAACTCCTTTGCGCTGGCCCGCACGGTTGAGTACTTTCGCATTCCCCGCAGTGTGTTGACCGTGTGTCTGGGCAAATCCACCTATGCGCGGTGCGGGATTATTGTCAATGTGACCCCGCTGGAGCCCGAGTGGGAGGGGCACGTGACGCTGGAGTTCTCCAACACCACGCCGCTGCCGGCCAAGGTCTACGCCAACGAGGGTGTGGCGCAGATGCTGTTTTTCGAGTCCGACGAAATCTGCGAGACCAGCTACGCGGATCGCGCCGGCAAATATCAGGGCCAACGCGGGGTGACGTTACCCAAGACTTGATCGATCAGCGTCTCGGCGTATCGTCATTTGCGGCCAGTTTCGCCTGGCTGCAATGGCCTGCAGCGAGGCGTCTGCATTGACGGTCACCGGGTTGTCGACCAGTTCCAGCATCGGCAAATCGTTAATCGAGTCGCTGTAGAACCAGCTTTCGCTCAAACTGTGGTTACGGCCCGCGATCCATTCGTGCAGCCGCGTGACCTTGCCATGCCGGAAACTTGCCGGGCCGCGCAAAACACCGGTCGGCCGATCATTGTGCCACTCAAGTTCGGTGGCGATAAAGTCATCGATCGGCAGTGGCGCGATGGAACAGCGCGCCAGAAACTCAACCGTTGCAGTGATAATCAGCAGGTAGTCTCCGCGGTCGCGATGATACTGCAGCAGTTCCAGCGCGGCAGGCGCCACATGATGCGGCACCACCTCCTTTGTGAAGGTCATGAGTAGCTGATTCAGCTGTGCTGTCGACAGGTGCGCCAGCGCGTCGACCAGCGCCCTGACATATTCGCCGGGATCGAGCGTGCCGCCGTCATAGGCACTGTTCTGCTCGTGATAGCGTCGAAGGAAAGTCGCCCGATCAATGACGCCCTGATCGCACAGATGGCTGTGCCACAGGTAGTCGGTGTCTCCGTCGAGCAGGGTGTGGTCGAGATCGAATATGGCGAGGGGCAAGTGGGCTCCAGAGGCTGTGACCAGCGCGGTTACTGGTCGGGATCATGCAGGATTGCAGCCATTAGCTGGAATGATTCTCGCTGCGGGCGAAGGGTAGGCGTCCGGCTGATTTGATGCGGCGCAGTAGATGTGGAAAAATCGACCACATTATAAAAAGAAGATGATACCGACATGATTGATTCTGATGGATTCAGACCGAACGTGGGTATCGTTCTCAGCAACCAAGAAGGCCAGGTGTTCTGGGCGCGTCGCGCCGGCAAGGACTCATGGCAGTTTCCACAGGGTGGTATCAAGCGTTACGAGACCCCACAGCAGGCGATGTACCGTGAACTGTTCGAGGAAACCGGGCTGTGCGAGAGCGATGTTCGGATTATGGGTTGTACCCGCAATTGGCTGAGGTACAGACTGCCATCGCGCTATGTGCGCAAGCACCAGAGTCCGGTGTGTATCGGGCAGAAACAGATCTGGTACATGCTGCGCCTGGTAGGAGACGAGGCAAACGTTCAGCTGGATCGCAGCGGTTCGCCCGAGTTCGACAGCTGGCGCTGGGTTGATTACTGGCTGCCGCTGCGCAAAGTGATCTTCTTCAAGCGCGACGTCTACCGAGGTGCACTGGAGGAACTCGCGCCGTTGCTCTTTCCCGAAGAGCGACAGGGGGCCTGAGCAGAGCCGGTCAGAAGGGCTTGACCACCGCCAGGATCACCACCGCAATCAACGCCAGAACCGGCGCCTCGTTGAACCAGCGATACCAGACGTGTCCGTGGTGATTCGCATCGGCTGCGAATAGGCGCACCAATCTTCCACACCATCCGTGATAGCCATAGAGTGCTAACACAACCACCAGTTTCACGTGCAGCCAGTGCATGTGTATCAGCGCGCTAAACGGGTATTGCGCGATCAGCGCTACGCCGAGAATCAAAACTACGATAGCGCTGGGTGTCATGATGCCGCGATACAACTTGCGCTCCATGATCTTGAAGCGCTCCTGGCTCACCTGATCGTCAGCCATCGCGTGATAGACGAATAGTCTGGGCAGATAGAACAGTCCGGCGAACCACGTCACAACTGCCACAACATGAAATGCCTTCAACCACAGAATCATAGGGGCGGCAGCCGTCGTCGATGCAGTTGAGTGGTTGCTAGCGCTCGGCCAGCTGAACGTCGCTCAGGACGGCGGTTAGTTCCTGCGTGACGGTGGCTTGATCGAGTCTGCCGGTATGGCGCCACAGGATCGATCCCTTTTCGTCCAGCAGAAAACTTGTCGGGGTGAACCTCACACCGGGAAACGCAGCGGCGATCTCGCCCTTTTCGTCGTGGCTGACGGCATAGCGAATCGACTGGCTGTCGGCAAAGCTTCGGATCTCGTGAGGTGTGTCGTACTGCATCGAGACTGCAAGCACCGCCAGATCCGCTCTGTCGAATTCGTCATGTAGCGCGTTGAGCACAGGTACATCCCTGAGACATATCGAGCAACTTGTCGACCAGAAGCTCAGCAGGGTGGCCTTGCTGTCCGGTCGGTTGATATCAAAGGTGTGACCGTCTATCGATTTTATCGAGAGTGATGTGGCGGCGCTGACTCCCTTTTCAGCGTTGGTATTCATCACGGCCGCCGCCGCGATCAGCGCGGCGAGCAGGTAGGGAATTCGGATAGTCAAACGTTTGGTCCGGCAGAATAATCAGCGCAAGTATAAATCCAGCAGCATACGGGCCAGATTGCGATCAATTAACGCTGTGATTACAGACACATCGGAGGGAATTGAACAGAGTTTTACTAAAGTTTCGTTTTGCACTTGCCGTCCAGACAAGGAGAAGCGCGATATTCGGCGAATAATTAGAGAAAGCGGAGACTTCGATGAAAAGAACCCTGGTCAGCACTTTGGTACTGACGGCGGCCATGTGCGGTCAGGTAGTGAATGGCGGAACGCTCGATTTCCTTCAGCAGGCTGATACCAGCAATATTTATCTGGGTTTTCAGTTGTACAACGGTGACCTCGATGGCGTCGAAGGTGTTGGTCAGGACATGAGCGTGCTGAATGCCACATTGGGTTACACCCTGAAGGCAGGCATATCGGTTGAAGCGCGCTATGGCGCTGGCAGCGATCAGTTGGACTCATTGGTTCAGGATCCTGTTTCAAGTTACATCGCAGGGCTCGTTCGTTATCACTACACGTGGGACAACATCATGGTCTACGCCGGTGCAGGGATGGGCGTGAGAGGACACAGCAGTGTGTTGGAAGGAGTAGATGATCGCCAGATCGGTGTGACTGTTTCTTTCGGCGTAAATCTGTTTGGTAACGACAAGTCCGCGGTCAACCTCGAGTACTTCACGATAAGCGGCGATGAGCGGTACAGCGCAATCGGTTTTGGTTACCACCACTACTTTGGCAACTACTAGTGACTTGCGGTTTTATCAGGGGATCACAATGAAAAAAGCAATAGCGGTTGCCTTGTTGCTCAGCGTTTGGCTCGCTGGCTGTTCAAGTCGCGAGGACAAGGCGGTCACCACAACCGACACCGGCGATACTGTCACCGATGCATCGGGTGGCGATACTGACGCTGACTCTGGCACGGATGGCGATACTGGTCGAGATGATAATACGACCGAAGACACGACAGCCGACGTTCCGGTAGGTCAGATTCGTGTCGTTGGCGATTCGGCAACGGTTCTCACTGGCGGCAGCCAGTCTGTGCTAATTACTGCACTGGTCACTGACAGCTCGAACAGAGCGCTGGCTGGTCGTACGGTTTCATTTTCATCTGAGCAAGGCGTGCTGCAAAACGTTCGTTCGACGACTGATGAAGCGGGCTCTGCAACAGTAGAGCTCAATCTGGCCGGTGATCTGCGCAACCAGAATATCGAGGTTTTTGCGGATGCAGGTGGAGTGTCAGGATCGACTATTGTCGCTGCCTTCGGCAGCAGCATGACCCTCGAAGGTGCCTCGGAAGTCATTAATGGTCAGGAGGGTGAGCTGGTGTTGACCTTGCTCTCTGGCGATGGCGTCGGTATCCCGAACGAGTGGGTTAATGTCTCTTCGCAAGCGGGCAACCTGGTTACTGTCAACTCGCAGGTGACCGATCCCAACGGACAAATCACAGTGACTATCGGCAGCAACGCGGGTGACGATGTGATTTCGTTCAATGCGCTGGCTCAAACGGTGACGGCAACGCATTTGTTGTCAGTGGTCGACTCTGAGCAATCAGTCTCTACGCCAATCAAGATTCGCGTGATCAGCAATGCTTCTGTGATTGAAACGGGCGGCAGTGATACCGCCACTATCACGGCCCTTGTCACTGATGAAGACAATCGCGTGATTGAGGGACATCAGGTTGAGTTCTCCTCGACCGGCGGTGTTTTACAGAACATTGTCAGCAGCACCAGCGCCGCAGGCCAGGCCACTGCAGAACTTAATCTGGCGGGCGATTATCGCAACCAACTGATCACTGTCTCGGCTGACTCCGGTGGTCAGGTAGGCAGCGTGCAGATTGGCGCCAATGGCAGCGCCGTCTCTGTTGCCGGCCCGACCGCACTGGTAGGCGGCAACACCGCAGACCTGACTATCACGTTGACCAGTGGCAACGGCCAGCCAATTTCAAATCATGTTCTGGCGGTATCGTCGCAGGCAGGCAACTCAATTTCGCCCGCCACGGTTGTGACCGATGCGAGCGGTAAAGCCGTCATTACCGTCGGCAGCAACGCTGGCGACGACACCATTCGAGTCAGTGCGCTGGAAGGCACGGCGACGGTCGAACACAACATTAACGTAGCGGATGACATATTAACGGTCAACACGCCAGCCGTCGGTGACGAGGTTGTCGTGGGTACCGATACGCCGGTCGAAATACTCTGGACCAGCAACGGTGCGCCGGTAAGCAACCGAGACCTGAATCTCAGTATCACAGCTGGTGAGTTGAGTAGCACTACGGTGACTACTAACGCCAGTGGTATCGCAACACTGACCGTGAATTCTATTAGTTCCGGTCCGGCGACCATCGCGATTGAAGACGCCGCCGATGCCGATCCGGCTACTCAGGTTGACATCGAATTCGTCGCGACAGATGTCCATTCGATTGCTACATCCGCGGCGCCTGCCAGTGTCGGAACCGGTAGTGAAAGCGTAATTTCCGCAGTGGTGACAGATGGCGCAGGAAACCCGGTGAAAGGTATTGTTGTGACCTTTTTCAGCGATGATCTGAAAGGCGGAAATCTGTCACCCGTCGCTGCACTAACCGACGCTGACGGGCGAGCCAGAGTCACTTTCACTGCAGGCACACAACCCAGTGAGATTGATGAAGTAGTGGTCTCCGCGCGTGCGATTGATGAGGATTCGGACGTAGTCGATTCAGTCGATATGACGATCACCGAGCGGCAGTTGAATGTGATTGTTGGCCTGGCAGGGTCGATCGTCGAGGCTGACGCAGATACGCGCTATATCCGGTCGGGCGTCGTACAGGTGACCGATGGTTCAGGTACACCGGTGCCGGATGCGACGATCACGGTAACTGCCATCCCGATTTGGTACGCGCTTGGCCAGTTTGTCCGGGTGGATACTGATGATAATGACGTGGATGACCAGTGGGATCTGCTGGAGAGCAATAGGCATCGCTGCGAGGCCGAGGACAGGAATGGCAATCGGGTGCTCGATACTGGAGAAGACGACAATGGCAATGCCGAACTCGACCCACAGGATCCAGCATTGATTCAGGCAGACCCGGGTAACACCCCGACAGTCGTCGGCGGTTCGATTACCACTGACGCCAATGGGGTCGGCTTCTTCAGCATGGCCTATCCCCAAAGTCACGCTGGATGGTCGAAAGTAGAGATTACAGCCAGGGCGCAGGCTCTCGGTGCGGAGTCGACCGCAAGTATCGAACAGAATCTCGCCTGGGCGGCCAGTGATGTGCAGGATGTCGACGTGTCGCCGCCGAATCAGATCAGCCCCTATGGCAGCCTGGCACCGGGCCAGGTCGTCAACTGCGTTCAGTATGTAGAAAACTAAGCGCAAGCCCCGGACAGGCAGGTTGGAAGACAAAGCCCCGCAAAAGCGGGGCTTTTTTTATTTCTGGCCCTGCCACATCAGGTAGCCGCCGTCGGTGATATTCCTTTGCATTAAATCCATGAGCGGCAACGCACGCGTTCGCAGGCCGACGGGCGCATCTCCATCCGAGTCATCGTCGTTTGGCGTCTCTACGTGATTGGACAGTGCACTTTCAAGCTTCGCCAGCGCTTGCGCCAAATCTTCGGTTTGTAAGGCGCCTTCCAGATTGCCGCTCAGGCCCATCATCTTGAAAAGTTTCTGTGCGATGTCGTCGAACATGACGATATCGCTGCCGTATTCGCCTTTGATTTCTACCAGCATGTTGTGTCCGGCCCGGGTAAAGATGCCCTACTTTATCACAGGCAATACCGCGCCTTGCCTGGCGAGACGAAATCACGACGCCAATAGTGATACAGCAAGCCGTAAAAATGTCACAAATTGAACACTCTGGCCCTCGGTGAAGATAGTCAGCGTCAATAATGTGAATTTATGTAGCGCGGTGTTCAACCACAATGATAGAATGTTGTAAGAACATCGGGCGTGTGCATGGCAGGCGCCGTTTATCGATTGGGGGTGGGGCAACGCGACGTCGTTGCCCCTTTTTTTTGTCCGCGCCCTATGCCTCGATCGGCGTTATATTGCTCTCCTGCGGGCCTCGTGCGTTTTTCGCTGGCGTCCTTAGCCAATTGCAGGTAACGCTATCCCTTCCAGGAACCGAGCGTACTCACCAGCCGTGCCATCGCCTCGTTCAATGTCGTCTCCGAGGCGAGAAAGCAAATCCGCAGAAATCCATCACCACCGAGCCCGAACGCGCTGCCGGGTGCAACACCCACGTTAGCTCGATCGACCAGCCGTTTGGCCAGTGATACGCAGTCCGGTTCGCCCTGAACTTGGAAGAACTGGTAAAACGCACCAGCAGGCGGCGTGTAAATCACATTCGGCAGTGTTGATAACGCGCGATTGACAATCTCTCTACCTTGCGACGCCCGAGCGAACTGTTGTTCGAGTAATTGATCGCCTTCTTCGGCAGCCGCCAAACACCCGCGTTGTAAAAATTCGGGTACGCCAGAAGTGTTGTATTGGACGAGGTTTTCAAATACCTGGCCCAGCGATGGCGGTATGACTACCCATCCAACTCGCCAGCCGGTCATCGCCCAATTCTTTGAAAAACTGTTGCAAACGATCAGTTGATCGTCAGCGGTACAGATTTGCAGGAAGGAGCTGACGTTGCGTTCGGCATAGCTGAATTTTCCATAGACCTCGTCTGAGAGAATCCAGATACCGCGCTCGCGTGCGAAATCCCGTATCGCTATCATCTGTGCTTCCGGCATCATCCAGCCGGTTGGATTTCCCGGACTGTTCAAATAAATCGCGCGGGTTTTATCGTTACACAGGCTAAAAAGCTCTTCGAGATCGAGTGTCCATCCATCTGGCTCCTGTCGTAACGCGATAGAGCGGGCGGTGGCCTGTTGCAAATGAATGCAGGCGTATATATTGGGCCACACTGGCGAGACCACGATCACTTCGTCTCCGGCGCCGACTGTGGCTTGCAATGATTCCATCATGCCTTGCATGCCCGAACCGGTGACGATAATTCTCTCGGCGCCTGTGTTCACATTGAAGTGTCGTTGGTAGTAGTCAGCCAATGCTTGTCTAAGCGGAGGTATTCCTCTTTGCCAGGTGTAGTAGGTTTGCCCCGCGTACAGCGCTTCGCTGGCGGCATCGCAAATGAAAGCGGGAGTCGGTAAATCTCCTTCACCTACCCATAGTGGTATCAGATCTTTCTTTTCCCGACCGTAGTTAACCAGTTCGATAATGCCTGATTCGGGAAGCGATGCTGCCGCTGGACGCAAAGTGCTGCGGACCTGTGGGCTCAGGTCAACTGAAGTACCGGGTATGTGTGAATTGTCCAATCTCTGATTACCGTTGGCTGAGTGCTGGATGTTGGTTGGCCGGGCATTGCAGGGAAGCCTGCTGTTTTAGTGTGCCGCTGTGTGAATGCGGAAAAAACCAATACGAGTGTTCTGGGAAACCAGGCTGTAACTTCAATTTGATGCGTTGAGTCTACCGGGGGTCAGTGCTTCTGCGAGCGCGAGATACTGATTTTGATCGACCTCAAATGATTCGCGCACCAGACTGCAGGTCAGTGTTGCCATCGCGACGGATGTCTGTATCCCGTAACCTCCCTGGCCAGCCAGCCAGAAAAAACCCTCTGTGTTGCGGTCGAATCCGACGACGGGTTCACCATCGGGTGCGAAAGTGCGCAATCCGGCCCAGCGATGGCTCACTTGTTCAATCTCATAGTCGATGACACGCTGAAATCGATCAATTCCCGTTGCGATGTCTGTATCGTCCGGCCAGGCATCGTGTGCCTCCACGCAGGTTTCATCTGCGGGGGAAATCATCAGCGATCCGCCAAATGGCGTGCAGTAGAAATCTTCGGCCGCATTGAAAATAAGGGGCCAGTGTTGCATTGATTCAACTTTGTACGGAACCAGTGCTGCGGTTCGACGTTTGGGTTGCAGGCCGAGTGTCGGGATGCCAGCAAGGGTGGCGAGATGATCTGCCCATGCGCCTGAAGCGTTGATCACAATCGGTGCACTGAAGGATCCGTTGCTGGTTGTCATGTGCCATCGTAGGTCCTTTCGAGCTATCGCCGTCACCCTGCAGTCGCATACGATGGCGCCGTTGTTGTGCTTGAGCTGGCGAATGAAGGCCTGATGTAACAGATCGACATCGATATTGACCAGCCCTTCGGTGTACCAGATCGTATCGATGAGTTCGGTTTTCAGTAATTCTACTTTTTCTTTCGCCTGCGCCTTGCTCAGCACCTGCATGTCACTGGTGCTTTCTTCAGGGGTCGAGGATTCAGGTGTGGTCACAATCATTTGACCGCGTGGACTGGTAAAAGGGCGATCACTGAATGCAGGCGGCGGTGAGTTGAGTGTTGGCCCGGAGAGGGCTGTCAAAGCCTGTATGACTGGCGGGCCGTAAAACGGCGCCCAGGTGGCAGCCGATCGCCCGGTGGCGTGATAACCCGGCTGAGACTCCATCTCCAGCACCACGACGCTATAGTGCTCGGCCAGCATGGCAGCTGCCGACGTACCGGCAATTCCAGCACCTACGATGATAATGTCTGGATTGTGCATGGTGTCAGCTATTCTTAAGGGAAGAGTGCCACCTGTTGGAGGCCACTCGTTTCTGGCTGCTGAGTCATGATGTTGAAGTTCTGCAGTGCCTGGCCAGCCGAGCCTTTCACCAGGTTGTCGAGCGCCGCAATCAGAATAACACGGCCGGGAATTCGATCCGCGTAGGCTTTCAGCACAACTTTGTTTGAGCCACGAACATGTTGTGTCTGAGGATGTATTCCATCTGGTGCGAGGTAGACGAAAGGCTCGTCCTCATAGCGCGATTGAAATGCCTGATTGCAATCATCTGCGGTGGCATTATTCGCCAGTCGCGCGTAGCAAGTGACCAGTTCGCCTCTGCTCATTGGGATCAGGTGTGGCGTGAAATTCACCGTAACGGCAGTGCTGGCCGCCAACGATAATTCCTGTTCAATCTCTGGCGCGTGTCGATGTTGCGCTACGGCGTAAGGCCCGAGCCCTTCGCCGGCTTCGGCAAATAGCGTGTTTTGTTTCAGGGCGCGACCCGCGCCTGTGACGCCGGATTTAGCGTCGATGATCAGATCATTTGAGTCGATCAGCCCGCCGCTGATGAGCGGCAACAACACGGTTAGCACGGCGGTGGGATAACACCCTGGGCAGGCAACCAGTCTGGCGTCGCGTATGTCGTCCCGGTAGTGTTCACTCAATCCGTAGACCGCGTGTTGTTGTAAGTCGACTGCCGAATGCGGATTGCCGTAGGTCGCTTCATAGAGTGCCGGATCACGCAGGCGAAAGTCGGCGGACATGTCGATAACGCGTATGCTCTGAGGCAGCTCGCGGATGACTGCCTGACTGGTGGCGTGTGGCAGGCCACAAACGGCCATATCGATCTGATCCCAATCGACGTCATCGTTGCGAGTCAGGTCCGGTAGCCCCAGATCAGCAAAGTGAGGGAAGACGCTGGCAAGGGGTTTCCCCGCGTGAGAATGGGCGGTAAGTGCTGCGATCTCAATGGCCGGATGGCATACTGCGAGACGAATGAGATCGGCACCGGTGTAGCCTGATGCGCCGACGACAGCGACTTTTATTTTCTTCTGCATTTCAGGTCGAGTGGTGAAAAAGGGGTCAGGCCGAATTACCTGGCTGTCTGATGCGATAGACGGCGTCAGTCATCCAGCAGCCGTCGCAGTTGTCGAGGTACTGGCGGGATAGATCAAACTGGTACCAGTTTACGTTGCCGTTCGCATCCACAAGTGCCGCGCCCACTGAAGCTGTGTTGTCACTGGACTTCAGCAGCTCAACCTCAGCGCTGATGTGATTGAGCATTGGGCTGTATTGGGGGTTATCAAACAGTCCGGAAAACCTGGAAAGAGGTCCGGTCTGGGATTTGTTTGCCGGTGAGGCGAAACGGAATGTCGCCTCTATTCCGTCGCCATTCTGGTTTAGTCTCAGCGCATTGAGTTGAAATTCGACGACCTCTGTCGCTTTGAGGTTTGGACCGGGAGTCAACGTCAGGTCAGCGCCAAGTGCCAGTGCCGGCAACAGTGTGATCAGTGTCGTGAGTATTCGATTGGTCATGGTTTGAGCTCGATTTTCAATCGGTTGGGTAGTCGGGCAAATCGCGAAGAGCACCCAGCAGAGCCTGGTCGAAATCGTCGGGTGGGCCGGGGGTGGTTGTAAGTGCACAATTGACATCTTTTTCAATGATGCCGATCGTATTGCCCGGTTCGTAGGTTTGTGTGGACCACGATATACGCTCCAGATTGTCTCCGTACCAGGTGGCGCCGGAACTGGCTGACATGATCTGTTTGAGTACGCCGGGATTGAGTCCGGCTTCGCGCGCACGCGACAATGACCTGCGGACGGCCACGACACTACACGCAGCGACGTAGTTATTCAGCACTTTGGCGGTCATGCCTGTGCCGAGTGGCCCCACATGCGTAATCGTGCCGCCGAGGGCGTTAAACACTGGCATCAGGTAATCGATGTCTTGTTGATTCCCGCCAAGCATATAACTTAGCGACGCCTGTTCTGCGGCGTGCGGTGCGCCGGACATGGGGGCATCGACCAATGCAATCTCGGGCGGCAGGCGTTGGCGCAGGTCGGCAATCGTTTTGGGTGGTACGGTTGAGCTGATAATCAGGATCTGCGGGCCCGAGCCTGACGCATAGACGCGTTGCTCATTGAACAGTAGATCCCGGATTTGCCTGTCATCCCGCACCACGACCATCAGGATATCTGACTGGCTGATCTGCTGCGGGTCGCTCAGCATGACGGGGGCGTTCGCATCGTCAACCGGCGCGATGTCGAAGCCATTGGCATTGAATCCGGCCTGGCGCAGCACCGATAACATGGGCGCGCCCATATCGCCGCATCCGGCAACGGTGATGCGCGCGTCTAGACAGGATTCTGGGGGTTTGTTCGGCACCATAACTGGCACAAGTGTGCAGTGCGGCGCCACATGAAGCAAGTCCGGCGGCAGGGCGCCGCCGGTACGTCAAGTGGTAGTGGCCCGTTAGCAGTCAACGAGCCGCTGTATGGGCGGTCGTGTCTTTAGAACTGTTCAGTCCAGTAGACGCGTTGCACCATTTTACCGAAGTCAAGTTCGGGCAGTGTCTGGTTGCCGGCGAGCATGCTGTTCTCATCGCCGAAAAACGGCACTGGTCGGGGTGGAATACCTGGCCGATCCAGATCGATATAGCGTGTGTCTTTCGTATAGTTGCCGTCGCTGTCAGCATAAACTGGCGTGCCGTCGAGCACATTCACGGCGTAGGCGCGGCCGCTGCCTATTGCTGCGCCACAGGCAGTTGCTGGTGCCAGCGGTAGATAGGTTGAAAAAACGATCTGACTATTGATCGTGATAGACGAGGACAAATTCTTCTCGCCCGCCGCTTCGAGCTCCAGAAACCAGCCAGACGCGTCGTTTAGCGCCTGTTGCGCCATGGCGCGCTGGGTTGCATTGCCCTGCATGATGACGTTGCTGGTGGCATCGAACAGATCCGGGGTATCTTTGATTGCCTTGTAGCTCAAACCGTCGAATCGACCGTAGCCTATGCCAGCCTGCGACTCGACTGGCTGGCGAATCATATAGAAGCGATTGTTGACGGTGGTCTCCAGCGGATCGGCTCGGTTACCGGAACCAATCGATACCGACAGAAATCTGCTTCCGCGATCGTTGATCAGTGACACGTCGGGCTGATAGAAAAATCGGCGATTGGTTTGCACGGTATCGCCGGCAAGATTGGCAATGGTTCCACCACTGACCAGGTCCTGTTTCGTGGCTGCATTCAGGTTCATGTCGAATCGATGAATCTGTCCGCCGAGGTCGGCGATATAGATCTGATCGATCATCTGATCACCGTTCAAATCGATCACTGTCGGGTCAGATGGCATGCTGTAGATCATATTTGCCATCGTCAGTTCTGATGCGGGGCTCGCGCTCGCTTCCCAGATCAGCTCGCCAGTGTTGGCATTGACGATGAAGACGGCGTTGCCGGTGGTATCGGCAGAGCGAACGGTTTTACTGTCCTGGGCAACATCGTAACCACCTGCGAAGACCAGAACGTCAATGACTGAGCCGTTGAGACGGATTTTGCCCAGCACGGGTTTGGACCAACTCTGACCGAGTCTTGCAAACTCCCCGGTTCCGCCTTCTATGGTCCACAAATGTTTGGGGTTGTTTTTGTCGGTGACATCAAGCGCATAGTAATTTTCGCCACCGCGGCGCATACCCGCGTAGAGGTAAACGTGCTCGCCCAGGTTTGATTCGATTTCCCGGTTGCGGTTGGCATCGTTGCGCCAGACCGTGATATCGCCATCCATACCATAGGGCTTGGGACTGGATGGCTGATTATCCATCGAAATCTTCAATTTCTTGAGCAAATGACTGGGCACGAAAGAAAACAGTTCACCGCCAGTCTCCGCATCGATCGCGTGCAGGTAGCCCTGATTGGTGCCGAAAAACACTACCGAGTCAGGGTTAGTCGCGGTGCCACCATAATTGACGATGGTCGGTTGGGAGTGAAGCGGGTCGGCAATTTCGTTTCTCGTGTCGGTGTCGACGCCATCTCCGTCATCGTCCTGCACGTCGATACCGCGCGCCCATTTGAGAATCTTTTCTCGCTCGGCGCCATTGGTGGCGTCAAGGTCGGCAGCGCTAATCAGGTTGTTGTCTTCGTGGATCAGGTTGCTCGCCGCCATTAGCGCAGTGCTGACACCGTTGTAAGTGACGACTTTGCGCCCAATGTGATTCAGCTGTTCTGCCGCACCACCGAGCGCGATCTGATCACCATCGACCACCGATGACCAGCCGCTTCTCGCCGTGGGCTTAATGCTCCCGGTGGTCGGATCAATGGCTGGCTCGGCCAGTGGAGTGACATCTCTCAGCAGTGGCGGGTTGCCCGAGAATTTGTAGCGTTTGAGGTTGCCGCGCCAGCGTGGATTACTGGAGGGCTGAAACAGGGTCAGGTAGACGTCCTCGCGATTTGTCAGGGGCGAGAACTGATCAACGGTAATTGCCGGTGCGGCAAATGAATTGTCCTGGCTTCTGATATCGTTCAGGATACTGGCGAACGCGGCGACCAGATCATCTGCTGAGGCGGCCTCGTGAAAGGTACCATCGCCGTTTGTGTTTGACGCGATGTCCTTCAGCCACTGCGTGGTGAAGTTAAACCCGATCGCGTGTGTTTTTACGTTGTTGGTGTCAGGTACTGCGTTGGACAAATCATTGGTTGCCATGTGCCTGGCAACCTCTATGGCACATTTACCGCCTTCGCCGTACTCTGTACCCAGGCATGACCCGAGATCACCGGAGATCGTTGTCACAGCGTTACCGTCGGCCGACGGAATACCATCGGTTAAGAGAACGACGTGATTTGATTGGCACTCATGGGAAATGGGTGACGTATAGTTGGCAGCACCATCAAGCGTAGTACCCCGAACTGGCGCACCACCGGTGTAGTAACGATAACTCTCATACAGGGCTGCGGCCGTTGGTGTGCCACCGCTGGCATTAATTGCCTGTACTGAAGCCCTAAGTGCATCCTTGGTGGTGCTGACGTCACCGACCGGTTGCAGCAACTGGATACCGCCGTTGCTTGCCCTGCTGGTGAATTGCATCAAGCCAACGTTGACGTTGTCCAGATTGTCCAAAACCAGATCGATTGCAGACTTCATTCGATCCAGGCGAGAAACTGTGCCCCCGTCCTTTCGAGTCATAGAGCCAGAGGCATCCAGGATCAGCAGAAGGTTGGGTGGGTTATCACCACCAAAAAACACGTCCGTGTCATCTGCAATACTGCTGCCGCTGATACTGGTCAGCAACATCGTGCAGCCGAGCAGGACCGCTTTGCCACGTGTCGTTGCAGGTGCTTTCGCCATTTGAAGTATTCCCGTGCCCGCGGTATTGACTAATTCAGGAGCTAAGTCGCAGCCGCACGGTCGCAGTTCGGGTCGGTCGGACCGACACGAGTCGATCGGTGCTGGCTACGTAGGGTTGACGGCAGTACGTGGCGAAACTTTATCGGCGCCGGTTTGCTCGGGCGCGAACACGAAAACACTGGCCCGGCTGTAACTGCCGGGCCGTTGGTACAGCAGATTGACCAGGGTTTATTTGCCGGCGGCGATGCCCTCGCGGCGCGAATCCGCGCCCCCGATCAACTGCCCGTCCTGCAATAGGATGGCGTGAAGACCGGATGTCAGTGGTCGAACTTTGGTTTTGTGACCTAGGCTCTCGAGTCCGGCCACCAGTTGTTCGGCGTCGGTACCTTGCTCCAGGTCTGTCGCACCGTTGCGATTGACGACATGAGGCATATCGACAGCCGCCTGTGGGTCCATGCCCCAATCGAGCATTGCAATAACCGATTGTGTGACATAGTTAATGATGCGCGATCCGCCCGGGGAGCCTGTGAGAAGATAGGGTTTCCCGTCTTTCAGCACGATGGTTGGCGACATTGAGGATCGCGGGCGTTTACCCGCCTCGACCCGATTGGCAATCGGTTTGCCGTCTTTTTCAGGGCGGCGTGAGAAATCGGTTAGTTCGTTGTTCAGCAGAAATCCGTTGGTCATGACCCGGGAGCCGAATCCGGTTTCGATTGTGGTGGTCATTGAGATCATGTCGCCGTGTTGGTCGACAATCGAAAAATGCGACGTGCCCGCGCGCTCAGGCTGTGTATCGGGCGCCCACAAACCGGCGCTCTTTTCTGGCGGTGTGCCGGCAGTTGCCTTTTCCATCGCACTGTCGGGATCGATCAGTTTTGCCCGCTCGGCGAGATAGTCCGGATCGAGCAGGCCTTCGGTTGGCATGTCGACAAAATCGGCGTCCGCCATGTACATGCCGCGATCTGCGTAGGCGAGCTTGGCGGCTTCCAGATAGAGGTGCCAGGCCTCAGGGGTTGGACCCATGGATGCTAGATCAAATCTCGATAACAGGGTCAGGATTTGTCCCATGGTTAGACCACCTGAGGTTGGCGGCCCCATACCGCAAACCTGATAATCCCTGTAATCGAAACAAATCGGCTCGCGTTCGATCACCTCGTACGCGGCCAAGTCCTCCATGGTGAGTTCGCCGGTATTGATATCGGTTTGCACCGCTGCGACGATATCTTCGGCAATGGTACCGGTGTAGAACGGTGCCGAACCCTGCAGTGCGATCTGACGCAGAGCATCGGCGAATTCAGGATTTTTTAAATAGCTGCCAGCGCTTTTCGGCGATCCATCCGGGTTGAAGAAGTAGGCTCTGGTCGAATCGAACAAGTCGAGCTTCTTTTCTTGCGCCGCAGCGATAGAGTTGGCTAGTCGCGGCGATATTTTAAATCCCGCTTGCGCGCGCACAATCGCGGGTACCAGCAGCTTTCTCCACAATTGAGTGCCGTGTTGCTGATGCACGGTCTCCAGCAGTTTCAGGGTTCCGGGAACGCCGACTGATCGGCCACCTACAACCGCATCCCACCAGCCTACCGGTTCGCCGCTTTCGTCCAGCCAGTATTCCGGTGTGGCGGATAGGGGGGCTTTTTCACGACCGTCGTAAGTGAGTAGGGTTTTTTCCGATTCGTCCCAGTAGAGCATAAAAGCACCGCCGCCGATCCCGGAAGATTGTGGTTCGACTAGATTGAGTACCGTCTGCACGACTACCGCGGCATCGGCGGCAGTGCCACCCGCCTCAAGGACTTTCAACCCCTCCATTACCGCGACAGGATTGGCAGCAGAGATCATGTACTGTTCCGCCACCACGGACGCGCGTACTTCATTCTGTGCATCTGGTTGTTGTGTATCTGCATGCGCGCTGGAACCGAGCGCGAGCAACATGGCGATGATCGTGGTCTTGATACGCATTCTTTCCTCCGTGTGATTGGACAGGAGCGTTCTCCCACTGCTGACGCTATCACATTTACCGGCTCCCGGCAGTGTCGACCGGCAATGCGGCCCGCGCGCCAGGGGGCTTGTCGAGGTCCTTTAGCGTCGCGTTGATCACTCCTGTGAGCCGGTGTATACAGCAACCACGAATACAGGTAAATTCCGTCACCGGTGTACGCTAACCCTCGGGACTCAAGCTTCAGTGGATATCAGGCCTTTCTTTCAACATGAGGATGACGTGATCTGGTTTCGGCGTTCTGATGCCAGTCGGTTCGCCAAATCGGTTGCCAACGACTTCAACCCGATACACGATCCGGACGCTCGCCGATTTTGTGTGCCCGGTGATCTACTGTTTGCCAGCACGCTATCGCTTTGCGGTGTCAACAGCCACATGGCGTTCGACTTTATCAGCATGGTTGACGAATCTGACCGGCTGACACTTGAAACAACCGAAGGCGCAATACGTTGGCACGATGGTGGTGACACCGTCTACCTCGAGGCGGCGAGATCCGGCGAACACACGACTGATATACAGGCCATCAATGCGATTGTCGAAGCCTACGTTCGGTTTTCGGGACAGACCTTTCCGTATGTGCTGGTCGATCTGATGAAATCAGAAAACGTCATGATTAATGCCGCGCGACCACTGGTGATGTACAAAAGCATGGCACTCAAGCTCGATCGATTGAATGTGAAAGTGGCAGAACTTCAGTTTCGGTCTGCGCAGTTTGAGGGCAGCGGAAAAAAAGGCGAGGTAACACTGTCCTTCGATTTGTATGAATCCGGTGAGTTGTTTGGAACGGGTAACAAGAAAATGTTGTTGGGCGGTCTGCGTCCCTATGATCAGGTGGTGATCGACGAACTCGTCGCCAACTACAATCAAACAAAGCAAGCCTACCTGGCCAAAGTCGGGGAAGTGACAACTGTATAGTCTACTGTTGCGTCTCATCGACAACACGGGTGTCGACGCGGTGCGTTTTGTCTCATCACCCATAGTGCCTACTTGAATCACGCCATCCGGAAACCGGACGTCATCTCGCGGCGAGCACTCGGTGGGGTGCTGATCGCATTGATGATCACCACGCTGGTGCTGGGTGATCTGGTGCTGGGCGCAGCAGCCTACTGGCCACCTTTGATTGCCGGTGCTTTCGCGTGGGCTGCGGCATTGTTGCTGCTGCCCGAGATCTCCGCGTCGCAGCGCGCGATCATCCTGGTCATCGCTGGTATCGGGATCGTACTGATTGTGATTGCGGTGTCGCGCGATGCAACGATTAATGTCGAGGCGATTTTTGGCGGCAATGCGCGTCTGCTGAGTATGATCGCTGCGGTCGGCTTTCTCAGACTGGTGGCGATCGCGCCGAACCAGCGAACCACGGGTACGCCCAGGGGTTGGGGGGCTTATCTTAAGACACTCTCTGGCGTGAGCCTTTTTGGATCAGTAATTAATATTTCCGCTCCAATCCTGGTGGCTGACCGGCTTGCTCGTGGGGGGACTCTGGACAGGTTGTCTTCGCAATCGATCACCAGAGTATTCTCGGGCTGTTCCGCGTGGTCGCCCTTCTATGGTGGCATGGCTGCGGTGTTGACTTACGTACCCAGTGCCAATGTGTTGTTTTTAATGCCTGTCTGTCTACCGTTCGCGATGCTGGGTTTATGTGTCGTTTTGCTGGAGGCGAAAACGCGCTACCGACAGGAGGTAGCGCAATTCAATGGATATCCACTGGGTCTGGAAAATCTCTGGACGCCACTGCTATTGACAGTAACCGTGATTGCCCTTGTGCTGGCCATAGACGGGATTTCCATTCTGACTGCTATTGCTGCCGCCTCGTTGCTCGTAACGGTGGTAATGCTACTCAAACGGCAATCGCCGCATTCAGCATGGGCGACCATCAAGGGGCATATCACAACCGGCCTGCCAGGGATGGTGAATGAGTTGTTGCTATTTCTGTCTGCGGGAATCATTGCCACCGGCCTGGCGGGGTTGATTAGCACTGGGGCGCTGGTCCTGCCGGCTGCCGACTTCGATGCCCTGGCCGCGTTTTTGATACTCGGTGGAATGCTGGTTTTTGCTTGTCTGGGCGTGCATCCGCTGATTATCGTATCTGGCGGCACGCCGATTCTGTTGGCGCTTGATCCTGCACCCAACCTGCTGGCGGTGGTTTATTTGTTTGCCTGGAGTCTTGGCACCAGTGCCAGTCCGCTATCCGGTACTCATCTGGTGTTTCAGGGGCGCTATGGCATACCCAGTTGGCTGGCAGCCGTTAGGAACTGGCCGTATGTGGCCGTGATGTATGCGTTCTCACTGCCGTATCTGTTTGCAGTGCATTGGTTTATTGGCTAGCAGGATGTTGAAAAACTATTGCGCTCGGTCTGACCGGGCTGGCGTTCCAGGGCGTTAAATTTTCCCTGGAGCGCCAGCCCGGTCAAAATGCTCATTTATAAAACATAAACTGCACTTTTTCGGTCAAATTTGCGTACTCAGACCTTCGCTCATGAGGTTTTTCAACACCCTGTTAGATGCCGTCTTGCGGCGAGCTGACCCTGCGCGCGTTGCGGTGGCAGTCAGCGGCCCTGCCATTGGCGTTTCGGGCCGGTGTCGATGTGAATGAAATCAGACGTGGGGTAATAGCCAACACCGCCAACGCCCAGATGTACGCCGATGTCCCGAATTTTAGTGGTTTGAACACCCGGTATGCGTAGATCGATCGCTCGACCGCGCATGTGGTAACTGTTTTTGGCGACCCCGGATGATCGCTTGGCGAGCATTTGATTGGTCTTGGGTGAACGATACCCGGAGATGATATGGACGGGACGGGAGTTACCGATTTTGAGATTGGTGAGATAGAGAATACTCAGCAATCTGGGGTCGATGAATTTTACGTCGCCTGTGCGATGATCGCGGAGTAACCAATTGATTTCCCGTAGGCTTTCAGGGTTGTAGTGACCGTCCGACCAGAACACAGTCGACAGCCTTTCATCGGTGTGCAGATTGTGCAGAGATACGCTCAACTCAGGCCGTCTCGCAACACTGGCCTGAAGCGCTGGTGACAAGGGCAGTAGCGCCCCGGCAGTCACAGCGGCCGATACCAGGCCGAATCGGCGACGACTGTGGTTGGGTAGATTGATTGAATCTGCGGTGGAATCCGGCATGTCGGCACTCGGCGGTAGCGGGCAGACGGGGCAATGTGCCTCATAGGAGAGCAGCCCCGAAGCACGATTATACCCGGATCGGTTTCCCCAAAGATTGAACACTTGCGCGGTTTTGAGGCCGCCGATGCAACGTATCTCCTGCACAAACGGGGAAAAGATCACGTAACGGCAAAAGTTGCGCACCCGACTGCCGATGCCGGCACGGAAGTTACATGAGCCTGATTGACGGAAATTGATAAGGCTGTGACATGCTGAATCTGGCGATACTGGTGTTCCTGGGCGTGCTGACCATCGCTGTCATCGCGCGATTGAGGGCAGAAAGCGTACGTAATCAGCGAGCGCGGACGTCGCGCGTTCACAAAGAACCGATTATCGATCGGGTCGAACTGTTGGACGATACCGATCACTACTATCAGCCTGCCGAATCCACCGATGAACCGATCGAGTGGCTGGCGCATCAGTACAAGAAAGACCCCGTCATCTGGGATAACCAGGATGATGGCTTCTACGACAACCCGGCCAATCGGGAATTCAGCATCCGTGTCCGCAGGAAGTTGCGTGTCAGCTATTTCGATCGCGAGGGCCAGGAGACGCTGCGGCAGATTGATACGCTGCGACTGGGTGAAACGACGGCCGGAACGCCTCAAGTGCTGGCCTACTGCCACACCTACATGAGAAATCTCACTTTTCGTCCCGCATCAATGCAGGATTGCGTCGATCTGGATACGGGTCTGAGAATCACTGACGTCGTCGCCTACCTGACTCAGGAATACGGCGCCTCTGCGCAGGCCAGCTGTGACCGCGCGTTTTCCGACTATCAGGATATCTTCAGGACACTGCTGTACCTCGATCAGAACTCAAAGGGTACGGATCCTGCCGTCGTCGACGTGCTGACCCAAGCTTGCCGGCAAGTTTCAGAAGATGAGCGGGTGAGTGCCGGCATGGTTCGCGAAGCACTTCAGTCTCTGCCACCCATGAGTAGAGATCAGTTCGAGATAAGCGTTAGTCGCTTTACTCAAATGCGTATGCCCATCGACATAGCCAGCACTGCCGACAGCATGATCAATGCGATGCGACGGCCTGGAGCGATTGCCCACGAGGCCAGAGCGTACATTGAGATGAGAGAACGTTTGCCGGTCCCGCTATAGTTGTCAAACGCATTGTTGAATTTATCTCACAACAGCTTGCTGGTTCTTGCAGGTGGCGTTTTCAGTGCGTTGACATTGCGTCACAAAATGCCTCTGGATTGAACCTCGCAGTTTGGGTATCGTGCTCACGCTCGGCAGTGACAGGCAGTATGCTGATGATCTGGTGCCAGAGTGGCTTTGCCCTAAGTACCAGATGGCTGTAATACTTGGCGGTATCGCTAGGTGTGAACACACCATTATTGCCTCAACGCGACATTGAGACTACAACATTGCAACGTCTCTTGTAGCATCCTCGGTCAAAGGTCACCCTGTCACTGAAAGCGTCGCTAGATGCGACAACGCCTGCGCTCGATTGAAAAAGCAGCGCTGATGCATATCTTCACGAGTGTTGAGCTATGACCACTGGCGATATCAGGCAGTGGTAATCGGTAATGGAGATGTTGTAACTGCAGTTAGTGCCGCGGGAAGTGGCGAACCCCGTGAACACTGTAAAACAAGTCTCTATAGGAATTCTGGAAACTCAAATGAACAAGAAATGGTCACCCGGGAAGGTGAAGCAGACAGAGAAATGGCTGCGCGAAAAGTGGCCTGCACTCTTTGCACCGGGGCCCGATCTCAAGCCGTTATCGACAGGTATTTATAAGGAAATTCTCGCCTATCGGAGCGAGAACAAAGAACTATCTGGCAGAGTGCTGCGTGAGGCTTTGAAGCGGCACACGACGAGCTTCGGCTACCTGTACGGAATGATGAAAAACACGCATCGCGTCAACTTGAATGGCGAGGCGGTAGAGCCGATCAAGGCAGAGCACCGAGAGTGGGCGTCGAAGACGCTGCGGTTGCTGCAAAAGATTGGCAAGAAAACTCGCAAGCCGTCCGGTAATCGGTTTGGGCCCAAAAAGCCAGGTAGCAAGCGCGTTCAAGCATTGCCTCGCAAGTCCAGTACGGGTCGAAGCCGATCTGCCCCGCTTATCAAATACAAGCCAACCAGACGACGAGTCATGATTAACCCCCCGCAGGGCGAGGTTGCTATCGGGGGCGGTTGACACTACCCGGGTCGACAACATGTCAGCCTTCGAAGTGTTTATCGTCGAGGGCGTAAGCGCGTTGAACGCAGTTGAGCGGGTGTGTAATCGTCGCCATCAACGCGTTGTCTCAACCCAGGGCAAGTTGCTTGCAGTCAATAAGAAAAGCGACGCCACCATTGCACGCAACGAGCGGGTGCAACGATTGTTGAACTACCTGAGCGCGCCTGACTCCGACGCGTGCCGGTTTTCCAGAATCATTATTCTTTGCGACCCGGACATCGACGGCAGACACGCTAGTGTCTTGTTGATCAACTTGCTACGACGTGTAAGGCCTGAGTGGTTTGAATGCAAACTGGTGTTTTTGGCTGCAGTGCCCGCGAACGAAGGCTCCACCAGCGGTGATGGTCGTCATCAATGCGGTTACCCCAAAAGTATAGCGAGCATCGATAGTGAATTACTCCATCGACACTGCATCGCCCCCGAAAGCAGGCGTTTGATATCGCTGTTGCCGTAATTTGCCTGCTGTGCGCGCGCTGGCGGCTAACAGCGCCGTGAGGCGACTATCGATAGGCTGCGACAATAGCAGTGAAATCCTCAGCCAGTTTTTCTGCGCTTTGTGGTGGCGTGAAAATAGCGTGTACGGCCGCATCCGGGTTTATCAGAACAATCGAACTTGAATGATCGACCAGGTATTCGCCCGATGATCGGTCATCTGGCAGGCTGTAAATCGCTCTGGTTTGATCTGCAAAGTTTTGCAGATTTTCAGGTGTACCCGTCGCACCTTTGAAATCCGGGTTGAAGTAGGCGACATACTCAGCCAGTCTCTCCGGTGTGTCTCTCTCTGGATCAACCGAGACCAGCATCATCTGCGGCGTCTGTCCGTCCGACTCATCGATCAGCGCCTGTGTCTGATTCATGGTCGACAGCGATATCGGGCACGCGTCAGGGCAATAAGTGTAGCCAACATAAACGAAGGTCCAGTTGTCCCTGAAGTCTTCTACTGTGATCGTTTCATTGTTCTGACCGATAAGCTCAACATCGGCGAGTGGCTCCGGCTCTGGAAAGGCGAAACCACTGATCTCTAACTTCGTTGAGCGCTGTGTCCGATCGGTATACAGGCCCAGCGCCAGGCCGGCAAATATTGCAAGACAACAGCCAATTGGCAACAGTATCTTCTTGTTCATGGCATTCATGGCATTCATGGTTTTATAGTGATCGTGAGTGACCGGAAGTATTGTCGTATCCAGTCTTCTGATGGGCCTTAAGCCAGAATATTGCAGCGATAATGACCACTATCAATGGTATGACAGCGAGATTGATGGTCGAAAATCCGAACAGGTGATGGAGCGTGCCAGAACTTAAAGCCGTAATCGACACGGTAGAAAAGACGATAAAGTCGTTGGCAGCCTGCGTTTTTGATCGCTCTTCCGGCTCGTAACACTCAGTCAGCAGTGTCGTGCCACCAACGAATAGAAAATTCCAGCCGATACCCAGCAATATCAGCGCAACCCAAAAGTGCCATACGCTGTCGCCAGACAAATTAATGGCGATACAAAAAGCGTTCAGCAATGCGCCGACCAACAGAATATTTGATACGCCGAATCGATCGATCAGTCGACCCGTGACAAATGATGGGGCAAACATTGCCACGACATGCCATTGAATGACAAACGCGGTATCACTCAACGGCATGGCGCGCGTGTGCATGGCAAGTGGTGTGGCAGTCATCACCAGGTTCATGATGCCGTAGCCGAGCATGGCACAGATTACTGCGACCAAAAACACTGGCTGGCATACGATTGTGCCGATTGAGCGGCCCGTTCGTCCTGACTGGCTTACTTTCGAAGGGGCGGGCAGCTTCATGAAACTGACGGTCAAAAGGGAAAGGAGATAGACGAATATTGCTATAAGAAATGCGCCTGCAAACACCGAAATGCCAATCAGGTTCTGGCTCCATGTAGCCAGATTGGGTCCAAGAAATGCGGCGAGTACACCGCCGGCCATGACCCAGCTGATCGCTACGTTCTTTTTCGCTGGCTCGACAATCTCCGGGGCGGTAAATCGGTAATAGTTGCCAAACGCGTTGAAAGATCCGAAGCATATTGTTCCCAGGCAAAATATGGCAAACGAGTGAGTCTCCAGCGCGATCAAAGACAGCACCGCGCCAGTGATGCCGATTATCGCCGCGATGACAAAACCGGCTTTCCTGCCCCAACGCCCCATTGCCAGTGATGCAGGGACAGTCGTCGCCATCACTGCGATAAATTGCAACGCGAGCGGCAGGGTAGCCAGAGCCTTGTTTTCCGCCAGCTCCAGACCAATGAGTGCAGAAATGGTGATCAGCATGGAAGTGCAGATGAACATGTACGCCTGACACAGGGCGAGCAGGTATAGGGTATAGGGCAAAACGGGCTCCATTCATCGCAATCTGTTTGATGCCCGCCATGCGATACGCCATTGGTTGCACAACGAACGACGACTGCAAAGGGCTGCAATCGACAAGTGAAGATGCCAACTGGGGTCTTGGCGAAGGCTAGTCAGTTACCAGGCCTGCGACAGGGTCAGCGGCAGTGGTGATGGTACCGCAGATGGAGTGGCGCTTAGCCGTTGATAGCAGGTGTGACAGAGGGGGTTACTTTCGTGGGGGGCGGGCAAATGCTAGGGCCGGGGCCCGCGGGGGGGGGCCCCGCCCACGCCGCCTTCCGTCCGGCGCAGGCGAGGCGGTGTTCA
>CAZNIS010000001.1:293604-330136 GCA_964573105.1 uncultured Granulosicoccaceae bacterium
GGGGGTTACTTTCGCCGGCCCATCAAATTCCTTCGGCCGGTACCGCGATCGTGGTGTGGAACGAAGTCTAGTTGCTCCAGAGTGAAGCGTTGTGTACCTCTGTCACAGAGCAAAAGTCGTCGGTCTCGACGGAGGTGAATCGTATGATCATGCTCTCGTCGCCATACCAGTACTCATTGATAACCAGTGGAATTCTTTCCCCTTGCTGCGGAAAGTCGCGCATTTCATCTGGTTCGCCATAGAGGCCGCGCTGTATCGCAAAGTCTGCCTCGCAGGGATGGTTGTACTCGTGCGTGTCTGAGACGAAGTCGCCGTCGCTGTCCAGGTCCAGGTAGTTCGGCAAGCCATCGTTGTCAGGGTCGTCAGTGCCTTCGACCTTGTCTGACACGCCATCGCCATCAGTATCTACCTGGTCGGAGATATCGTTTTGTGTTGGCTCAGAATCAAGACCCTGGCCGCCAGACCCGCCGCAGCCGGATATCGCCAGTGCGCATACGATTGGCAAGGCGCCAGCAAATTTAATCATGGTGCTATTCTCCGAATACTCAGTGTATCGACCTGCTTCAACAGGTTTGATTGAATCAACGGGCGCTTGCCCGCCAGGGGTCGCCGTTGCGTGCCCGCATACAATTACTATCGGACTGCAGTTGCTATTACTGATGGGGATTTGACAATCGTTATGAATGGTTTGCCGTTGTGGATCGCGATATTTGTAACAGGTCTCGTGATTGGCGTGCTGTACCCCGCTCCGGAGTCGTCAGGACCGGTGGCGGCGACGCGCGATACCGATCGACAGGTGTTCGACAAAGATGCGATAGCTGTGGGATATACTGAGGCTTTTCAGGCTGTTGGTGATTCAGGTGACAACCTCGAGCGCACTATCGAAGCGCTGACGTCCCGTCTGAAAACCCTGGAAAGTCGGGTGGCGTTTCTCGAGGAGGCAGCCGGTGATACGCGTGGCGATGATCCAGCAGAGCCGCTTGATGCACCAGACGTTCGCCCGGCGGCCGTGCAGTCCCCGAGTGCTCAGTCAAACGCGCTTGCCGCTGCCGGATTCGAGCAGTCTCGTGTAGACGAAATACTGAGATTGCACAGTCAACATCAGCTTGAGCGATTGGAGATACAGGATCTTGCCACCAGAGAGGGGTGGCGTGACACACCGGAGTTTCGACAAGCCTTGCGTGCGGTTGGTGATAGGACCTCTGGCGTACGAGCGGAATTGAGCGATGTTGAATACGATCGGTATCTCTTTGCGCTCGGTCTGAGCAATCGCGTCGAGTTGCAAACCATCATCCCGGAGGGCGAAGCTGAACTGGCCGGCATGCTGCCCGGCGACGTCATCAGCGCCTATGCCGGTGAACGAGTGTTCCGAGTACGAGAGTTACAGGCCGCAACATCGGCCGGTGAGCGCGGAGAGTTGGTGCCAGTGCAGATAGTGCGCGATGGAGAGGCTTTGGAGCTTTACGTGCCCCGGGGACCGCTGGGCGTGACAATCACCGGTGAAGTAGTCAGACCGGCAGAATAAAAAACGCCCGGATCCGTCAGGCTCCGGGCGCACTCGGTGGTATCTGCGGTGACTAGTTGGTCGCCGTTTCCTGCTTTTCCTTCTTGAGTTCAACCAGCAGGTTTGAATCAACCTGGCGATCATGCTCAACAAGCGACTGCTCGCCTTGTTCGGGCTGCAGATAGGTCAGCTCCTTTTTGCCATCCATATAGGGACAAGCAGAAGCAACACCAGCTACGAACAGCATGCCGCCGCAGACAACAGTGAGTG
Organism: uncultured Granulosicoccaceae bacterium; assembly: GCA_964573105.1. GTDB lineage: Bacteria > Pseudomonadota > Gammaproteobacteria > Granulosicoccales > Granulosicoccaceae > CAKZSB01. The sequence continues at coordinate 295,379 of CAZNIS010000001.1, forward strand.
TAGATTTCACGATCACCTCCTTTACTTTGCCAAGGGGACCACAGTTCTGGCACATTTGGGGCCGGTTTGCAATGAATAGCGCTCACTGATTTCATTGCTGTTCTGATGCTAAGCGCTCAATAATCAATATTTTATTTTTAATAACAAAAGGTTAGCCTGCGTTCAGGGGTTTTCAGCCTGATCGGCTTGCTCATCCTCTACAGCCTCTATTGCGATTTCCACCGCGACCTGGGTGGTGCGATTCGAAATCGGCAGGTACGGTGCCATTTCATCGACTGTCGTGCTCGCCCGTTGCGTCATTCGGTAGATACCGTAGCCGCCGATCAGCGCCATCAGCAAGCCGATGTAGCCAAAGAATGCAGACGGGCCGTAGATTGTCATCAGGTAGCCGACCACGATCGGCCCGCCCATCGCCCCGACACCGTTGATAAACAACATGCCGCCCGAAGCTGATGCCATCTGGTCGGTATCCAGAAAGTCATTGGTGTAGGCGATCAGCAGCGAGTACATCGGATTCGTTGTGCCGCCGATGAAAAAACCTGCCAGGGTGAGCCAGACCAGAGAGTCACCAATCGACAGTGAACCGACTGACACTACAGCGCACATCGCGGCTGTGGCGACAATCAGCAAACGTCTGTCTATGCGATCTGACAACCAGCCGATCGGATACTGCACCAACAGCCCCCCGACATATATCGATGTAACGAAATAAGAAATTTCTGCGAAGCTCAGGCCGCGCTGGGTAGCAAATACCGAGGCCATGCCGAATAGCGATGCGAATACACCCCCGAGCAGAAACATGCCGACACAACCGAGCGGTGATGCGGTGATCAGTTCGCGAAGGCTCATCGGTTTGGCCGTCGCATAAATGGGCGCCGGGCTCGAGGAGAGCAAAATCGGCGCGAACGATATAGATACCAGCACGGTAATTAGCACAAAAAGTTCGAAGCCAGCCGGATCTGCAATATTGAGCAGGAGCTGGCCGACGACAATGCCGGACATTTGCACCATCAGATACATCGACAGCGCCTGTCCGCGCGTGTCGTTGCTTGAGCGATCATTGAGCCAGCTCTCTGCCACGACATAGATCCCGGAAAAGCAGAAGCCGATGACCAGTCTCAGAACAATCCAGAACCACGGACTCACCCAGATTGGGAATAGAATGAACGCTGCTGAAACCAGAGATCCCAGTGCGGCAAAAACACGCACGTGACCAACCCGTTGGACGAGAATTGGCGCGAGTCGGGACCCACCCAGAAAACCCACAAAATACGCAGACATAACGAAACCCATCATCTGCGTTTCCATCTGCTCGATAGATCCGCGCACGCCCAGCAGCGTGCCCTGCAGGCCATTGCCCAGCGTCAGCAGAAGCATGCCGAGCATCAGAGGCCAGGTATTTTTTAGAACGATCAGCATGGCTGTATCTTGCGTCGGGATCTTACGTCTGGGGCGAGAAGGGGTCGAAGCCGATTATCGGAATTATGGCAGCGAAACTTCCTAATGTATGCATTAAGCAGCCAGTCTATTCGCAATGGAAATACGTTTGAAATGCACATTGCTGCAATGCGCTTTTGGGTACTATGGCGCGGGCAATAAAGTGGTGACCGTGAAAGATACCTAAGTAGTCAGAGTCTACTCTAGCAGTTGACCAACGGTCGGTAACATTGCGAAGTATGCTTAGTCAAAATTCCCTTTAACCCTAGTGGTCACATCCCTGACGCCATGACATCGCCATTGGTTATCGATGCGCATTAATGATGTGATTCAGGACCTCGGGGCAATTTCACGGGTATTGAAATTACTTGTGTAGAATACAGATTGTCCCGACCACCGATGCCGCGATATCCCAGTGCAGTGGGTGGAGTGACTTTGGTTAAATTCAGTATACCGTCACGTCTGGCCAGCACGCGGCCAGGGTTAAAGATCGTGACTGGTATTGCCGTCAAACAGGCAAGGATTGCGAATTGTGAAAGAGGTTCAAATATGAGGAGCAAGAATCAGGGAACCGTGAAATGGTTCAATACGGAAAGGGGGTACGGTTTCATCCTCAGTCCAGAAGGTGAAGATGTATTTGTCCACTATCGGTCTATCGCCGGAGAGGGCTTTAAAAATTTGCAGGAAGGCCAGTTGGTCAGCTATCTGCAGGTCCGCAGTGAGAAGGGCTGGGCTGCGGCCGAAGTGGAGCCAATCACCCCAGAGGCTCCGAGTGCTGCAGAGCCAGATGCCGAATACGAGTAACGGAGTCTCTCGCGTTAGCCGGTAGCGCTAGCCGGGTCGTCGTCCCAGTCGTCCAGGGCGCGCAACTGCTCTTCAAGCGCCTTTTGTGCCCAGTAGTCCTCAAGCTTCCTCCTGGCGTCTTTTGATGTCTGTATCGATTCTGCGGGCAACTCGTCGCCAGTGTCGTCGTGATCGTCCCAGTCCTGCTCGTCCGCGCTCAACTTCTGATTTACCTGCTGGCCTGACATATTCTTGATTCTCCCCAGACCACTGGCCTGATAGTTGGGTCAAGATTTCGGCGGTGGGTGCTTGAACTTGAGCCTTCGGTATCTGTTGTTGGCAGGCCCAAGCCCGATATGATCGGCGTTGTGGTCTGGCGCAAGCGATCGACTCGATGGTCGGCACGCTTATTTCAGCGTCGCAGGGCACGAGCGCGCCATACCGTCATTGCATTCTCATCCGCAAAAGAATTCCGATTTCCGACATTTATCGCTAGACCGTCACACCTGTAATTCATTACCATTAGGCAATGAGAACAGAGCCACCCTGGCGTTTTCAGGAACGTGAACAAGTTCCGGCGCCGGTGGCAGACAGTTGGTAGAACTGGCGTTGGCCGGTTTTGCGAAGTGCACGAGCGCGCAATTCTCCGGCATCACCCACCTGCCGGTGGCGGGTTTGCCAGAAGAACAGGTTGATCGGACATGAAAAAGAGTTTTGCTGGGGTGATCGGACTTATTCTGTTGGGTAGTCAGAGTGTGCTGGCAGCCGAACAGTGCGGTTGGCCGAACAGCGTTGCACTGGACTCTGTGGTGCGGGTTACCAGCGAGGACGGTAGTCACGCCAGCGGGGTTGTTGTGGCTGATGACAAGGTTCTCACAGCGGCGCATGCCATTGATGAAAACTTCAAGTCCTACGTGCGTATCAACGATCACCTGCGCAGTGCCCGCATTGTGATGATCGACCGGTCAAAGGACCTGGCGATCCTGTCGGTGAGGACTGGTGACATTCGTCCGATACCGCTGGGTATGGAAAATCTGAATGCCAGCGCGACTGTTTGGGCGGTCGGATTCCCGCGAGCCGAGTCTAAGACCACCTCCAGCGGCTCCTTTAAGGTTAAGGCGGAGAACGACGGAGCGCTGCATACCACCGCACCGATTGATTCCGGGCAATCGGGGGGCGGCCTGATCAGTTGCGAAAGAGGGCGTCACGTGCTGGCCGGTATGCTGCGCGGGTTTGCCGCCTATGTGAACGGCGATCACTACGTGAAAATCAAGAACCACTCGGTATCTGTTGCCTCAGCAGACATACGCAACTTCCTCACAGGTTGGCAAAACCGCTCGAACTAGGGTTTTGGAAAGAGTCGCATGTGCCCCCATGCTCCAAGGCGTCCAGGTGGTAATGCGAGACGGCAAGCCGGCATGAACCCTCGCGACTATCTTTTTCACATAGATTAAGAAGTTTACTTGCGCCGCGGAGTCGGCTAGTAATATATTACAGATCGGACAGAGAGTTACACAGGCACTGAATGATGAGCAACGTGGTGGAAATTCGCCCAGGCTCGGCAGGTGACTCGGGCGGCCAGAGGGTGCGCCGAGACTACTTTGCCGTGGTAGATGAATTTGGTAAAGAGTGTCCGGTGCTGGCAGATTCTATCGAGCGCGCATTGTCAGCCGCTGAGGGGCTGGAGTGCCTTGGAGGGGCGCGTCAGGCGCACGCCAAGCGACACACGCTCAAGCTGGTCAACTAATAGAAAAAGAAGCCTACTGGTGCCGCCCGGCTTGGCAGGGTCATCGTCAGATAGCCGAGATTTGAACTGAAAACCAGGTTCGCGCGTTGCCAGCACCAGGATCGGTTGCTGAAATCGTACAATTCCCCGGCGCGACGCCAGTTATAGTTACAGTTGTGTCTGACAGGACGCTCATAGCGCATGCGCCATTGTCGCTTGTAATCTCCCAACGGTATACGGCATCAGGCGTTGGCCCCCAGCGCGTGCGAGCACGGTAGGTGCCCGACTGCAGTGTTTCAAGCCTGGATGGTCCGCTAACCACAACCTGGGCGCTCACGTTAGTAAATTCAGCTGAATTAAACGTATCTGCGATCGTCGCAGTGGGCGTGCTGTTGGCATTGTCTACCACTGACAATTCCAGCTCGTGATCACTGTTTGCAACGTCGCCCTCAGCCCGTCGCTTGGGAGAGGCGTAATGCAGATAGTAAAAGCTGTTGGCAGTATCGACCACTTGAGCGCCAATCGTCTGAAATGCATCTCTTAGCTGGTCGAAATTCCGCAGCGTAAAGCTGCCAGAACGTCCCAGCGTCTGCAGTACGGCAGGTGAGACGTCATCTCCAACACCCAGTGTGTAAACCGATTTACCGACCGTCGCGGCCTGCGCATCAGCAAATGTGTGCTTGCCTGCGGTATCGCTGCCGTCTGTCACGACAATCAATGAGCCTTGCATGACTTGCGTCAAATCGAAGCTGTCCTCCCACTGAGCGGTACCCTCGATGACGGCGCCGTACAAATCTGTTGGCGTGATCGCAATGGCTGGCTGGATAGCGTCCAGAGACGCTACCAGGCTTTGCGCGTTGCTGGAAAAGCCATTAATTTGCGTGATGGTATCGTCGAACGTGTACAGCGCGATTTCCTGCTGTGGAATCAGCGTAGAACGGCCAGTCTCGTCAATCAGCAATGCTCTGACGGCATCGGTTATCTTCAGCAGGTCTGAAGGCAGGATACTGCTGCTGATGTCGATCATGATGACGGTTCGCAGCGAAAAGGGTAACTCGTTGTGCGGCACAATCGACAGTGAAGTCTCTGTGCTGGAGACGGCTAGATCGTCCTCGGTTACCAGAAAATCGTTGGTTTGCAGTCCAGGCAGCGCATTGTCGTATTGGTCGGTTGCGCGAAACAAAATGCTGATGATCGCCGGCAGTTCTGCGGCAAAGTTGAGCTTCTCCAGTTGCACATATCGGCTCGGACCCGGGCTGTTGATAGGAGATCCAAGCGTGGGAGGCTGAGGCTCGTCGTCGAGCAATAGTCCGGTGCCAGTCGTGTTGCGATTGCGATCGATGCCCTCGCTGCTGCAGGCACCGAAGAGCATGAGAAACACCAGACCCAAGGTAGCTTTTATTTTCATTATATTGCGGATCCGACAGATAATCGAACCAGTGGCCACCTGTCCAGGCGATGCCGGGACTGCGGTCGAAACCGTTAACCACTAAAGAATTCTAATTATATATCAGGGGATTCAGCCAGTAAGCTCGAAAGAAAATTAACTATTGGACAGTAGTAGCAGTTTTCTTTCCAATTGCGCAGTTAAGACCGACACTATCGGGTCGCAGCACCCGCTGAGGTGTCAGCCTCTGGCTTCAGGTAACGAGTTCATTTAGCTCGAAAATGGGCAGCAGGATAGCCAGCACAATTGTCATAACTACGCCCGCCATCAGCAAAATGATTACAGGCTCCAGCAGGGCCAGGAATACCGCGAGGATAGAATTCAGCTCGCGTTCCTGGTGCGTTGCAGCTTTCTCCAGCATTTTCTCAAGCCTGCCGGATGCCTCGCCGCTGGCAATCAAATGCAGCATCATGGGCGGGAAGAAGCGAGTGCGTTCGAGCGATGCACTCAGACCACCACCTTCGCGTACGTTGGTTGCTGCCGATTTGACTGCTTGTCTCATCGGGCGATTGGTTAACACCTGCGAGGCGATGCCCAGTGCGTCCAGCACAGGTACGCCACTGGCCGCGAGAATGCTCAACGTACGGGCGAACTGCGCCGCGTTGGAACCACGGATGATTTTTGATAGCAGTGGAATTTTCAGCATAAACGCGTGAACTCGCGTCTTTAGTGATTCGCGCTGCAGCAGTCTTCGCCACAATATGAACAGGGCGATTAGACCCATCAAAACAATCAGGCCCCATTGTTTGATGAAGTCGCTAAGAGAGATCATGATACGAGTCAGCAAAGGCAGCTCCTGACCCATGCTATCGAATACATTGACCACCTGCGGTACGACATAGGCCAGCAAGAAAGACACGATGCCAAAGGCGATACAGACGAGGCCAATCGGGTAATAGAGTGCTTTGCTGATGATTTGTTTGGTGGATTGTTTGTCCTCTGTATAGTCGGCCAAACGTTCGAGCACCGATTCCAGATGTCCCGATTGTTCTCCAGCCGCGACGGTAGCCTGGAAGATTTCGGGAAATACTTTCGGGTATTCGCCCAGCGCTGTGGCTAGCGGCTTGCCCTCCAGTACCCGGCTTCTGACGGACAGGATCAGTGATTTTATTTTCTGCTTTTCTGCCTGTTTGGCCACCGCACTTAACGCTTCTTCAATCGGTGTGCCGGATGAAGCCAGTGTTGCTATCTGTCGAATGATAAGAGCGAGTTCGTTGGAGCTGATGCCGCCGCGAAACGATTGAGTGGCCGATGATGAGCTGCTTTTAGAGGTGCTCTCATTGACCTCAATGGGTGTGAGTTTTTGGTCACGCAGCTGCTGGCGAACCTGGCGCGCACTGTCGCCCTCCAGAACCCCTTTTTTCTCGCTGCCACCACTGTCTAGCGCAACATAGTCAAAGGCGGGCATCGGTTAAGGCTCTGTCGATGTGAGTGGTAAGAAGCGTAGACAAGGAATTCAGCGCCGGATCAAACTGTGCACGGGCGTTATCGCTGCCAATCGCATCAGGCGCGAGCACTGAGGGTGCTTGCGTGTTGTGTTCAGCTTGTAGGAAGGCTACGGACATCAAACTTCACGAGTGACCCGGAGTACTTCTTCCAGTGACGTGGCGCCTTGTAGCACAAGTCGAAAACCATCATCGGTAATGCCGGGAGATATTTGTCGGGCGTAGTTTTCCATTTCGTGTTCGGCCGCGCCGTCGTGAATCATGTTGCGGATGGTCTCATCGACCAGCACGACCTCGTACACGCCCGTTCTGCCGACGTAACCACTGTGATTGCAACGAGCACAGCCATGCGCAGAGTAGATAACGGCGCTTTCGTTATCGGACAAGCCGAGCGTCTGACGTTCGGCAGTGCCGGGGTTATGTTCTGTTTTGCAATCAGGACAAAGCAGACGGACGAGTCGCTGGGCCACGAGGCCAACCAGACTGGAAGACAACAAAAATGGTTCTACACCCATGTCGCGCAATCGAGTCACAGAGCCAATCGCCGTGTTGGTGTGCAAGGTGGAAAGCACAAGGTGACCAGTCAGACTTGCCTGGACGGCGATTTCTGCTGTTTCAACGTCACGTATTTCGCCCACCATCACGATGTCCGGATCCTGCCGCAGTATGGCGCGCAGACCGCGTGCGAAAGTGAGCTCTACTTTAGTATTAACCTGTGTTTGCCCAATGCCGTCCAGATAATATTCGATCGGATCTTCAACGGTCAGAATGGTGTTGCGTGCATTGTTGAGTTTGGTTAGCGCGGCATAGAGGCTGGTTGTTTTACCGGAGCCTGTCGGGCCGGTTACCAGAATAATGCCGTGGGGTAACTTCAGCACGCTCTCAAGGCTCAGACGCGTTTCGTCGGCCATACCGAGATGTTCCAGGTTCAGTCTGCCCGCCTGCTTGTCCAGCAATCGCATGACCACACGTTCGCCGTGCCCCGAGGGTAATGTCGACACCCGCACATCGACTGGTCGTCCCGCCAGCCGCAACGATATCCTGCCGTCCTGCGGCAATCGTTTTTCAGCGATGTCGAGCTTCGCCATCACTTTGATTCTCGAGATGACCTGCATCGCGATATGGTGTGGGGGCTCCATCAGATTGTTCATCACACCATCGACGCGATAGCGGACGGACAGTCGTTTTTCAAACGGTTCAATGTGTACGTCTGATGCGCCCTTGCGAATGGCTTCGGTCAACATAGCGTTGATCAGTCGGATGACGGGGGCGTCATCCTGAGATTCCATCAGGTCTTCGGGCTCCAGCGACTCAGCCATGCGATCGAGATCGAGCTCATCGCCGAAATCATCCATGATGTTGATGGAGTCGCCGGTCTCACCCTCGTAGGTGCGAGTCAGCAGCAGATCGAAGTCGTCTTCACTCACCTGCCTCAATGACACTTGCCGGGCAGCGGCACGGCGGGCTTCCAGCAACGCGGTGTTGGTCGCCCCTTGTTTGTACACCAGCGCGGGCCCGTCTTCGTTCGATTCGTCGATCAATACGCCGTTGCGCTTGGCATAGCTGTACGGCAGCCTGATCTTTGCCGGTGGGGCAATCTGGTCCTGTTCGTCCGTCGGGTCTGTGAGCTGTGTGGCCATTGTCGATTGTGTATTGCTCAAACGTAGATTACCGGTGTTAATGACGAATCGAAGCGGGCCACCGTGCCATCCTGTCGGGGTGGTCGGGTCTGCTCTGCGAGTGTTGCTTCACCTGTGGTAGATGGATGTGAAAAGTGCATGCCAGAACAACATGCGGTCCCGCTCAGTTTGTTGTCGTTTCCAGTGCCGGTTGCTCACTAAACGTCACAATCGAGTTTGATTGGGTGTCCTGATCGGGTGTCGCTGGCGCCTGCGTGGTGGTATCGGCCGCCGGTGGCACTGGCGCCAGCTCGTCAGGCTTGAGTACAGGCAATGGCTTGGTAGTCGCCACGGTTGCGGCGCGTCTCGATTGCCCCTGTGCAACGGGCTCACCGTCCAGAAACAGTTTCAGATCGGGTAGCGATGGTCGTTCACGCACGGCCGGATTGTCTTTTTCCTGACGGTAGATAGTCTGTTTAGAGCGTAGTTGTTTGTACTTTGAGTTGCTGTAAGTCGATGCGGTCTCGCTGTCTCGCATGATTACCGGGTGCAGGAAAATCATCAGGTTTTGTTTGCGCTTTTGAGTGCTTCGGTAACGGAACAGCCGTCCGATGACAGGGATGTCTCCAAGAAAAGGAACCTTCTCCTCGACATCAGTGATCTGATCATCGATCAAGCCGCCAAGTACCAGAGTTTGGCCGTCTTCTACCAGTACTGTTGTCTTGATGGAGCGCACGCTGGTAGTGATATCAGCCGCACCGGTGACTGCTGTGGTATTGACCCCCGAGACTTCCTGTTCGAGCTCCATTTTTATGCTGTTGCCTTCGTTGATCTGAGGTTTGACCTTAAGTGTCAAACCGATATCTCGGCGCTCGATAGTCTGAAAGGGATTGTCATTGTTGTTTGACAGTTGCTGTCCGGTGACAAAGGGCACATTAGAGCCGACGATAATCTCCGCCTCTTCGTTGTCGAGGGTGACGAGACTTGGCGTCGACAGAATGTTGTTGTCGGCATCAGAGGCGATCGCACGCACCAGAAAGCCAAAGTCGATCTCCCCTGAACCGAAACGGCCCAGGGCGAGAGAGATTCCGGAACCGAGCGAAGAGGGTACCTGGCCGCCTTGAGCGGCGGCAGCCAATCCGGCGGCAGCGTCAGTGCCGCCACCGAGGTTGGTGTAACCCAGCGGGGCTTCCTTGTCACTGCCATCAATCAGGAAATTGATGCCGAATTCGCGCGTATTGTCTTCAGTGATCTCGGCAATCACCGCTTCAACCAGTACCTGAGCACGGCGAATATCGAGCTGACGAATGACCGCCAGGATGTTCTGCATCTCGTCCAGCGGCGCGGTGATGATCAGCGAGTTGGTGTGGGCGTCGGCCTGAATATCTACATTGGATTGACCACTGTCGGCGGCACTGCGCTGTCGAACTTCGTTGGCACGCTGGGTAGCTGCAGCACGTTGTGCGGCCTGAGCAGCGGCATTGTTCGCACCGGTGGGCTGCTGCGGCTGCGCCGGTGTGGGTGTGCCGCCTGTGCTGACGCTGGTTGTACCGACTTTTGCCTGACCCTGTGAAACCCCCTGAAGTATTCCGACAAGGTCTTCCGCATTGGCGTATTTCAGATAGACCACCCGCGTGTTCCCGCCGGAGACAATCGGCGTGTCGAGATGAGCAATCAAACCGCGAATACGCACTCTGACGGCTCGGTCACCACTGATCAACACACTATTGGTGCGCTCGTCAGCGACCAGTTGCATACTGCCAGGGACCTGCTGTCCGCCCACGTTGCCACGCTGCAGCGTGGCCAGCGTTCGCACAATCTCGGCCGCAGATGCGTGTTCCAGACGCACAATTTCTATTTCTTCGTTGTCGGGCCGGTCAATCTTTTTAATGATGTTCATCAACCGCTCAATATTCGCGGCACGGTCAGTGATGATCAACGAGTTGGTTGCTGCGTAGGCCGCCAGATGCCCTTGCTGGGGGACGAGTGGCCGCAGGATAGGAACCAGTTGCGCCGCCGGCACGTTAACCACAGGAACCACCTGCGTCACCAACTGGTCATTAGTGCCCACGCTGTCACCCAAGAGCGGAACCGGGCCCTGTTTGGCTGTCACATCGGGTACGATCTTGATCAGGTCACCTGCGGGCACAGCCGAGTAACCGTGTACTTGCAGCACAGATAAAAACACATTGTAGAGGCCATCGGCGTCGACCGGATCGGTAGAGATGACCGTCACCTTTGCTTTGACGCGCGGATCGACGACGAAATTGCGCCCAGTCTGTTTGGAGACGGTTGCAATCAGTGAGTGGATGTCAGTGTTTTTAAGGTTGAGGGTAAAGTCACCGCCGCTTTCATTGCCGGGGGCATTGACCTCGCTCGGCGTTTGGCCAAAAACGATGTTGCAGAAAAGAAACATCAACAAGGCAACGCCTGCTGGCAACCGTGATCCTGTTGTATTTGATTTAATAATCAAAGGTTTACCTTGTTTACATGCGCATATTCAAGGGCAATACGACCCGCAAATGCTGATAATAAAGCATTTTTGTGACGGGGTTGTAAAGAAATTATTGCAGCTACTCTAGCGGGATGACGATCGGTACTTCAACGCCATCGCGCAGAATGGTCAGGTCAATGCTGCTGGCTTTGACGAGTTTTCGAAGCGCTCGGATTCCGTTTTTCTGGTTCGCCAATGCAATGCCATTGACGCGGGTAACGACATCTCCCGGCAAAACCCCGTTCGCCTCAAGGATGGCGGCACTCTGTTTTGGCGTCAGCCGGTACCCAAGAATGCGCCCGTTCTCACGATAGGGCACTGCGCTGACCAGCTTGTTTAGCATCGCCGGGTTCTTCACCAGCGTATCGCGAATCGCCTTGGGTGAGTCGGGCAGTTCGATGGGCGCTGAGTTACCCTGGTTTGTGTTTCGAGAAGCGACCGTGTTCGCGCCCGGAAGGTTTTCCAGGCCTACATTGCGACCAGTTGAGGCGACCTTCTCTGGCAGCTTCAGAATCTCTTCCCGACCGCCATTGTCAATGACCACTTCGCTGGTGCGAACTTCCTGCAATACGGCACGACCGATGACGGATTCGCCCACCCGGAAAACCTCTTCTGGTTTGCCATTGGCGCTAATGATGGCTAGCGCCTGGTCAGCCGGGTTTGCCGCGAAGACACCGACCAGGGCCAAATTGAGTTTGGTTTCCGGTGCTACGACCTTTCGTTCGACCTTTGGAGGTGGTTTGACACCTGCCTTGCCAAAGATGTGTTTGCCAGCGGCAGACGATGACAAATCACTGATGGATGGGCCAGCGCTGGCGGTGACAACGATAGCCTCCGGGGACGAAACGCTGTGATTGCCTGCCTCCGGCACAAAGCGCAAGGCGATGGTTGCGGCGACGTAACCAATGAGGATGATGAGAATGCGGCTCACCCACGGGGCCAGCCTAGTCATCACGTCGTCTCGTTAGCAGAAGATTGCACATAGGGAATTCTGTTTCGGGTGTTACATTTCCGACGCACATAGTATTGCGTTAGGGTTTCTGAATTCAACTTTGCCAGCCTGCAACTTGTATAGCCGTCTTCGCTCTGGCTTCAGTCTGGGACGCTGACTCTTTCAGACAAGAGTATCGGTTGTATGCTAGCGGTTGTGTACCGCCCGGAGGGTGTTTTTACCGAAAGCTTACGGTGCGTGCGCAATTGCGGGAGATGAGGGGAGACTTCTTGACGAGATCAAGACTGACTTTAGCGGCCAGTCGGATTGATCGGCCAACGTGGCCGATCAATCTGAAATGGTGTAGCTAGACCATTTCCTTGAGCATTTTCAGCGGCTGGATTTTGACCCTTTTGCTGGCAGGTTTTGCCTTGAACATCACTTCTTCGCCAGTGAAGCGGTTGATGCCCATGCGAGCCTTGGTCGCGGGCTTCTTCACTGCCTTGATTTTCATCAGTCCCGGCAGATTGAAATACTGAGGGCCTCGCGGCGCAAGGTTCTTCGCAATCAGTCCGGACAGAGAGTCGAACACAGAGGCTACTTGCGCCTTACTCAGCTCGGTCTCTTCTGCGATGGTCGCCATGATCTCGGATTTGGTCGGCGGCTTTTTATCGCTGCTGGCGGATTTCTTGGCGGCCTTTTTCTTGCCTGCAGCCTTTTTCTTGCCGGCAGCCTTCTTTTTGCCCGCTACCTTCTTCGCAGCTACCTTCTTTGAAACAACCTTCTTCTTGCCTGCAGCCTTTTTCTTCGCAGCAGCCTTTTTCTTAGCCATTGTGATTTGCCTCTATCGGTGGTTTGTATGGATATTTGGATGCTCGACTACGCAGGACTATCCATGTCTGTACCCGGCAGGGTCAGCACAAGAAGTTTTTCAGGGAAGTATGTTGGCTAAACCGAAAAACATGGTTTACGCATATCACGGTAAGGTTCGGCAGATAGTTGCGGTGTCGAACGAGCGGTGTCTTTCACGGCGCGCATAATACCTGAATTGACATGTATTCCAACCGATTTTCCGAAAATTCACTGTTTTTTGGCCTTTTTTGGTAAAAAAAAGCCGGAAACAACTGAAAAATCGGCCTAAAAAAAAGAGCCACAGACGATTGGGCGATGTAACGCGCGCAACGCCACTGTGCTGTGGCGTGCTTGAATCTGCTGAAAAAAGTAGTATCCGCGATACTGTCATGGGTCCGAAGACACGGCCCATGAACGACTACATCAGTGGCTGCACGACCAGGATTCGGATGAACTGCAGCCCTATCAGTGCGACAAGTGGCGAGAGATCGAATCCGCCCATTGGCGGCATGAAGCGCTGTATCGGTCGCATGATTGGGCTTGTGATCGACTGCAGCAGTGACGCTACCGGATGACCCGGCGCCACCCAGCTTAAGATGACCAGCCCGATGATTGAGTAAATGAATACATCGAATACGAGGTTCAGCATGCCGATCGTGGCGCCCCAGACAACGCTTGAGTGAAAGGACCCCAGTCCCTTCAGCAATGTGAATTTGAGCAGCAATACCAGAAAACACAGCACCAGTGCCGCGATATCCTGTCCGCCAATGCCAGGGACAAAGCGTCGCAAAGGGACCAGCAGTGGGTTGGTCGCTTTGACGACGAACTGGGAGACCGGGTTGTAGTAGTCGGCCCGAGTCAACTGCATCAGAAATCTGAGCATGACGACCAGAGCGAAGAGATCGAATAACGTACTGATCAGATAGTGGAACGCGCTGATGCCGGAACTGGGCATGAAAATTCTCCGTCTTGCTTGCTAGCGAGCGTCTGTTGTAGAGGTGATGGTCGTCGTTCTGGGCAGCAAAGAGCCAAAGCCCGAACGTTAGTCTGAAACCTTACCGAGCTGTTCAGATCGATCATGTGCGGCTTGCATGGCACGTTCCACTATTTCAGCAAAGCCGTCCGATCCGAAACTGTTCAGTGCCGCCTCGGTCGTGCCACCGGGAGATGTGACATTTTTTCGCAACTGAGCCGGATCGTGTTCTCCCGCATGAGCCATACGCGCGGCACCCAGCGCAGTCTGGATAGCAAAGGTGTTGGCAAGCTCCTTTGGCAGGCCCTGTTTGATTGCGGCGTTGGTCATTGATTCGATCAGCAGAAAGAAATATGCCGGACCCGACCCCGACAGCGCTGTGATCGCATCGAGTTCGGACTCCGAGTCGACCCACGCTATTTCGCCGGCTGAGGCCAGTATAGTGGCAGCCGTATCCCGATTATCTTTGGACACCTCTGCGCTGGCGTAAAGTGCGGTTGCGCCGCACTGCAGCAAGGCGGGCGTATTGGGCATGCAGCGGACTAAATCAAAGGTTTCGCCGGCCCAGGACTCCATGCTTTTGCACTGTACGCCAGCAGCAATAGATACGACGAGCTTGCCTTTCAGGTTTTTGCCAAGCTCACTAACCACGGTCTGCATTTGCTGTGGTTTCACGGCCAGAACTATTACCTCAGCCGCTTCTGTGGCTTGGGCGTTGTCTGCAAAAGTGCGAATGCCAAACTCTTCTGCCAGTGCTTTTGTTGCTTTTTCCAGTGGATCGCTGGCGGTCACGCGAGCGGGATCATGGCCGTTTTCCAGCAGGCCGCCAATCAGGCTGCGTGCCATGTTGCCGCTGCCGACAAAGCAAATAGTTCGCGGATCGCTCATGAGATTGTTCTCATTTGTGCCGTAGAGTTAATGGGTGGGAAATCAGGCCAGTCGTTGGCATTTTTCGGTGATCGCCGCGAGCAGCCTGTCGAAAGCGTCGGCAAATCCGGCAATACCTTCGATCTCCAGATCACGCGTGATCGTATCCAGATCGATATCCAGGCCGGGCAATCGCGCCAGCAGCGACTCTGCGCCGGATAAGTCGTTGAGCAATCGTTGTTCAACAATCCCGTGATCGCGAAAACTATCCATGGTTTTGGGCGGGAGCGTGTTGACCGTTTCCGGACCCATCAATTCTTCGACATAGTAGACGTCGCGATAGTCAGGGTTTTTGGTGCCTGTACTGGCCCAGAGCAGGCGTTGCGCAATGGCGCCGTGTTGCTTAAGTGTTTCAAAGCGCGGCGTCGAAAAGGTCTGCTGGTAATGCAGATAGGCCGCTTTGGCGTTGGCGATCGCAATCTTCCCCAGCAGCGGTGATGCGGCGTCCTGGTTGGCGTGCTCCTGCAGTTGGGCGTCCACACGAGTGTCAACACGGCTGACGAAGAAGCTTGCCACTGAGGCAACATTTGCAATGCTACCTCCGCTCGCAAGCCGCCGTTCAAGGCCGATGATGAATGCCTCGGCGATCTCGCGATAGCGTTGCAATGAAAACAGCAATGTCACGTTGACGCTGATCCCTGATGCTGTGAGTTCCTCGAATGCGCGGACGCCGGCCTCGGTGCCGGGCACCTTAATCATCAGGTTGGGGCGATCGACTGACTGGTGCAGTTCCAGTGCCTCGCGGATGGTGCCGTCAGTGTCGTGTGCCAGTGTAGGGGATACTTCGAGGCTGACCATGCCGTCATCACCGCGGCTCTTCGCGTATACCGGTGCAAGGATATCGGCTGCCGCCTGAATGTCGGTAACTGCCAGCCGCTTGAAGATATCCAACGGCTGCATGTCTGGTGTCGAATCCAGCAGCGAACTGATTTGCTGGTCGTATTCGGTTGAGTTGGCGATGGCGTTCTCGAATATTGCGGGATTGGACGTGATTCCGCAGATGTGGTCACTGTCGATGAGGCGCTGAAGTTCGCCAGAGTCCATCAGGCTTCGTTGAATAAAATCGAGCCAGATCGATTGGTCAAGTGCTTTGGCATCGACCAGAGGGTTGCTGTGAGTTGGCATGAGGATCCTGGAAATCGGGGAGCTATTGCGCGAAGTGTAGCAGCCGCGGCCGGGGACAGTAACCCGCACAAATCATGGTCGTTGCGCTCGGTTGGTCACTTTTGATAATCGCGTTGCCCGAAGATGGCTGTGCCGATTCTCACCATGGTCGATCCCTCGGCGATGGCGGCCTCCATGTCGGCGCTCATCCCGGTGGACAGCGTGTCTACGCGAGCGTGCTGTTGCTGCATAGCGCGGTAGATATCGTGCAGCCGCGCGAAGACCTCGCGCTGTTCATCCAGCGTATGTCTCGGTGCAGGTATCGCCATCAGCCCTCGAAGCACTAGCTGTGGGGCCTCGGCGATAGCCTCGGACAGTGCGTCTATCTCGGCGGGCTGACAGCCAGCTTTGGTGGTTTCGGCATCGATATTCAATTGGATGCAGACATTCAGCGGCGGCAGTTCTTCGGGTCGCTGGGCCGACAGGCGATTGACAATTTTTTGCCGATCCACGCTCTGCACCCATTGATAGTGTCTGGCCACCAGTCGGGTCTTGTTCGATTGAATGTTGCCGATAAAGTGCCACTCAAGCGAAGGATCGGCGAGTTGCGTCTGTTTGTCGATCCCCTCCTCGATATAGTTTTCACCAAAGGCGCGCTGGCCCGACTGCGCCGCGAGTTGCACCATTTGAAACGGTTTGGTCTTGCTGACAGCCAATAATCTGACAGAGCCCTCGGCCCGGCCGTGACGCCGCTCCAGTGTGGCTATCTGCGCTTGTACTGTCTGCAGGTTGTCGAGGATTGTCGTTTGGCTAGTCATGGCGAAAACAGGCGGTGATCGGTGGTGATTGGTGCGTTTGGGCGGGTCGGGTTCACACAGTTGCCATCATGCGAATCAAAGAATCTCCGGCAGAGTCGATAGTGCTAGGAGATGACTGACATTTTCCGCTCACCAGGACTCGTGGCAATCGCGTCTGATTGGTGTGCTTGCCAGCGACGGGAACGTCAGCCCCGAACCTGATCATACTATCTGGATTTATCAATGGATATTGCACAACTGCTTACCTTCGGTGTCAAAAATGGTGCCTCGGATTTGCACCTGTCTGCAGATCTGCCACCCATGATTCGCGTCGATGGGGACGTGCGCCGGATCAACGTGCCTGAGCTCGACGCGGGGCTCGTTCAGTCTATGGTGTACGACGTGATGAACGACAAGCAGCGCAAGGAGTTCGAGGAAAAGCTGGAGACGGATTTCTCATTTGAAATCCCTGATCTCGCTCGATTTCGTGTCAATGCCTTCAATCATAGTCGAGGCTGTGGTGCGGTGTTCAGAACGATTCCCAGCACGGTACTGACCCTGGAGCAGCTCAATGCTCCTGCAATCTTTCGAAAGATTTCAGAATTCCCTCGCGGCATCGTGCTGGTGACAGGGCCGACCGGTTCCGGTAAATCCACAACCCTCGCCGCGATGATGGACTACAAAAACGAAACCGAACTCGGTCACATTCTCACCATCGAAGATCCGATCGAATTTGTTCACGAGAGCAAAAAGTGCCTGATTAACCAGCGAGAGGTTCACCGCGACACACTGGGTTTTAGTGAGGCGTTGCGTTCAGCACTGCGTGAAGACCCGGATACGATTCTGGTGGGGGAGATGCGAGATCAGGAGACTATCAGCCTGGCACTGACCGCGGCAGAGACAGGCCACCTGGTGTTCGGGACCCTGCATACGAGTTCTGCTGCCAAGACGGTTGACCGAATCATTGACGTGTTCCCGGCGGGCGAGAAGCCAATGGTGCGATCCATGTTGTCCGAGTCGTTAAAAGCGGTGATCTCTCAAACGCTTCTAAAGAAGGTCGGCGGTGGTCGTGTGGCCGCACATGAAATCATGATGGGCACACCGGCAATTCGAAACCTGATTCGTGAAGATAAGGTGGCTCAGATGTACTCTGCTATTCAAACTGGCCAGGCTGCTGGCATGCAGACGCTGGATGGCAATCTCAAGGAATTGGTCGTCAAAGGCATTGTCTCTCTAGAGGATGCCAAGAAGAAAGCGGCCAATCCGGACTCCATAGGTTAACCACCACCTGCGTTTGGATGATCCCGACAACTTGACGAAGGCATATGGAAAACGAATCAGCTAAGAAGTATCTGCATGCACTGTTGCGCAAGATGCATGAGAAAGGCGGCTCCGACCTGTTTGTAACAGCAGGTGCACCGCCGAGCATGCGACTGCACGGCAATATTGTCCATCTCACTGACAAGGACATGACGCCTGCGCAAACGATGGCATTGACTGTGTCGATCATGGATGAGAAAGAATCATCCGAGTTCCATACGACCAAAGAATGCAACTTTGCGATCAGTGTGCCCGAGGTGGCGCGTTTTCGTGTCAACGCTTTCGTACAGCGGGGATCGGCCGGCATGGTTATTCGTATCATCGGCTTCGAAGTGCCGTCGATGGACAAGCTTAATCTGCCAGACGTACTGAGAGACGTGGCCATGACCAAGCGAGGGTTGGTCATATTTGTTGGCGGTACTGGTTCAGGTAAATCAACCAGCCTTGCAGCGATTATTGATCACCGCAACGAAAACAGCCAGGGCCACATCATCACCATCGAGGATCCGGTTGAATTTGTCCATCGCCACAAGGGCTGTCTGGTAACCCAGCGCGAGGTCGGCACCGATACCGACACCTTTGAAATTGCCTTGAAAAATACGTTGCGCCAAGCGCCCGATGTTATCCTGATTGGTGAGATTCGCGATCAGCACACGATGGAACATGCCATCGCCTTCGCAGAAACCGGCCATTTGTGTCTGGCGACATTGCACGCGAACAACACCAATCAGGCGATGGACCGAATTATCAACTTCTTCCCAGAGGAACGTCGCAACCAGTTGTTGCTGGATCTGTCACTGAACCTCAAGGCTGTGGTTTCGCAAAGATTGGTTGCAACGCCTTCTGGTGATGGCAGACGCGCGGCGATTGAAATCTTGTTGAATACACCGCTGATGTCGGAATTGATCAAGAAGGGCGAAGTCCACGAGATGAAAGAGCTGGTCAACAAGTCTCGCGAGCAGGGCATGCAGACCTTCGATAGTGCCATCTTCGATCTGATCAAAGCGGGCGAAATCACTGTGGAAGAAGGAATGCGCAACGCAGATTCGGTCAACGACTTGCGCCTGCGCCTCAAACTTAGCGAGGGTTCATCGGAAGAGGCAGTTACCGAGGGACTTGGAGGGCTTGAGTTGAAAGACGATGACGACGACAACAATTATCAGCTGGCATCCTGACCTGCCTGGTAAATTGTCCGCCCGTCCACGATAGTTTGCACAACCCGTCCCTGCAGCCACCAACCGATGCAGGGATGGTTTTTGCCCCGGCTGATAACCTCCGATTCAGTTAATTCCCATTCGTGATCTCTGTCGAGTAGGCAGAAATCGGCCGGTGCGCCGATGTCGATTTTCCCCTGAGGCAATGAAAAACAGCGTGCTGGTCCAGTCGTTACTCTGTCTGCGAGTGTGGCCAACTCGGCACCGGTTTCATCGACGAGTCTCAGTAGTAACGAAAGAAACCCATCCATCGACGACGTGCCGGGCTCACAATCTGAAAACGGGGCCAGTTTGCTGTCTCGGTTTAACGGCGCGTGGTTGCTGCTGATGGCATCGATGACGCCTTCAATTACACCGGCCCTCAGTGCCTGCAGATCATCTTGGGTGCGAAACGGAGGGCGGTTCAGGAAATTGCTATTGAAGTCGCTGGTATCGATTTCGCTCAGGAAAAGATGGTGCATGCCCACATCAGCAGTTACCCGTATTCCGTCTCGTTTCGCCTGTTTCACCAGGCTGACGCCGCGTGCGGTAGATAATCGCGAAAAGTGCAGCTGGGCCCCGGTTTGATAACCCAGCTCAATGAGTTGAGATAGCGCTACCGTCTCAGCGGCAGACGCGATGCCTGCCAGCCCCAGACGAGTGGCCACGGTACCTTCATGGGCCACGCCAATGGACAGCCACGGGTCCTGTGGTGCGATGATAAGTGGCAAATCGAAACCCGATGCATACTCCATTACCTTGCGTAGTACCTGGGTGTTTTCTACGGGTTGATCAGCGTTGCTAAATGCCACGCAGCCCGCATTGCTGAGGGTGAAAAGTTCGCAAAGCTGCTCACCTTTCAAACCGTTCGTCATCGCGCCTATCGGGAGTATGCGAGGGCCGTGTGCTTCGTTCGCTCGTTGTTTAATCTGCTCGACAATGGCCGATTCGTCGGTCACTGGATCAGTATCAGGTGAACACATAACAGTAGTGAATCCAGACCTGGCTGCGGCCACCGATTCACTGGCGATGTTGGCTGACGAATCGAACCCGGGTTCGCGCAAGCGGGCGTAACAATCGATGAAGCCTGGCAATAAGGTGGCGCCCTGCGCATCGATTGTCACGTCTGTGGTAGCAGCGGTGTCTGCGATGGCGGTGATGACACCGTCTTCGAATGTAACGCTGGTGTGGCCTTCACTGTTTTCGCTCGCCAGCTTGCAGTTGATGATGGTTTGCCTTGTCATTGCCTGGTCTCTTGCAAGGCGCGTTCAACGTTGCCCATCGTGATGGACATGACGGCCATTCGAACAGCGATACCGTAGCGTACCTGATCGAGGATAATGGATTGCGAACCGTCGGCCACTGATGCTTCGATTTCCACGCCTCGGTTGGTGGGGCCGGGATGCATTACAATAGCGTCTGGTTTTGCAAGCTCAAGGCGTCTTTGCGTCAAGCCGTAACACTGAAAATATTCATCCTGGCCTGGCAGTGCAGCGGATTTCATGCGCTCGCGTTGCAGGCGTAGGGTGATAATGACATCTGCATTAGACAGGGCGGGGTCGAGATTGTGTTCCACCCTGAGCCCCAAATCTCTGAATTGCCGAGGTAGCAGCGTTTTGGGACCTACGGCTATGAGCTCGCCTACACCCAGCAGATTCAGTGCATGAATTTGTGATCGCGCCACACGTGAATGCAGCAGGTCTCCGACGATGACCACCTTTAGTTTCGAAAGATCTCCCTTGAATTTTCTAATCGCAAACATGTCCAGCAACGCCTGGGTGGGGTGGGCGTGCTGGCCATCACCGGCGTTGATTACGCTGACATGGGGTTGTACGTGTTGGGCAATGAAATGTGCGGCGCCGGTTGCAGCATGTCTGACCACAAACATGTCGCATTGCATCGCTTGTAAATTGCGCAACGTGTCCAGCAGTGTTTCGCCTTTGCTGGTGGCGGACGCGTTGACGTTGATGTTCAGTACATCTGCGGACAATCGCTTGGCCGCCAGTTCGAATGTGGTGCGTGTTCGCGTACTGTTTTCGAAGAATAGATTGGCGACAGTCTTTCCGCGCAGCAGCGGCACCTTTCTGGTGGTGTCATCACTGCTGTCGATTAGTGTTTCTGCAGTAGACAGAATCTCTTCCAGATTCTTTCGGCTGAGCCCCTCGATACTGAGCAGGTGACGCAGGTCACCGAGGTGAGTCAGCTGGGGGTTAAATATGGGTCGGCTCATGGTTTGTCGTGGTCTGTGCAGGAATTTAGCGCTGCTTGATTTCCAGACTGAAGTCCTCACTGAGTTTGATGTTTTGTCGGGCATCGAGATCCAGGGTTTGCCCTGCGACATCGGGCCTGATGGGGAGCTCGTGACCGCGGCGCTCGACCAGTACGGCGAGGATAATTCGATCGGGCCTGCCGTAATCGAAAATTTCGTTCATCGCGGCGCGTACTGTTCTACCGCTGTACATGACATCATCCACAAGGATGATGGTTTGACCGTCTACCGGGAACGGAATGTGTGAAGGCCCGACCTGAGGATTCAAACCGATCCGGCTGAAATCGTCACGATAAAACGAAATATTCAATTCACCCGGCGGTGTCGCCAGATCCATGGCTGAGTAGAGATGCTTGGCGACAGTTACCCCACCGGTTTTTACACCCAGCATGACGGGCTGAACGCCTTGTGTCATTTCCAGTAATCTGGCAGTCATGGTATTGAGCCAGAGTGCGGTTTCACTTGCGTTATAGTGTTGGGCGGGCTTCATCGAACCAGTTTTCCAGTATGAGTGCGGCCGCAATTTTATCGATGTCGCCCGGGCGGGTTTTTTGTCGGCCTTGTGTGCGCCGGTTGTGGGCGATGATTCGTCCTGCCTCGTTTGAGCTGTGACTCTCGTTGTGCAGGTGTGTCGGTAAGCCGTAACGCTTGCCTAGCCGCCTGGCAAACGCTTTGGCTGCCAATTCCATCGGCTGAGCCGTTGGCGCTTCGTACAAGGGCAGTCCCACCACCAGCGCGAACGGTCGCCACTGTTCTACGATTTCGTCAATGTGTTCCCATTGCGGGCGGCCGTTGATGTTGCGAATGGTCGTCAACGGATTGGTTGATCCGGTGTTCGGATTTCCACAGGCGATGCCTATTCGCTTAAGGCCAAAGTCAAACCCGATTGCGGTCCCTGGATTGTCTCCGTAGGAAGTGCTTGAATCAGGCATGTCCGGATTCGTGAGAGACGGCGTTGAAATCGATGCCCAGTGACTTTGCAGCGAGATCGAATTTCAGGTCAGGGTTTTCATGAAAAAGAATGTCGCTGTCCGCGCTACAGGTGAGCCAGGCGTTCTGACCGATTTCGGTTTCGAGTTGTCCCGCATGCCATCCTGCGTAACCCAGCAGAATCATGAATCGTTCATTGATCTCGCCTCGTGCCAGTGGTTGCAATGCATCCAGTGAGCCAGACAGGCTGATGCCAGCGCGGTTGACATTGGGGGGTTCATCCGTAGCGTCGTCCGGGAGTTGCAGGACGAATCCCTGTTGTGGCGCCACCGGTCCGCCTTCGTAGACGGGCAGTTCGGTCAGGGACTGGCTTTCGGTTGCTATATCGAGTTGTTTGAAGATCTCACCTACGGTCATCGTAGAGGTGCGATTGACGATGAAGCCCAAAGCGCCATCGCTATTGTGTTCGTAGAGGTAAGTCAGCGTCTTGTCGAAATAAGACTCGGCAAGGCCAGGCATGGCGAGTAGAAAGTGATGTGTCAGGTCCATGCGTCGGGTGGCTCTGCGAACATTTCGGGCAACCGGACAACTATAACACGCTGGCTCTTGCGAGGTTGACTGGCAAGGCCGTTCAAATCGATCGGACTACCGGGAACTGATCAGATGATCCTGCTCGAACTGCCATGTCCGGGTGATGTAGAGAATATCGGTCTCTTCGGCCAGCTTGGCCGGCATCGGTGGGAATGGCGAGGCGAGCCTGACAATCTTGTCTGCTGCTCGATCCAGTTCCGGTGTGCCCGAAGATTTCACCACCTCGCTGCTCACCAGGTTGCCGCCCCGATCGATGGCGACCACCAGAATCAGTGAGCCGTGTAACCCTGCTTGCCGGGCAAGTGTCGGGTAATTGAGATTGCCAATGTGCTCAACGTGCTCGACCCAGCGCAGCATGTAGGCCGCAGCCTTGGCCTCTCGCGTTCGTGCAGTGAGAAATTTCTTTTTCGGGCGCTGCGCGAAGCGCTCGATGCTGTCGTTGATCTCTGCGGTAAGTTTGGCGATTTCCAGTTCGCGCTGCAGTCGCTCTGCTTTCTCAAGCGCCGGGTCGATTTCACGAATTTGCTGCTGTGATGTGTCTGCAGCCGTTGTGTAATCAGAAAATATCTGGGTCATCGCAGTGCTCTTGACCGCACTGAGCGCAGAGGGCGAAGTGGCAGCTACCGGCGTCGGCGCAAGCCCGTTTTTTGACACTTCGGTGACCGTGGCGAAAGGGGCTACCGGGCGGCTTTTTTCATCACTTTGCCCACCGCCATCCTGGGACGCCTGTGCCAGGTACTCAGCGTCTTGCGGGTCATCGATGGAGCTCTTCTCGACCAGCAGCACCTCAAGCGATGGCGGGACGCTGTGGCTGCGATGCGATTCGAAGGCCACGCCAAATATGACGAGCATGTGCAGCGCGGCCGCTGCCAGCAGCAGGGCCGGGAACGCGCCGCCGGTTTGGCTAAAGTGGCGTAGGCAGTTCTTGGACATGAGGATTTCGGTAGTAGCTCCTCATGGGTATAGACCAGATCCCTCCGGTTGGCAGAACTCAATGTCAGGCTTGCAGTCCACTTAGCCTTTTGGCCAGTGCGTGCATCAATTGGCCGGCGATATCCAGATCGCACTGTTCGTCGAGTTCGCGGACGCAGGTCGGGCTGGTGACGTTGATCTCGGTGACGTGATCGCCAATCATATCGAGTCCGGCAAAGAGCACGCCTTTGTCTCGGAGCACTGCCCCAATCTTCTCTGCCATTGCGCGATTCTGGGCACTCAGCGGGACTGCCACACCCTGACCACCGGCAGCCAGATTGCCGCGCGTCTCGCCTGCAGCAGGAATGCGCGCCAGCGCGTGTCCAACCGGTTCACCATCGACAACCAGCACGCGCTTGTCGCCATCGACGATTTCCGGCAGGTAGCGCTGCGCCATGATCTGTCGTTTGCCAAATAGTGTCATGGTTTCTATCACGACGCTGAGGTTGGGGTCGTCTTCGCGCAATCTGAAAATCGAGGCGCCACCCATGCCATCCAGCGGTTTGACAATGATATCGCCATGGGTTTGGTGGAAATCGCGCAGGCGTGTTTCGCTGGCGCTGATCAGGGTGGGAGGGCAGCACTCTGGAAACCATGCGGTAAACACTTTCTCGTTGATATCGCGCAGTGCGGCCGGGTTATTAACGACCAGCACGCCAGCATCAGACGCGCGTTGCAGAAAGTAGGTTGTGTAGATGAAGTCCATATCGAACGGCGGGTCCTTGCGCATCAGGATGCAATCAAGCTCGCTCAGCGCCCGGTCGACGCGCTCACCGGATTGAAACCACCGTTGCGGATCGTCGTAGACTTCGATCGGGCTCATGCTTGCACTGGGCTCGCCATCGAGCATGAACAAATCGGGCTGTTCCATATAGAACAGTTCCCAGCCTCGCTTTTGTGCCGCTAGCATCATGGCAAGGGTGGTGTCTTTGGCTACCTTGATGGATTCGATTGGATCCATGATGATGCCGATTTTGATTGCCATCGCTTCTCGTCCGCTGGTTTGCCAAAGGCTGCATTGTAAGCGCATTTAGTCACGTCGATTGTCTCTGTGACAAATCGCGTGCGTGCAGGCATCGCCCGCCCCCGGTGTTAAGTGTGCGCCGCGCTTGCTGAGCGGTGTGGGTTGTTGCCGGTTAACCGGTGTTTCGATACAGTGCGCGCTACCGAGTGATCGCATGTTCAGTCGCAACACGTCGCGCACCCATGGCAACGGTAGCTCCGGCGAGGCCGCCGGTTGCACGTGTCATTTCATTGGTCAACTTATAGAGGTTTCGTGGCACCGGAAAATCCATCTGTGCAGCCGGTGACAGCCCGCTGGTACGCACCACTGTCCAGGCCTCACACTGAATCCGTCTCGGCATTGCGCTTCATTATGGAAGACGAGCCGTTCGGCATCGCGACTGACGCCGTGCTCGAAGTGATGGAGATACCCGACTACATTGAGCTGCCGGGTTCTGCTGCGTGGCTGGTCGGTATGACCCTCTACCGATCGCAGCCGATCGCCGTGGTGGATCTGCCGGCCTTCGTATTTGATCTCGCACGTGCGACCGTGCCCGCACAGAGGGCGATGGTCGTGTCGATGGGCTGGGGTAGAATAGCGCTGATGGTGCAACGTATTGATGGTCTGGTGCAGGCAGTAGCTCCCGCAACCGAGAGCAGCAGAGAGGCCAAGCCATGCTTTGACCTCTGCCAGACTGCCGACGGTCAGGTCTTGCAACTGCTCAACCTGGCGCAACTGGGCAATGCTGAAGATTTCCTCAATCCCGCAGGGCAGGCCGATCGGGATTAAACATCTGGTTGAGGGTTAGTCCGATACAACTACAAGGATCCTTCACATCTGGCCTGGCGGCGCTGCGGCGACACCTGCCGAGCATTGTCTGCGTCTTGCTGTTGTTGTCCGTCGTCATTGCGATCTTGCTGACGGCACAAGCATTGATCAAAGATCGCAAGCTGTTGACTGCTGCATCGGATCTGGCTGTTGGTGTGGCACTGCGCGAGACTCGCTCGCCGATGGGCATCATCGAGCACCAACGGCATAAAGCAGAGGCAGCAGTCGCTTCGATCAGTCGAAATTCGCGCGCACTGATCGCTTTCAACCGCGAGGCAGTGGCCGATCTGGCAACGCAAGTTGTCGATGACTGGCAAGCTCTGAGTCGTGCCACTGTAGTTGACGCGCCCTCGGTCGACGCTCAATCGAGTCAAACGCTTGCACCTGCACTCGATCTCGATGGGCTGCACGATCAGTTTTCCGAATTGTTCTCGGCTATCACCACCCAGAGTCTTTCAGCAGATGTGATTGCCGATGTCAGCGAAGTGGGCTCTGACCTCAACCTGTTGTTGTCGTTAAATCGTTTAATCGCTCGTCAACAATTTGTCGGGCTCGACAATGATCTGGTCGCGGCTCACGAGAAGCTCATGGCATCTGTCGCCAGACTCGATGCCAGAACCGCCAGTGACGGTGTGCTGCGCGGCTACCGTATGCGCCAAATGGTTGCCGGGTTTGTGTCTCGTCTTGAGGCGATTGAGCTGGCACGGCAGGCAGTCACGGCTAGCCGACCCGCTGCAGGTGTGCCCGCTGCCACAGGCGGTGTCGTTGCAGACGCGTTTGGCGCACTCGAACGCTATCGGACTGCCCTGCGCTCAGCACTTGCGCGCTACACACAGATTCTGCTGGGGCTGCTTGTGGTTGCGTGTGCTGGGGGGCTCGCCCTGTCTATTTTTGGGCTCAGGCGCTGGCGATCGCATCGCGATAGATGGTCGGCGATTGCAGCATCCGGAGTCGAGGCCGACGAGCTCAAGCAAAGTTGGGTCGAGCAGGCGCACGCCATCGCCTCTGGTGATTGCACGTTTCGCTGGCGTGCCACTGATGACAGTAATCGCGACATTGCCACTGCACTGAATAGCACCACAGATACGATCTGTGGTCTCGTCAGGCAGCAGAAGTCAGCCGCGATTGAACTTGACGAAAGATGTTCCGCGTTGCAGTCGTCTAATGCAATGCTTCAGGAAAATCTACAGGCACGGCAGACGTCGGTTGCGCAATTGCTCGATTGCCTGGCAATTCTCGATACCATAAACAGCAGCACTGCTCAGTGGGTCGGGCGAATCAGTGACGTGTCGACAAACATTCGCGAGCAGGCCGATCAGCTTTCCGGCTCAATAAACCACAGCCACAGACCCGATAAGGCACTGGATCACGAGCAGATGCTGGCGCGGCTGAACGCCGCTGAGCAAGTCCTGGAAGCGGCGGTCGATCGGATTGTGGGTGTTCGACAAATTACCGATCAAAGCAAGCTGCTGACTCTCAACGTGTCGCTGCAAATGGTCACGGACGGCGCTGATGAAGATACCTCTGCAGAACTGGCGGAACGGGTGCATCAGCAGACAGAGCGAGTCGAGTCCGAGGTGACGCATATTGAGCGAAGTGTCAGAAGTGCCAGTGACGAATTACATGCAAGTCTGGCGAAACTGCAACAGGACATCGATCAACGTCCGCAGGCGCTAGAATCGGACACCGTGCTGCAAGGTCTGATGGACAGTCTGGCGCACGGCGTCACTGGGCTGTCTGAGGTGGCGGCTGACATCTATGAAGGATCAAGCCAGCGCGCTGAAATCTCGGACACCATTAAATCGATCACTCAGTCTCTTCGCGCTCTGGATGACTCCGATCAATCGCTGGTTGGCGACAGCTCGGCTAACATCCAGCGAATGGCTGAACTGGGCGATGAAATGCGCGATGCAGTCGCCCACTATGTGATTCCGGTCTCCGGTCGATGATTGGGGTTGCGTCTTACGGGCGGTCGTGGTGAAGCCTGTTACCGACGGCGCTCAGCTGTCCAGTGAGCGATGCAATGCTTACATCGACACCATTCAGCAGGCGCTGGACAATTCTCTCAGCACGACAGGTAATCTTTCGCCCGATAGGTCAGTTGTCGACGCTCTGACACAACTACATGCCAGTGTCGAAGGCGTTCCTGAACTGGCCGAGCTGGTCGCGCCACTGCAATCGATGATTGGTGGAATCGAGCGCGTCGGCGGTACCTTTAACGCTGCCGACACGCTGCTGGTTCAGGAGGCGGTGATTGCGGTCACGCTGGGCGTCGATTCGATTGCCCATGGGGCACCGATGCCAGAGCTGATTGCCGACGTCACCGCGCGGGTATTGCACGCTGCCGATCAAGTCGAATTGCAGTGTCAGCCCGGTGGGCTCGATCACGCTTTGCTGGATACCTTCATTGAGGAGGCCACAGATCGGTTGCAACAGCTCTACGAGTTGTTTCAGCGCTGGCTTGCGGCACCGCGCAGTGGCGGGCGTCGAGTCAGCAGCATCTGCCGATCGCTGCATAGTCTAAAGGGTGCTGCCGACTCAGTGGGGCTGGAGGCGTTTGCTGCACTGGTGCACCGTTTGGAATCGGCCGTTGACGCCTATGATGCGGATAGCGAAACGCAGGTCGATGACTTCTTCGAAGTATCTTTTAATGTGCTCGAAGCCTTGGTCGATGACGTCGACAACTTGCGCACTGGAGGGGCGGTCGCAGAACACGAGCACTGGTTGCAGCAATTGGCGAGATGGAGCGAAACCCTTGCGACTGATAGTGTTGATCCGCAGCCAGAGGACCCCGCTGCTGGCGAGCTGACAATCGATCATTCCGGTGTAGTAGATGCGGCGCGTCTTCGGTCTTTGCGACACGCCTACGGCGTGGCAGCCGGTAAGGTGGTCGAATCGAGAGTTTCGCTGCATCGCGCGACAGAGCAGGCACGCGCAATCAGCGCTATTCACTCTCGTCTGAGCAATCTTGGTGGTACAGAAGGGGCAACTCGCGCCACGTCTGACCCGGGCTACAGCCGAGCGCTGCAGGACAGTGCGCGATTGCAGGCAGGTCTGGCCCAATCGCTGGAGAATCTCGATCAGTCGCTCAGGGTTCAGGCGCTGCACCTTGACCGTGTACAGCAGCAATTGGAGCAAGAGAGTCTTGTGCCCCTAGATAGACTCGAGCAGCGATTGGCGACCGTCGCACGGCAAGTTGCAACAGCGGAAGGTAAACAGGTTGAGGTTGAATTTGTATCGGACGTTACCGAGTTGCCGTCAGAGCTGTTGGCAGCGATCGCATCGCCCCTTGAACAACTGGTTCGAAATGCTGTAGTCCACGGCATTGAATCTGAGGAGGTGCGCGCCGCTGCCGGCAAGTCCAGAGAAGGTCGGCTCACCGTTCATTTAAGAGGCGTGGCCGCCGGCGTACAGGTGGCCATTGCAGATGACGGCAGGGGCGTTGATTTTCCGCGTCTGAAGCATGTTCTGCAGGATCAGCGGCAGTCTGGTGTCGAGCTATCGGATCAATCGGCGATGCTGGCACAGCTCGTCCGTCCTGGACTGTCTACCAGCAGTGATAGCACTGTGGCGTCTGGCCACGGTAACGGGCTGGATTCGGTGCTGGCGACGGTTGCCGAATTGGGCGGTAGTCTGGGGGTGTCGACATCAACGTCGCAAGGCACTCGGTTCGAGATGGTTTTGCCGCTTAGCCGGTGGGAGGCGGTGACAACGGTTCAAGTCGGCAGTGCGCATTTCGGCATTCTGCAAAGGGACCTGTTGCCTGAGGCCGGACTGGCGGCCAGTATTGCGCAAAGTGCAGCGCTGGGTGATTTGCTTGGAATCGGCAGATCAGCGCAGGCAGCCGGTCCAGAGCGTCTCGTCGCCAGGGTCAGGAGCGAGGCAATCGAGTTGTTCATCGACAGGATTGTGGGTGTCGCGTCGACACGCGTACTGCCTGGCGGACATCTGCTGCGCAATACGCGGGGCTATTCAGGTGTGATCGTCGGGCAGGCAGAGCTACCTGTACCTGTTCTTGATATCGAGTACTGGGTGTCTGCATCGAAGACAACTGTGATTAGCAGGCCAGACAAGCCTGTCGTCTTGGTGGTTGAGGATTCAAGTACTATGCGCGGCTTGATATCTCGGGCTCTGTCAACCGTTCACTGCGAGTGCCTGTTTGCGCATGATGCAGTTGAGGCGGCAGAGGTGCTCGCTCGATGCGTGCCCGCGTTGGTGTTGCTTGATATCAAACTCCCCAGAGGGGACGGCACATCAGTGGCGCGCGAGCTGCGCGCACGCGGTGGACGCTACGCGCAATTACCGATCGTATTTACGACTTCTATCGCGCGACACGTCATCGTGGATTTGTTGGTTGAGGTTGCGCCGGCCGGGTATCTGGAGAAGCCGTACACGGCAGATGAGGTTGCAAGATTGGTGGCTGGCCTGTTGTCACAGGCCTTGACCACAGGGCCGGAAAGTGACTAGCCGTCGCAGGTAGCGGTAAGCTCAAACGGAATGCCGCGTTGCTCGGTGATTGCCTCATCGAACTGGCCTTTGATGGTTACCTGCTGCGAGTCGACAGTAATCGAGTGACCCGGGTTTTGCAGTGCCGCTGTGTAGTAGGCCTCTGGTGCGCCCGATCCCTTGCCGACATGCATTTCAACCCAGCCGCCGCTTCCATCAGCGGAGATCTCAAAGCGTTTTCCATCGGTCGTGACACCCGCACCGCCGTAGAATTGTACGTCTTCCCACGCTTTGCCAACGTGGCAGGTGTTGACGGCAAAGTGTGCGGGATTGTCTTCAATTTTGATGGTGCCGGTATTTGCCATCTTGGCGGTGAAGCCAACGGTGCACAGGCTGACGATGAAGGTCGCAGACGAAAATATCAGTAGTCTTTTCATGTTTGTTTTCTCGCTTTCGTCGTAGCGTTCGCAGTGGTGCGGAGTCGCTTTCGAGTCGATGGCGAAATGTTATTACGTTGAAACGTGAAAGTCGAATTCACGTAACAAACAATCAATAAACTATTGAAAATAATAAGAAATATGGTCTAAACACAGTGTCAATTTCGCGGTTGATACCACGCTTGCGAGCCTATGTTGCCGATTTGCAATGCAACTTGAGTTGAGAAAATTGGCCGGTTGGCCACTCAATCCAACGCAGCTCGATTTCGAGCTCGGATGTATTTCGTAGGCTGTCGGAGATGTTGCCACTACATCTTGTGTGTCAAGGTAATCCGGGCGATTTTGTCTGTACAAAAAAGGCGTTCTTATCCGTTTAGAGCGATTGTGGACTCCCGCTAGTTGGTTGCTCGTACAATCCGCAAAATTTACCAACCAGTAATTTGATGGGTCGATCTCGATCTGTCGAATAACTTCGTTATTGGCTCGGCAACTGTTGTATTTTAGTTATTCGAATCCCCACTATTGGTTTATTCGACTGACCACACGCTGTAATCTGGGTACAAGGTTACCCGGCAGAGTTGTTGCCCGGCAGAGTGGGCGGGTGGTAGTCTGATCCACCGATTGATAGTGCTTTACAGGAACAATAAATAGTCATGAGCGCTGAAACAGAATTTGAAAACTTTGACGATTTCCCTGATCCGCTGGTATTCACTGAGGCGGCAGCACTTAAGGTCAAAGGGTTAATAGAAGAAGAGGGCAATCCCGAATTGATGCTGCGCGTGTTTATTTCTGGCGGCGGCTGCTCCGGGTTTCAGTATGGGTTTACCTTCGACGAAACGGTGAACGATGGAGATACAGAGGTAGTGAAGGAAGGCGTTAAGCTCCTAATCGACCCGATGAGCTATCAATATTTGACCGGTGCGGAGATTGATTACACAGAAGGGCTTGAGGGTTCTCAGTTTGTGATCCGAAACCCCAACGCCACTACCACTTGCGGCTGCGGTTCTTCATTTTCCGTCTAGAACGGTCACGACGCTGGAAATAGCCCACCCAGGATCTTGGGTCGGCCGGCCCCGGTGACAGAGACGAGGTTTCCAGGCCGCCTGGATAAAAACCGGTAGGCAAGCCACGCAAACGCTATCGCCTCGCAATAATCACAGTCCACCCCAAGATCGGATGTCAGATTGGTGGGGCAGCGGGCATGGTGGGACAATCGTTCCAGCAAATAACGGTTTTTCGCGCCTCCGCCACACACGAGAATTTGTTCAGGCGGTTGGCTGGCGGCTCTGCTCACAGCCATCGCCACGGTAATGGCTGTAAGTTCGGTAAGGGTGGCCTGCACATCTTCGTCTGGCACACCATCCACATCGCTGTGTCGGTGGTGAAGCCATTCCAAATTGAAGTAGTCCGGCCCGGTACTTTTTGGCGGGCGCGTGGCGAAGTACTCGTCTGTAAGCAGGTCGTCGAGCAGCGCTGAGTTGACCATGCCGGATCGCGCCCAATTACCGTCCTGATCGTAAGGTAGTCGCATTTTCAGCCTGCACCAGGCATCGAGCAGGGTGTTGGCGGGACCGGTGTCGAAACCTAGTACGTCACCATCGTCTAGTAGCGTGACGTTCGCGATTCCACCCAGATTCAAAATGACTTTGCCTGGATTTGTGCCAAAGACCTCTGCGTGGAACGCCGGTACCAGCGGCGCGCCCTGTCCGCCAGCCGCGATGTCTGCGCGTCTGAAATCCGCAACGGTATCGATTTGCGTCTGATGGGCGATCAGGCTGGCGTTTGACAGTTGTAGTGTGAAAGGAGGATCAGCAATCGGTTGGTGCATGATCGTTTGCCCGTGACTGCCGATGGCTCGAATATCGGTGTTCTTGAGCTTTACGCTGTTAAGCAGGGCGTTTGTTGCTTCCGCAAAAGCGGTAGAGATGTCGGCTTCCAGTTGGCAAAGCTTCGCTAAATCAACCCGCGTGTCGGTGGCCAGGTCGATGATGGCAGCGCGGACCGACGCAGGGTAGTCGCAGGTAATGCCGGATTCGAAACGTATCGAACCCTGATCAATGGCAACCAACGCAGCGTCAATCGCATCTGCGCTGGTGCCAGACATTAATCCAACGTAAAGCCCACCGTGCACCGAGGTAGGCGATGCTAGCGCATGGCCAGAGTATCTGAGGAGTTCGGCGCATCCCGCATGCTTGCCAGTTGGCGATGCAGCGGCGCTATGGCTTCCTGGAATTGTTTCAGTTCGGCACTTTTAAGGGATGGCGCGCCTGGCAGCTTCACCTTCTGCGGGTCGCGATGGATGTTGTCGACGCGGAATTCGTAATGCAGATGAGCCCCTGTTGCCAATCCAGTCTTGCCGACCAGGCCAATAGTATCGCCTTGAGAGACTCGCGACCCCTGTTTCAGGCCTTGTGTGAATTTGCTCAGGTGTGCGTAGAGGGTACTGTATCGATCACCGTGCTGAATAACGATTGTGTTGCCGAAGCCGCCTCGCTGACCGATAAAAGCGATTTTTCCGTCACCTGCGGCACTGACCGGCGTGCCCTGGGGTGCGCCGTAATCGACACCTCGGTGCGCTCGAATGGTGTGCAGGATAGGGTGTTTGCGCTGCAGATTGAACTTTGAAGTGATGCGGGCTTTGATCGGATTGCGCAAGAATCGCTGTGTCAGGCTCTGTCCGGTTTCACTGTAATAGCTGGTGCGCTTACCCACAGTGTGTCGATAAGCACTGTGCGTGGCGCGTGGTGAGTGAAATTCAGCGGCCATGATCTTGCCGTCTTTGATTTTCTCGCCGTTCTTGAGGAAAGTCTCGTGCAAGAGATAGAGCGTATCGCCGGCCTGAACCTGCCGATTGAAGTCGACCGTCCACTGAAAAATGTTGTAGAGCTCCATGATGATTGCGTCTGACAGGCCCGCCCGTTTGCCGTCTGCGTACAGCGAGGCGTCGAGCGTCAGAATAGTTGCGGTTAGCTCCCGATCCAGTGGTTGCTCGTCCAGCCGGGCGTGGAAGCGCTCGCCGCTCTCGGCGCGTTCGATGAGCAGCGTTCGCGTCGGATCCAGTACACGGCTAATCTGGCTGATTTCCCGGTCCGGTCCCAGCGTGATCTCAATCTCTTGCCCAGGTCTGATATTCACCAGATGCTGGGAGACAACCGGCAGGCTGGTCAGTTGCGCAATCTCGGGCAGGCTGAGGCCCTGATCCGTCAGCACACCGGATAGTGTGTCCCCTTTTTTGACGGTCACCGCCAGCACAGAGGGTTCGTTGAGCAGGTCCGGTGGCTCGGCAGAAATCACCGAATCCAGCATGTCGCCACTCAACAGGGTGGCAGGCGACAGATCCTGGTTTGACTCGTCAATGAAATCGTCAACCTGCACAAACGGGACATTTGAGGTCTCGCCGGTGGGCGTTTCCATCGAACTGCTTTTGAATACAAACTGCAGATCGGGTTTCGCGGGCAGCTGTACCTGTGTTGTCAGGTTGACCGGTGTCAGCTCAGTCGAAGTCGGTTCGGCGATTGGCTTCTGCGCTGCTATTGGCAGTATTGGTTGCGGTTCAGTTGTTATCGCCGCTTCGATCGCCATTGCGCCGCCGGCAAACGCCGCGACTACACCAAGTGCCTTGCGGATCCGTCCATTGCCCTTGCTGGCAGATCTGGTCTTGGCGCCGCTCCGGTCCTCGGTTGTATCGGTGCCGAAATCGACTTGCTTGTAGTCTAGTAGTATCTGGGTGCTGGAAGTGGTGACGCTGCGTTGTGGCACGATTAATCCCGGGGCGCGCAAAAACAACGAGAATAAATTCTCAGCCTGTTGCAGTCAATTTTCGACTCCAGCGCAGATGATTCTGTAAGTGGTTGTTTTAGATGCAGTAATCGACAGAATAGGGGAGTTTCCTAGTGCCCTCGTAAGCGTGAGCAAACCGAAAGGATTTGCAGCCTAAGCCAGGCATAGGCTGTAGTGTTGTCGTTGTGTATACGCAGCAGACTGCCCCTGGGCTGCCATCGAGAAGCTATGCCATGGCCTGTAGCATCGAGGTGTCGCAACCTACCAAGACGCAGCGATATATTGCATGTCGTGTGACACTGGCGTGCTATCTGCTATAGTTCACACCGTAATGTTGAAGCGCAGTTGGTTCACGCAGTAAATTTTTTCATCTCCTGCTTGACTCCATAGATTCGAGTGACTACTATGGAGAGCTTGCTTAGGCAAAAAGCCTAAGTGCTGATCTTACGGGGTT
>CAZNIS010000002.1:0-10688 GCA_964573105.1 uncultured Granulosicoccaceae bacterium
CGAATCACTGGTCGTGGAACTGTACTCCAAGTAGAGAGACTACGAATATGGGCGCAATGCAATCGGAATTTTTAAAGCCTCGTATCGTCGATGTGTCGGCGAGCAACGAGCGTCACGCCAAGGTTACGCTTGAGCCCCTGGAGCGGGGTTTCGGGCACACGCTTGGGAATGCACTGCGGCGAATCCTTCTGTCATCCATGCCAGGGGCGGCCGTTGTTGAAGCAGAAATTGAAGGCGTACTCCACGAGTACACCACGATTGAAGGTGTGCAGGAGGACGTGCTCGATCTTCTGCTGAACCTGAAAGAGGTCGCCATCGTCCTGCACTCGAAGGAAGAGGCGAATCTCACGCTGAAAAAGAAGGGGCCCGGCGTGGTCACCGCGGGTGATATCACGGTCGATCACGACGTCGAGATCAAGAACCCTGAAAAGATCATTTGCAACCTCACCAAAACCGGCGAGATATCGATCAACATGCGCGCGCGCAGCGGCCGAGGCTATGAGCCTGCGACCAACCGCACGCTGGCTGAGGGCGAGAATCGCCCGATCGGCGCTTTGCAGCTGGATGCTTCCTTCAGCCCGATTTCGAAGGTCGCATACAATGTTGAAAGTGCTCGTGTTGAACAGCGCACTGACCTCGACAAGCTGATCATCGATCTGGAAACCAACGGCACGATCGATCCGGAAGAGGCGATTCGCAAGGCAGCAACGATCCTGCAGGAACAGCTCTCTGTATTCGTCGAGCTGGAAGCCGAGCCAGGCGAAGAAAAGGTCGATGAGACGACCTCTGATATCGATCCGATTCTGCTGCGACCGGTGGACGATCTGGAGCTGACCGTTCGCTCGGCGAACTGCCTGAAGGCTGAGAACATCTACTACATCGGTGACCTGATTCAACGGACCGAGGTCGAGCTTTTGAAGACGCCGAACCTCGGCAAGAAGTCGCTGACAGAGATTAAGGACGTGCTCGCACAACAGGCTTTGTCGCTGGGTATGCGTCTTGAGAACTGGCCGCCGCCGGAGCTTGTCAGACAGCGCGAAGGCTTGAAAAAGTAAAAGGTCGCGACGCTCCTTTTACCATTACAAATTTTATAACGGGTGTGAAATGCGACACGCAAAAAGCGGACGAAAACTAAACCGCAACAGCAGCCACCGAAAAGCCATGTACAAAAACATGGCCACGGCGCTGGTCCATCACGAGGCGATTCGAACCACGCTTCCCAAGGCCAAAGAGCTGCGCAGGGTAGTGGAGCCGCTGGTTACCATGGCTGGCGAAGATAGCGTCGCCAACCGCCGCAACGCCTTCAATCGGCTGCGCGACAAAGAGGCTGTCGGACGCTTGTTTACAGAGATCGGTCCGCGCTTCAAGGATCGTCCGGGCGGTTACACACGCATACTGAAATGCGGTTTTCGCCAGGGTGATCAAGCACCGATGGCGATTATCGAGTTTGTCGAGAAGTCTGAAGAGAACACAATCGCGGACGACTAGACACCCGACAGCGGTACGATATTCAGGGGCCCTTGCGGGCCCTTTTTCGTTTTGGTCGGGTGGTTTTATCGAGTTGTTTTTGCAGATAGTGTCCGGTTATCGAATCTGCGCACTGTCCGATTGACTCTGGTGTGCCCTGCGCGATCAATTGCCCGCCACCGGCCCCGCCGTTCGGGCCAAGATCGATGATCCAGTCGGCCGTCTTGATCACATCGAGATTGTGTTCGATCACGACGATGGTGTTGCCGCGATCGCGCAAGCTATGCAGCACCGTTAAAAGCTGGTCGATATCATGGTAGTGCAGCCCGGTGGTCGGTTCGTCCAGAATGTACAGCGTTTTTCCGGTGTCGCGCTTGGACAGTTCGCGCGCGAGTTTGATGCGTTGTGCCTCGCCGCCGGATAAGGTTGTTGCCGATTGTCCCATCGTGATGTACGAGAGGCCGACTTGCATCAGGGTGTCCAGCTTGCGGTTAATCGCGGGCACCGGTTTGAAAAAATCGCAGGCCTCGGCGATTGTCATTGACAGGATCTCGGCGATGTTGCGGCCCTTGTATTTGATGTCGAGGGTCTCGCGGTTATAGCGTTTGCCCTCGCACAGATCGCAAACCACGTAGACATCGGGCAAGAAATGCATCTCGACGCGAATCAGACCGTCGCCCTGGCAGGCCTCGCAGCGTCCTCCCTTCACATTAAAGCTGAATCGCCCAGGCTTGTAGCCGCGGGACCTGGCCTCCTGAGTGTTGGAAAACAGATCGCGTACCAGTGCAAACACGCCGGCATAGGTGGCCGGGTTGGAGCGCGGTGTGCGACCGATTGGACTTTGATCGATTTCGACGATGCGGTCGATCTGTTCAAGGCCGTCGATGGCGTCGTGTGGGGCGGCCTCGGCGCCGGCGCGATTGATTCGTCGCGCCGCCTCCCGGTTCAGTGTGTCGTTGATCAGCGTCGATTTTCCAGACCCTGATACGCCCGTGACGCAGGTGAAAAGGCCGACTGGAATGTCCACGTCGATCCCCTGCAGATTGTTACCGTGCGCACCACGAATCGATAGCGTCGCCTTATCGTCAGGCGGTGTGCGTTCGGGCACAGGTATGGATTTGCGGCCGGCGAGATAGTCTGCCGTCAGCGATTGTTTGTTTTTCATTAACTGGGCAGGTGATCCCTGGGCGACGATCTCTCCACCCTGATTGCCGGCGCCCGGTCCGATGTCCACCACATAATCAGCCGCGAGTATGGCGTCTTCATCGTGTTCTACGACGACCACGGTATTGCCCAGGTCGCGTAGATAGCGCAGCGTATCGAGCAGTTTGTCGTTGTCGCGTTGATGCAGGCCGATTGAGGGTTCATCCAGCACATACATCACACCCATCAGTCCGGCGCCGATCTGGCTTGCCAGTCGAATCCTCTGCGACTCGCCTCCGGAAAGGGTATTGGCGTGACGATCCAGCGACAGGTAGTCCAGCCCAACGTTAAAAAGAAAGTCGAGGCGCTGATTGATCTCGGTGATAATTTTTTCTGCGATTTCGCCTCGATTGCCATCCAGTTGCAACGATTGCAGCGTATCGCGCGCGGCCGAAATTGACAGTGCACTGAGTGCAGGCAGCGACCATTGATTGACGAACACATGGCGCGCTGCCAGATTCAGTCGTGCACCCTGGCACGTTTTACAGGCTCTGCTGGACAAATAGCGCGCAAGATCTTCGCGTACGGCAGAGGATTCGGTCTCGCGATAGCGGCGCTCCAGATTGTTCAGAATGCCTTCGAAAGTATGCTTTTTGGTGCGGCGGGATCCCTGATCATTCTCGTAGACAAATTCGATTTCTGTGGCGTCGCTGCCGCGCAAAATAACCTGTTGATGTGCTTCGGACAGTTGTTCGAACGGGGTATCCAGATCAAAGTCGTAGTGGGTGGCCAGTGACTGCATCATCTGGAAGTACCAGGAATTGCGTTTGTCCCAGCCGCGAATAGCGCCATCGGCAATGCTGAGTGCAGGATTGGCGACAACTCTGTCTGGATCGAAATACTGATCCAGGCCCAGGCCGTCGCAGTTTTCACAGGCGCCCAGTGGACTGTTGAACGAAAACAGGCGGGGCGTCAGTTCCGGCACAGAGTAACCACAACGCGGACAGGAAAACCGGCTGCTAAAGAGCATGTCTTCGCCCTGTGCCGCATCCATCGGTGCGAGGATGGCCAGTCCGTCAGATAGCTGCAATGCGGTTTCGAATGATTCCGCCAGACGCAGCCCTATGTCCGATGACCCTTTGAAGCGATCGACGACCACTTCCACGGTGTGTTTCTTTCGCTTGTCCAGTTGTAGTTCCGGTGTCAGAGAGACGACCTCGCCATTGACTCGCAATCGCAGATAGCCCTGGGCCTGAAGACTTTTAAGCAACTGACTGAATTCGCCCTTTCGATTCTGAATCACTGGTGCCAGTAACATCATGCGCTGCCCCTCAGGACAATCCAGCGCCTGATCAACCATTTGCGATATGGTTTGCGCTGTCAGGTCCGTGCCGTGATCGGGGCACCTTGGCACGCCAATGCGTGCGAAAAGCAAACGCAGATAATCGTGAATTTCGGTGGTGGTGCCAACGGTTGAACGCGGGTTGTGACTGGTTGACTTTTGCTCGATGGAAATGGCCGGTGACAGACCTTCGATGGTATCCACATCGGGCTTGTCCATTACCGATAGAAACTGCCGCGCGTAGGTAGACAGTGACTCAACGTAGCGGCGCTGGCCTTCGGCGAACAGCGTGTCGAAAGCCAGAGACGATTTACCCGAGCCCGACAAGCCAGTGATCACAATGAGCTTGTCGCGCGGTAAATCGAGATCGATATTTTTCAAATTGTGAGTGCGTGCACCGCGAATGCGTATAACTTTCATGGATAGCCCGATAAGTAGCGGTGTGAGGCAGTGCGACGTGAAGTTAATTTAGTCGCCCGGTGCAGTGTACACCGGGTCCGTGCAGACGCTATGCTGCACCCACTTGAATCAAGAAAAATACAGCGTGCTGTCATTCACCCCCACGGAAACGCGTGCCGCGTTGTCGTTGTCCGTCGTGTTCCTCGCCCGCATGATGGGCCTGTTCATGCTCCTGCCGGTCCTGTCGGTTCTGGCTCGTGACCTCAATGGTGCCACACCGCTGCTGGTCGGGCTTGCTATTGGTGCTTACGGCCTGTGCCAGGCGATGTTCCAGATTCCGTTCGGCATGATGTCAGATCGCCTCGGGCGCAAGAAGATAGTCCTGCTCGGGCTGGTGATTTTTGTGATCGGCAGTTTGCTCGCGGCGGCCAGTGAATCAATTTGGGGTGTCATTGCCGGGCGCGCCTTGCAAGGGGCCGGAGCGATATCAGCTGCCGTAATGGCACTCGCGGCGGATCTGACACGCGAAGAGATGCGCACCAGGATGATGGCGGTGCTCGGGGCGTCAATTGGATTGTCTTTTATTGTCTCGATCGTGATCGGCCCACTGCTGATGACCCGCTTTGAACTGACCGGGATTTTTCTGATTATCGCAATGTTAGGCGGGCTCGCCGCATTGTTGTTGTGGTTTGTGGTGCCAGAGCCACCCAACCGCCCGGATGATCGGGACCTGCGCGTGCTGGGATCGCAGCTGGCAGGCATGCTCAAAGATCCGGGGCTGTTGCGACTCGATCTGGGGATCTGTCTGCTGCATCTGGTGATCACCGCCAGTTTCGTCAGTATTCCACTCGGTCTGCTTGAGGCAGGTATCGAGGCAGAGGGACATTGGCTGGTGTATTTGATTTCAGTGGTGCTGTCGCTGGTGATTGTCATACCGCTAACCGGGTTTGGCGAGCGCCGCTATGGAGCACGGTTGACGCTGTTGATTAGCATTGCCGGCCTGTTGCTGGCACAGCTGGCGCTGGCCTTGTTTGGCAACAGCGCTTACTGGAGTGTGATCACGGCACTCGCGCTCTTTTTTGGCTTTCTCAGTGTGCTTGAGGCATTGCTGCCATCTCTGGTGTCGCGGTTTGCCCCGGCCGCCGGGCGAGGCAGCGCCATGGGTGTGTATTCGACCAGTCAGTTTCTCGGGGCATTTCTCGGAGGGGTGCTGGGCGGATGGCTGCTCGGCGCGGTTGGCACGAGTGGCGTTTTCTGGTGTCTGGCCATTTTGTGTGTCGGCTGGATGGCTATCGCCTGGGGGACACGGGATATTGGCGTGACAAATTTTCGTCTGGCGCTGCACCAGATTGGCGAGCGGGATTTCGCAGCGTTATCCGGTTCGCTGAAACAACTTCCCGGAGTTTGTGAGGTAGTCGTAGGAAATGCAGAAAAAATTGCCTATATGAAGGTGGATAAGCAAACCTTCGACGCCAGTGCAGCACGAAATCTGATACTGAAGTACCAGTAGCAAGCGATTTTGTTCAGGTGGCAGATTACTGACGGTCGAGCAGACGGAATTGGCGGGCACGACGTTACAATCGTGTCAGATGAATCGGGAACTTAAGAGAGTGTCACTGTGCCGTAAGTATGCACATTGAATTGGCGGTCACAGCCAGTAGTATGGTTGCGACGGTGGCGGGTTTGTGCACCGATTGTGTCTGGAAAATATGAATTTAACCAAGACGAAATATGACAAAAGACCCGGGTATCGCGCACTAGCTTTGGTTGGTTTGTGGATTGCGCTGGCCGTCGTTTGGCACCAGTCAAATGCTGAAAACGATGATCTCGTCGTCTCGGTTGAGTCCGATCAGTCGCTCAGTCAGATTGTCATAGAACATCTGAAGTCCGAGCGCTTCCTGGTCGCGATCGCATCCTACAACAATATCGAAGATTCCTATGCGGCCTTGCCGGCAGGGTCTCAGGTGCGCATTCCACAGCCCTATTTGCCACTGGCCGATTTTGGCGAGATTGTGTACCTCAAAGGTAACGTGTCGCACCAGCAGGGCAATCGTCTGGTGAATCCCCCGGTCGCCGGCAGCCAGGTTTTTGCGGGCGATATCTTTTCTACCGGCGCCGACGGATTTGTTAGCATTCAATTCCGCGGTGGCGCGAGAGCCAGTGTTCAGCCGTCCAGTCGCATGGTTGTTGGCCTGATCGACTGTCTGGACATCAACGCCTGCAAGATCGGTTTGAAGGCAGCAGAGGGGGAGATCCTCAGCGATATAGCAAAGCCTGCCGACGACGCGCTACCGATTACCTACACCATTGAAACGCCGTTTCTGTCCGCCACGGTCAGAGGCACGCGCTTTTACGCATCATCAGACGCAAAAGAGAGCCGGTTGGGAGTCACTCGTGGTGCCGTCGGTGCGGCGGCCAGCGACGCTGAGTTCGATCTGAACCAGGGGCAGGGGTTGTTGGCAGGTGAAGGGGTAGTGCCGGCCGCAGTAGAACTGCTGGACCCGCCGATTCACACCATTGATCAGGATGATCGACTGATCAGCCCGGAAGACAACTTCTACTGGCAACAGATGGCAGATGCGCAGGGTTATCAGGTGATCGTTGCCTCGGACGAGGCTTTGAGCCAGCAGTACTCGGTGACTGAAACCCTGTTGCCTCGCTGGTTTCCCAAAGCCTCGCCCGGTGATTACTATGTTGCGATTTCAGGGCTGGATGACAATGGCTTTGCCGGGTTGCCGGCGAGGCGAAAAATTCGCTATGCCAGTGTTGATGATGAAACGGCGCCTTCGCTTGCGGTGGAAAAGCAGGGCGATACATTGCGCATCACCCCGCTGGTGGACATAGCCGAACCCGTGCAGATATTGCTGGCCAACTCACTCAGCGTCGACGCTCCGTTCGAGCATCGCACCGTGCAGAGCCTTGGCGATGGTATCGAGCTGGAACTGGATGCGGACCTCGACTGGTTGATCCGCGCTCGACGTCTTCTGGGACCCTACTCGGTATCAGCGTATACCGATTCCTACTTCTTCAGCAGTAACTGACCCGCCTCACTTTCGGGGCAAAACCTGGGCAAAAGTGCACTGTGAGACCTTTTTGGTCATCCAGCGCGGCGGTGTCGTGGTAGAGGCCATCAACGGCACGTAACGCCGATCGCCATCGTATGACCGTCAGTAAGTCACCCACCGTGATGCTGCGAGCCACACAGCGTGTCGCGTCTTGTCGCGGATTACTTTTCTGCTAGTATGATCGCCTCGCTGTCGCTGTCCACAAGGGGGTGAATGTGCCAATAGAACCGCTGGTTTCGGCAAAATGGCTGAAGAAAAACCTCGACAATGTCGTGGTGGTCGACGGTACCTATTTTCTCCCCACCATGAACCGGGATGCGCAGGCCGAGTATGAAGCGGGACATATCCCCGGTGCGGTTCGATGGGATATCGATCAGATAGCTGATCCCGAAGCAACGCTCAGTCACATGATGCCCGCGGCTGATCTGATTGCGCGCGAAGCAGGTGCCAGAGGCATTACTGCCGACACGCCCGTCGTCGTTTACGATCAACTCGGAATCTTTTCGGCCGCGCGCGTCTGGTTGACCTTCAAGGCTGCTGGCCACAAGCAGGTTGCTGTGCTCGACGGTGGCTTGCCCACCTGGGAGGGGGAACGTCAAAGCGGTCCGCAGGCTGATATCACACCGGTGGAATATGGTGCGGTCGCGGCGACGCAAACCACGGTTGATCGGGAAACCGTCCTCACCGCACTGGAAGATTTCAGTTCCGTGGTGGTCGATGCACGTTCGGCCGATCGTTTTGCCGGCATCGCGCCAGAACCCCGTCCTGGTCTTCGCGGCGGCCACATGCCCACCTCAGTTAATCTGCCACACACTGAATTGATCGACGAGACCGGCAAGCTCAAATCGCGCGCTGTGCTGCGAGGGGTTTTTCAGGAGCATGGTGTCGATCTGGATATGCCCGTTATCACCAGTTGCGGCTCCGGGGTCACCGCGTCGATAATAACGTTTGCGCTGGCGCTGCTGGGCAAACCGTCGCTGGTATACGATGGCTCCTGGTCTGAATGGGGCCAGCCGGAGCTGGATATGCCAGTCGTATCCTCAGGGCCAGCCTAGCGGTGAAATGGCAAATCAGCCCGTTCGGTCAAACGCTTGTGCGTTGCCGCCAACGGGAACATGAGCCTGGCGTTGTAACAGGGTAAATCCCTGACACTTTGCGCATTTGGCCACTGTGTCATCAGGTATTCTCTATCTGGGCAGTAGTTTTAGCTGCGCGATCTTTACTGGACAAACAATGATTATTTCAATTATCGGTCTCGCGTTCGGCGCGTTTCTGGGATACCTGCTTACCGATTTCATGACCTTTCTCGCACCCGTGCGACAGGCCTTGAGAGGGGCAATCGACAGTGGCCGGCAAATGCTGGTTGGCATCACGGGTTCCATGAATCAAGGGCCATTGATTCAAATTGGCATCATGATACTGCTCGTGCTGCTGGTGTTGTGGTTGATCGGTTTCAGCACAGCCGTAATTCTGGGTTTCATTCTGGGCGTGGTCTACAACGACAAAGTCGAGGCTATTCCGTTTGTATCCGGTATCGCTGACTCGATCAAAAGCAAGTTACTGGCGACGAACAAAAACAGCGACGGCAAAAGCGAGTAAATCGTCGTATGCGCGCAGACGCGCCACGGCTGTTTAGCCCCGTCGCGATCGGGTCGGTCGAGTTGCCCAATCGTATTGTCGTCTCGCCGATGTGTCAGTACAGCGCGAGCGACGGTTGCGCCAATGCCTGGCACCAGATGCATTTGGGCAGCCTCGCCATCTCTGGTGCTGGTTTGCTGTTTGTCGAGGCGACTGCGGTTACGCCTTCCGGGCGAATTACGCCCGGCTGTCTGGGGATCTACGATGATGCGTCGCGGCTTGCGCAACATGAGCTCGTACGCAGCATTCGCGCGGTCTCGAATATTCCATTGGCGATGCAAATCGGACACGCGGGCCGCAAAGCGTCCAGTGCCGTGCCCTGGCAGGGCGGGCAGCTACTGGACGCCGCCGATGGCGGCTGGCAAACGGTCGCACCGTCCGCGCTGGCACAACATCCCGATGAAGTACCACCGCAAGCCATGTCCGCTGCTGATATTGTCGCCCTGATCGATGATTTCGTCAGCGCGGCGCGCGCAGCACACGAGGCTGGATACGATCTCCTGGAACTGCACTTTGCCCACGGCTATCTGATACATCAGTTTCTCTCACCGCTGGCCAACAATCGGACTGATGAATTCGGTGGCTCGCTCGAGAATCGAATGCGTCTGGCGCAACAGATTTTTCTCGCAGTGCATGAAGAGGTCGGTGGTGATCTACCCGTAGGGGTGCGTCTTTCGGCCACCGACTGGGTTGCGCAGGGTTGGGATATCGATCAGAGCCTGCAGCTTTGCCAGGCGCTTGATCAATCCGGTTGCGCCTTTTTTGATGTCTCTTCCGGCGGTCTGTCTCCGGCCCAGCAGATTCCACTGGCGCCTGGCTATCAGGTAGCGTTTGCCCGGCAGATCAGGCAGGCCGTCAGTGCGCCGGTGATGGCGGTTGGGCTGATCACCGAGCCCGAGCAGGCGGAAGCTATTGTGACCAACGGCGAGGCAGATATGGTTGCCATGGCCCGGGCCTTTTTGTTTGACCCGCGCTGGCCGTGGCGAGCGGCAGCGGCGCTCGGCGCGACCGTGGTGCCGCCGTCACAGTACAGTCGCTGTCTGCCTGCCGGCGC
Organism: uncultured Granulosicoccaceae bacterium; assembly: GCA_964573105.1. Taxonomy (GTDB): domain Bacteria; phylum Pseudomonadota; class Gammaproteobacteria; order Granulosicoccales; family Granulosicoccaceae; genus CAKZSB01. Next base: position 10,109 of record CAZNIS010000002.1, read on the forward strand.
CGCGCCCGTGTTCGGCATCAGCCGGGTGGGACAGCGCTAGGCTGTAGCGGCTGGCCAATTATCTTGAGTGCGGCCCGGGAAGTAACAGCTAGTCGGGTGATGTAGTCGCCCATGCTTTGGCGGGTGCCACTTGAGTGCGCGCGGCCGACGCTGGTATAACGGTCAGATGCCGGGCATACCCCCGAACATTGATCCAGGAACCTGAGATGACCGCTCCCTACCGCGCCGATCACGTCGGCAGCCTGCTTCGCCCCGAGTCCGTCGTCACGGCTCGAGCGCAACACCTGCAAGCGGGCACCCTGTCTGCGGCCGAGCTACGCCAGGTTGAGGATGATGCAATCGCCGAGGCTGTTTCAATGCAGGAGTCGGTCGGTCTGCGTGCGGTGACCGACGGCGAGTACCGGCGCGCGTTCTGGCACTACGATTTCATGGGCGGGCTGACCGGTCTGGACCTGGTGTCGCGCGATGAAAACGAAGGCGTGCAGTTCGCCGGTGTCAAGTTGCCGCCGGTCTTTCCGACGATCACCGCGAAACTCGACTTTCCCGCCGATCACCCGATGCTCGATCACTATCGCTATGT
>CAZNIS010000002.1:10788-31303 GCA_964573105.1 uncultured Granulosicoccaceae bacterium
TGGCTGATTGGCGCCTATGCTGACACGCTGGAGAAAGCGATATCCGATCGTCCGTCAGACATGACGATCGGCATGCATCTGTGTCGGGGCAATTTTCGCTCGACACACGCGGCGGAAGGCGCGTACGACCCAGCTGCGGACGCGATCTTCAATCGCACCAGCATCGATGTCTATTTCATGGAGTACGATACCGATCGCGCCGGTGGACTGGAGCCGTTGAAACTGCTGCCCAAAGGCAAAAAGCGCGTCATGCCCGGCTTTATCACCACCAAGAGCGGTGTTCTGGAAAGCGTTGATGACATCCAGCGTCAGCTCGACAAGGCGGCAGCCTGCGTCGATATCGACCAGCTGGGCATTGCTCCGCAATGTGGCTTCGCCTCGACCGAACACGGCAATACGCTCAGTCAGGACGAGCAGCGCCGCAAGCTGGAGCTGGTTGTGCAGGTGGCCGAGCGTGTCTGGGGCGGAGTGGAGGCCTGAGTGACACGTTGCAGCGGTGAGTGGCTGGCTGCTTTTCGCGAGATAGCGCACATCTGGCCAGAACCTTGATTATAAGGTAAGTGACGGTTGATCATCGGCGAAAACAGGTTGACCTGACGGGCATAGCTGCCTAAAATTAGCGGTTTTGCAATCTGACGGGCCCTTTGCGTCCGGGTCTTGTTTGGGAGACATCATGTACGCGGTAATCAAAACCGGCGGAAAACAATATCGGGTCGCCCCCGGCGATCGACTCAAGGTCGAGTCACTGGTAGCCGAACAGGGGGCAACGGTAAGCCTCGGTTCCGTGCTGATGCTCAGCGACGGCGACAACATTACCGTAGGTGCCCCTGAAATTGACGGCGCCAGCGTGTCTGCTGAGGTGCTCTCTCACGGACGTGGCAAGAAGATCGAGGTGATCAAATTTCGTCGCCGCAAGCACTATCGCCGGCAGATGGGTCATCGCCAGAACTACACCGAACTGCGCATCACCGGAATCACTGGCAGCGACGGGCAGACCATGGCAAGTGCCCCGGTAGTCGCAGAGCCGGCACCAGCACCAGCCGCTGAGGCGCCAGCTGCTCCGGAAGCACCCGCCGCTTCAGAAGCACCTGCTGCAGACGGCCCGCGTTTCAAAGGGCTTGATGCACCGCAGGGCGAGAAGGACGACCTGACTCGCATCAACGGTATTGGTCCGGTTATCGAAGAGACCCTGAACGGCATGGGCATCTTTCACTTTCATCAGATCGCGGCGTTTACTGAAGAAGATATCGAGATGGTCAACGATGACATCAGTTTTCCGGGTCGAATCGAACGCGAAGAGTGGATCAGTCAGGCCAAGGAACTTGCCGGCTAGTCATCTCGACATGCAAGTTTGAAAAAAATGGCGCCAACGGCGCCATTTTTTTTGCCAATGCCAAATACCACAGCGGGAAACACCATGTTCACCAGAGCGATCACCCGAAAGCCTTGCGACAACATGATCAACGGGCTGACCAGCGCGTCGCTGGGTAAGCCCGACTACGCGCTCGCGCTTGAGCAGCACGCCGACTATACCAATGCTCTGGTCGAGTGCGGGCTGAACGTCGATTGCATCGACGCTGACAATCAATACCCTGACTGCACTTTCATCGAAGATACGGCGCTGGTAACTGCCCAGTGGGCGATTGTGACGCGACCCGGCGCCGATAGCCGGCGTGGCGAGACCGTCGCTGTGGAACGGCAGCTGGCACATCATTTTCCGACGATCCACAAGATCGAAGCACCGGGCACGCTGGATGCCGGCGACGTCATGATGGTGGGCAAGCATTTTTTTATCGGGCTGTCAGAGCGCACCAATGCCGCCGGTGCCAACGCATTGATCGCGCTGCTCGAGACGCTGGGCTGTAGCGGCACGAGCGTATCGATGAACGATATGCTGCACCTGAAAACCGGACTGAGCTATCTGGAGAACAACGTTTTGCTCGTCAGCGGGGAGTTCGTCGGCAATCCACTGTTCGAGTCGTTCGATTGCATCGAGGTGGATGCCAGTGAGGCCTATGCGGCAAACAGCGTCTGGATCAACGGCACCGTGCTCGTGCCTGCCGGCAACCCGCGCACAGCCGGTGCTATTGCCGCAGCGGGTTACCAGGTGCGGGAAGTCTCGATATCTGAGTTTCGCAAGCTCGATGGCGGGCTTAGCTGTCTATCGTTGCGGTTTTAACTATTAGAAGCGATCAATCGAATAAGGGGTCAGGTTGATATCAGTCTGGTTTTTGGTGATGAGCTGGGCCAGCAACTGGCCGGTCCTGGGCCCGCCGGTGAGGCCGACGTGCTGATGGCCAAAGCCGACAAAAAGATTGGCAAGTTCCGGCACCTTGCCAATAACCGGAACCGAATCGATGGGGGCTGGCCGGTGGCCCAGCCATTCTCGCGTCTCGCCCCATTTCAGTCCCGGTATGACCTGATGGATCTGACGTTTCAGCAGTTCTATCGGCGCCTGATTGGCACCGGCGACCAGGCCGCCGAATTCCACCATGCCAGCCACTCGCAGGCGGCCATCCATCGGCGTCAGTACGAACTTGCCCGATGCAATCATTGACGGCGCGCGCGGCACAATGTTGGGCTCGTAGAGCTCGATGTGGTAGCCGCGTTCTGCCTCCAGTGGCACGTTGCGACCGACAATCTTCAGCAATTTGGCCGACCAGGCGCCGGCTGCCAGTACCACCGCGCTGCCAATGATCGACTCACCACCGGCTCGGACGCCACTGACCTGTCCGTTTTCGCGAATGATGTCGTCGACATCTGCCTGGACAATCCTTCCGCCCTGTTGCTCGAAGTGGCCGGCCATGTGTTTGACATAGGCGCCCGGGTCACTGATGCGGCCGTGATCGTGCACCGAGCAGGCAAAGTTCAGCTCGTCACCGAACACGTCATCGAACTCGGTAAACGCCTTGCCTTCGTATTCTGTCCAGTGAAAGCCGTGTTGACGACGCGTATCCCATCCAAATCGATCGGATTCGAAATGGGCGCGGTCGCGATAGACGTAAACGTAGGGCTCATCGTTAATCCATCGCTCGGCACCGGTGCCGGCCGCCAGCGCCTGATGGTCGCGCAGGCTGTTGCCGAGGATTGGCCCAAGTGCGGTGGCAATGGCGGCGACCTTTTCGGGTTTGCAGTGCGAGAGATACTTACCCAGCCACGGCAGCATGCGGGGCAGATAGCTCCAGTTGACAAACAGTGGTTGATCGCGGTCAAGCAACATACCGGGTGCCTTGCGGATCAGGCCCGGCACGGTGACCGGCACCACTGAAGCGGACGCCAGTACCCCGGCGTTGCCAAAGCTGGTGCCGCCGGCGGGACCAACCCGATCGATCACGATGGACTGCCGTCCGGCGCGTTGCAACCAGATCGCCGTGGCGATGCCGACGATGCCGGCCCCGATGATAATAACCGGTGCATCCTTCTGGTTGTTGGGTTCAGTCATCTGCCTGTCATCGTGTCGTGCATCCTGAGGGTGGCCATTTTGCGCTAGTTTGATAGAACTGTTCAATGACGATCGGACACTGTTCCACAGTCGGTCGGTTCGCATGGCCGCGTTGGACGCATTGCAATAGAATCGACCGGACCTACACGACCTGGGGGAGACAGTGTGTCCGTGCCGATTGGTGTGATAGAGCGCATACGGGAATGCGTGAATAGTGACACTGCGCTTGTGCGCCGTGGGCGCTTTGTGAGTCTGGTTTTTCTGTTGGGCGTGGGTGAACAGGACTATCTGGTATCGATTGAAAGCGGCCGGGTGGTCGATATTTCGCCGCGTGCGCTGGCTACCACGACAGGGCGTTTCACGATACGAGCTGATGCCTCTACCTGGCTGGAACACTGGAAGCCGATGCCAGTGCGCGACTATCACGATTTGTTCAGTATGCTGCCCAAGCGCCTTGCCGTCATCGATGGCGATTTGCTGCCGTTGATGCAGAACCTCCAGTATTTCAAGGATGTGCTGTCAAGCATTCGCGGCAAAGGAGTCAGTGATGCCACAGTTTGAACCCATTGTCGGCCGATATTTCTTAATGCAGATCGGTGGTGACGAGTGTCGGATCTACGTTGAAGAAGCTGGAAGTGGCATACCACTACTGTGTCTGCACACAGCGGGCTCCGATGCCCGGCAGTTTCGCCATTTGATGTGCGATGCCGATATCACTGATCACTACCGTGTCATCGCGTTTGATCTGCCGTGGCATGGCAAATCGAATCCACCAGACGGCTACCGCGATCGCGAGTACCAACTAACCACCGAATTGTACAAAGAAATAGTGATGTCATTTTGTCAGGCCTACGAGCTCGACGACCCGGTGGTGATGGGGTGTTCAATGGGTGGCCGGATTGTGCTGCATCTGGCACTCGAACAGGCTGAATACTTTCGTTCGGTGATAGCGCTTGAAGGAGCCGACAAGCTCGATGCCTACTATGAACTGGACTGGTTGCACCGGCCGGACGTCCACGGCGGTGAAGTGTGTGCCGCGTTTGTCAGTGCTCAGGTCGCACCGCAGAGTCCGGACAACTACCGCTGGGAAACGCTCTGGCACTATATGCAGGGAGGGCCCGGTGTGTTCAAGGGGGATTTGTATTTCTATTGGCACGACGGTGACTTCGATGATCGTTCACCGCTGATCGATACCGAAGTCTGTCCGGTCTATTTGCTATCCGGTGAGTATGATTGCTCCTGCACGCCGGAACGCACGCTTGCCACCGCCGATCGTATTAAAGGGGCCGAAGCAATTATTATGGAGGGGATGGGGCACTTCCCGATGTCCGAAAATCCGCAGGCTTTCAGAGCCCATCTGCTGCCGGTGTTGAAACAGATTCGATCCGCGGGATAAGTTGGCATGCGCCAGCGCTACGATGCGCTGGCGACTAGGGATAGCCTTAGACCAGTGAGCCGAAAAATGCAGTGATCAATGACACGATGCCGCTTAATAACAGCACCAGTAAAAGCAGCAACACGGCGTTCAGCGACCATTTCACCAGCAGGTATAAACTGCGATTGGTGCGCTTTAGCTCTTTGGATTTCGCCAATATCGGTGACAACCGGTAGAAGATACGGCTAAACAAACCAGAGTCATCCTCGGCCAGATTCGGCACTAACAGCTGGCTGCAGATTTTTTTGTAGAAGAAATTGAAAATGCGGCCCGGTAAAAACATCGGCCGCTCGATATCGCACATCAGAATCAGGCGTGTGGTGTCTGTGTTGTTGTGCGCGTGGTGCAGGTAGGTTTCGTCAAACAACAAGGGCTGCCCATCGCGCCAGGAGTGGACGTTGTCGTCAATGCTGATGTAACAGCGATCATCATTGGGTGTGCTGAGCCCGAGGTGGTAGCGCAGTGAACAGGCGATAGGATCCAGGTGTCGGGTCAGTTTCGAACCTGGCGGTAGTACGGTGAACATGGCCCCATTAACCGATTTTGTCTGCGACAGAATCTCGATGGTTTTTGGACACAGACGGGCAGCGGAGTTGTGCACGGTGCCATACCAGGTCAGGTAGAACTTGCTCCAGCCGTACTTGTAGAACGTGCGAAAGCCGACATCGTAGTAGCTTTGGTTGTCGGCATCGGTCGTTGCATCGAAGTATCCGTTGCGGTGCAACTCCAGCGCCTCATCACGAAGCACTTCCCAGTTGTCACGCAGCACTTGCAATTCCGGGTATTTGTCCAGATCCAGGATCGGGTCGCTGGCCTTGCGCTGCGAGAAGCCGTACAAAAATACATTGAGTGGTGCGAAGATCGGCCAGCCCTTGCGAAAGTACTCTATGGGGCCGGTAAACCGCACCTCGCCGCGAAACCTGTATACGTAAACCAGGGACAGGGCAGGGAACAGGATAAAGCAGATAAGCGCGATGCTGATGGTCGACATACAGAATTCTTGTTTAGGTCAGCGGGCAGATGTGAGTGAGGAGCGTCAACCTCTGGCGCTCATCAGACGTATTGTCCGACGACTGCCCGCTGCGGAATATGACAGTTCATCCATTAGTCGGCATCAGCTGCGCGAGTATTGGCTCTTTGCCGGTGGTCCGGGTATCAGTATTCTTTAGCCATCGAAGACTCAGGGGGCACCATGCAAACGATCGGATTCATTGGCCTTGGCGTGATGGGGGAGCCGATGTGTCGGCATCTGCTGCAAAAAGGTAAGGACGCGACGGTTTTGATTGCCGATCTCGATCCGGCACCGCTGCAGCGGCTGGCCGAGTGCGGAGCCCAGGTGCTGCCGAATGTGCGAGCGGTGTTTGATGCCGCTGACATGGTTTTCATGTCGCTGCCTTCCGGGAAACAGGTAGAACAGGTAGTGAAAGACTCGGGGTGGCTCGATGCCGAAGCAGCGAATCGAGCTGCTTGCACACTGGTGGATTTGGGGACCACGCCGGTGGATCTGACCCGCGAACTCGCACAGCAGTTGAGTGCCAACGGCATCGACTACATGGACGCGCCGGTCGCCCGCACCCGACAGGCGGCAGAACAGGGCACGCTTGCGATCATGGCCGGCGGGTCGGAATCAGTATACGAGCGAGTGGCGCCCTGGCTGCGGCTGTTCGCCAGCGACGTGATGCATTGCGGCGGTCACGGCAGTGGTCAGGTGGTGAAAATTCTCAACAATATGGTGTTGTTTCAAACCGTGATGGGTTTGTCTGAAGCGCTGGCAGTTGGCGAGGCGGCGGGCGTCTCGGGGCAGACACTGTTTAATGCCCTGGCGAACGGTTCGGCCGACAGCTTCGCGTTGCGCAACCACGGCATGAAGGCGCTGCTACCCGATACCTTTCCGCTGCAGGCATTCTCCACCCAGTATGCCAACAAGGATCTGGACTATGCGCTGCAGCTTGCCGAGGCGGGTGGTTATCGTTTGCAGGGCGCCGAGACGGTACAGCGTCTGTTCGCCACTGCGACCGAACAGGGCTTTGGCGATCACTACTGGCCGGTCATTGGCCGCGTGGTGGAACGTAAAAGCTAGCCGCAGCTGCTGGTAAACTAGCGAGTTCACCTGCAACGGGAATCTGGCATGTCGAGTGAACTTTGGAAGAAGAGTGCGGTAGATCAGGCGCAAGGTCTGCAAGCCGGCGACTTCACTGCCGTCGAACTGCTCGACAGCGTGCTTGCCAGGGTCGCCGCGCACAATCCGCAGTTGAATGCCATCACCGTCGATTGCTCGGTCGATGCCCGCGAGCAGGCGAGCCGCGCCGATGCCGCTCTGGCAAATGGTGACAGTCTGGGCCCGCTTCACGGCGTGCCAATCACGATCAAGGAAAACGTCGATCAGGCCGGTTGCGCGACCACCAATGGCATACCGGCATTCGAGCACCTGATCGCCGAAGACGACTCGCCGATCGTCGCCAACCTGAAAGCCGCAGGCGCGGTGATCATTGGCCGCACCAACACCCCGGAACTATCCATGCGCGCAACCACCGATAACCCGTTGCGCGGCCGCACACGCAACCCGTGGCATGAGGATAAATCACCGGGTGGCTCGTCCGGTGGAGCCGGCGCATCGGCGGTTGCAGGTTTTGGTGCGATTCACCACGGCAACGACATCGGCGGTTCGCTGCGATTCCCGTCTTTCTGCTGTGGTGTCAGCACTGTCAAGCCCACGCAGGGCAGAGTCCCCGCCTACAACCCCAGCGCGCCCGCCGAGCGCGGCATGCTGGCGCAGCTGATGTCGGTGCAGGGCGCGATCTGCCGCGAGGTCAAAGACGTGCGGCTGGCGACCAGCGTGATGGCGCAGGGCGATGCACGCGATCCGTGGTGGGTGCCGGCACCGTTCGACACCTGGCCAGAAGAGCCTGCCCCTGTGATTGGCTACACGCTGGAAAGCTACGGTTATTCGATCGATCGCGAAATACAGTCCGCCGTCTTGCGAGTGGTGGACTGCCTGCTCGAAGCCGGCTACAAAGTGCAGGAAGTAAAAACCCCCAGCGTGATGGAGGCCGCGCAAAGCTGGTTTGATGTCGCCGCCTACGAGATTCGCGAAACACTCGGGCCACTGGCCGCCGAGCATGGCAGCGAGACAATCAACAACATCTTCAATTGGTACTGTTCGCTGGGCAATCTGGTCGATGCAGACGGATACCGAGTCGGCATCGCCGAGCGCACCCGGTTGACCCGAGAGTGGAATGTGTTTTTACAAGAATACCCACTCATACTGACCCCTTTACTGATGCAGCCAAACTACCACTGGAACTACGACGCCCAGTCCGAGGCTAATACCCACGACCTGTTTCAATCGTCGATCTATAGCTGCGGCATTAACTACCTTGGCTTGCCAGCAGGTGTGTTTCCGGCTGGCGAGGCAGATGGCGTACCTTGTGGTGTGCAATTGATTGGCAGGCGTTTTCGCGAGGATCAGATTTTAGATCTCATGCAGGCGGTTGAAGATGCGTTGGGGGTGCCGGCGTTTGATTTGTGGGGGAAGATGGGGTAGCGGACGGGAAGAATTGTGTGGCTGTGTGAGGCTGCATCCGGCCAATTCCGGCCATTGTCAATTCCAATTGCTACGGCTAGGTTCTAGGCCGTCGTAGACGATCGTGATAGTCTTGCGTCTTGTTCGTCCTAACTGATTGTTGCGTTGAGTTCTCATTGGGGAAGGACACGTATGATGGTCTGTATTGAGTAACGTACTCAGAATGGATTGACACGATAGCGCACGACCTTGCGAGTAATGGAATAGAATGTCACTAACCGAATCCGAAGCTAGAGCGTTTATAAAAGAAACTGTTGATTCGAGACTCAAACGGATCGCAGTTCTTTTCGGAGTGGGGTATGTCGCGGCTGTAGTAGCAATATTTATCTATCTTCAGGGACGTGTAGATACTGTCGCCGAAAGTTTTTCTTATAGCCTTGATGATAGAATAAGTACTTCAGTTGAAAACGAAGTAGATGATGTATTTGACAATAAGGCCGCGCTGATTGATGACATCGATAGAAGACTAGAAAACCTGTCGATTGAGGAGGGAGAGGTAACCAGAAGAGTAGTAGGTATTTCATCCAGGCTTCCCGCGCTTGAGGAGAGAGCTGCGGGAGTAAACCTCAGTATTGAAGCTTTAGAAAACACCGACGAACATGCATTGGGAAGAAAAATAAGAATAATTGAGGAGGTTGAGCCTGGTTCTGATGCAATTCTCGAGCTGTCGATGAAAATAGAGGATCTTCAAAAGAAAAACGATCAACTATCAACAAAAATAGTTACCGAAGAAGTAGTTGTAGTCGATGATCATGGTGGTGAGCGAATCTTATTGCGTTTTGATGAATCAGCGACATTCGGAAGTCCATCTATTACTCTTCTCGATGATTCAAAAATTGTTCGTTCTGTATTCTGATTGGACGAAAAAGGAGAGGGTCATATTGGATTTAGATCACCGTCAACATCGGACAGCACCCAAATCAGTTCTACGACTGATATTGGTATGAGTAACTCAAAAAAGTGGGGAGGAGATAAACCGCTGTTTGTAGTCCAGGATCAGGGGCAGATAATTCCCTACATGGATACGGTTTGGCATGATATGCTGGTTCCTAAAGGTTGGCAGTCTTTCGAGGCCAAGTGCAGATATCGAAGCGGATGGATCGAGTTTAGAGGGCGTTTCTCTCATCCGGATCTTTCCGGTTGGCCTGCAGCGGAAGTTAAACTACTACCGAAAGAGTGCACTCCTAAATCGCCCAGGCACACTACAATGGCGTGTCACGGATCCGGTGGTTTGGCGCAGGTATGTAACAATGACGTTACCCAACAGGCAATGTGAAAATTTATACTCGGGTCAAGGCCAATCAGACACGGTTCGAAGGCCTGCGTATTTGGGGGAGGTAAGAAGGAAAGATAGACGAGCAGTAGTAAGGCAAAAATCTCAGCACTTGCAACCTTGCAACGACTGCTTTGGGCACAAAGCGGAGGCATTGCGCGGAAAAGTACAGCGATATTTCTCATCAGAAGGCTGAGAATTCATGATGCCTCGGCCATTGCAGTAGCTACGCTGCTTTTTCTGGATGTTTAGCGGGATAGCCGGAACAGGTTCCCAAGTAGAGCAAAAACTTCGACCGATATGCCGGAGCGATTGTCAACCAACCATCCGCTCAACCAATAGCTTTTTCAAATCACGCATGGGTACAGAATCAGTACTCTCTCTCGACCAACTGGTAATCAGAGTCGCACCGTTATCTGGTTCGGACAGCACCTTGCGTGCACCACGTGGATTGGCTGGGTTCGGGTCGATGACATCGAAGGGGACTGCCAATCGGCTCATCTTTTGCGCCAGTCGCCACGCGATATGCAGCTTGCCAAATGGCCCGGGTGGTGGAAACAGCTCGCAGGGATCAAAGCCTGCCTTGTCGAATATAGCGATACATTTTTCGTAGTCGGGCGCGCGCTTTGGATCTGTCCAGTAGGGCCAGCTAAACCAGCTATTGTCATCAGCCAGCGCCAGTAACTCACCGCTGCGTTGATGGTAAATACCGTGTTCGCGTTGCGCTTCTTCATCGAGTACCGACTGAATGCCTGGCGTGTTGAGTAGTAATTGACGTACTGCCTCAATATCAGCGGAATCCGCTACGTAGACGTGAGCTGCCTGGTTGTCGCACACGGCGACTGCGCGACTGGTACCGGCTTCTATCTGGTCACCGTTGGCCGCCTCTTCGATATTAAGAAAGCCTGCCTCACGCAGGATTCTGTTCGGCATCACCGGCTGGCTTACATCAGTAAATCCATAGTCAGAGACGATGGTGATATCGCGATCGTTTTTTTTCGCCGCCTCAATGACTCGCCCCAGTTCACTATCCATATTGCGTAGAGCTTCTTTGGCCTGTGGCGATGATGGGCCGTGTCGCTGGCCCTCGTAGTCGAGGTAGGGAGCGTAGGCGAGCAATAGCTCAGGATCATCCTGTTGCATGACCTGCAGGGTGGCATCAATAATCCATCGTGTTGATCGCATGCCTGCAAACGGGCCCCAAAATTGTGGAAACGGAAATTTGCCTAACTCTGAGACCAGTCTGTCGTGCAGTGATCTGGGCGAGCTGTAAAAATCAAAACTCTTGCGACCACTGGCCCAGTAGACCGGGCGTTCGGTGATATGGATGTCGGTGTTTGAGTCGGCGACAAAACGCCAGAACAGGCTCGCACAGCGCGCATCTGGCTGGTGCGTGCGCAGGGCATCCCAGATGGTTTCTCCGTGTACGTGGTGTGCGGAGCGATTCCACATAAATACTTTGGCGTGATTGCGTTCATACCAGCCATTGGCGACGATGCCGTGTTGTGCCGGATCGGTACCAGTTACCATGGTCGCGTGCGATGTGCAGGTTAGTGCGGGCAACGGTTCACGAAGCGGGCTGATGCTGCCGCTACTGATGACGCGCTGCAGATTGGGCATGTTGTCGTCGACTTCGCCAGGGCTTAAAGCGGCGAGATTCAGCAACAGGAGCTTGCGCATGGAGTGATTTCCAACGTGGGCTGCTCGCTGCGATGCAAGAGCAGCCGTTGCTTTGTGTGTTGTTGTGGTGCCAGGCTGGACTGCAATACCGGAATTGCTTTGCAGTCTGGTTGCCAGCCCCGATGAAACCAGTTTATAGCATTAGTGATAGTCTAACCAATGGGTAGACTTCCGACTGCGCAAACCCACGCAAACGTTGAACAGGCTTATGGCTGCCACACTTGCGTTTGAGGATGGAACTGTGACCAGGCAAACCAGAACGCCTGATGGGTTGTCCATGTCGATCCCGCCGCGTCAACGGCACCGATGCCGCCCGCGTCCAGTTGAAGATAGATATTTTCAAACGATACCTCATCACCGCGCAGCAGAGCGATGTAGGCCGTGGCTCTGGGAAATGCCACAGCCTGGCCTGATGTGGTGATTGCACCGACGATGTCTTCCTGTGCGGGCAGGCGTGGGTCAACATCACCTATCGGGAAAATTGGGCCATTGGCATCGCGGTGGTTGCGAAAATCCGGCTTGCGTCCCAGTGCATAGCGTTGCAATAAAACGGTTGTGTCCGGGTTTGCCTGTTTCCAGGATGCCCAGTCCGTGGTGATCACAGTCGTCTGCGGGAGCACGATGTTTTGCTTTGCCAAAGGCCCCGTCAGCGCGCGACCCAGAAATGTGTCGAACAGTGATCGGGTGTTGAGGTCGTACATTACTTTGTTGGAACGCTTGAGTAATCCTGATGTGCGCAACACCGGGCGCTTGATACCATCCGGTACCTGATCCGTGAAGTAGGCCTGAGCCGCTGCACACAGGGTGCAATAGGGGATGCCAAGATGTCTTCCACCCAGCGTATCATTGACCATTTCCCGCACCTCCATAATCTGTCTGGGATAGGCACGCGATTCGCCATTGACGGTGATGCCGAAAATAATATCGTCGTCCTGCAGCCAGGCTGCATCTTCGGCGTTGCTCACTTCGGGGTTATCGATGGCTGGAATACAGCCACTGCATCGCGGGTCATACTGGTTGAACGGGCGGTTGTCGATCGGCACGCCACCCCAGGAAACGAATCGCCAGTCGATGTCGCCCTCGACAAACAGATCTTCCCAACCCGGAACATTAGACGTAAAAATAACGGCTTTGTAGTTAAGATATTCCGGTGGTGCCGGAATATCCCAGGCGATCAAATGGTTGGTGATGTTGTGCCAGGCGAGGAAGCTGTCGAACTCTTTTTCAAGTAACGCTGAAGCGGTTTGCACCAGCGTGGTTCTAGCCTCTTTTGTGGCAACAAATCGCATCATGTCTGCAATGATCCACGCCAGTCGCGGATCACCGGATTTTGCAATCGCGGCCAGTGCCTGCTCTTGATTATCGTCCCATACTGATAGTGTGTTGCTGTCGATGAATGCCACGCGTGCGGCAAATTGCATCGCCGGTGACAGCGGGCCGTCTGGCACGGCAGGTGGGTTGCCGAATTCTGTGTCGATAAACTCGGACAGTGATTTTGATATCAGCGCCAGTGCGTTTGTAGATGCCATGCTGGACAGCGCAAGGACGATGACAAGAATGGCGTGACGCATAGGTCGATGCTGTTTCATTGGGCCGGTGTTCCTGATCGGTACCGGGTTAGGACATCGGCGGGTTCGATGCGTTTCAATTGTTGGCGAGTTTTTCGCGCCGCTTGGCAGCGCTGGATTTTCTCTCAATGGTGTGGGTCGAGGATCAGGTCACCACCCAATTCAGTAGCAAGTGAAGCGCTGCAGAAATGATAACGCCGAATGTCAATGCCATGCCAATGACTCGCAGGCGAATGTTCTCAGGCTCGCGGCTGATGCCAAACGCGTGTATCACCCGCCCAAGTACCAAAGCTATGCACACCAGATGGATGCGAATGCCAGATCCGCCGGACTGTTCGAGCAGGTAGATCAGTATCAGTGAGATCGGAACGTACTCTGCGAAATTCGCGTGTGCACGTGCCGCGCGGCTCAGATGGATATTGCCACCGTTGCCAACGCCGATCTGGTGTTTGCGACGCAACAGCAATGTGCGCACGCTTAAGGCGACAAAAACCAAAGCGAGCAACGGGGCGTATAGAGCCAGTGTAGACATGGGCATAGTATTTTTGTGTTGGGCTGAAAGTCAGGTCATGGGTGGCAAAATATCGTCTGCGTTATCGAGCTCTGCCCAGTCAAGCATCTTGTAGACAAAGTCGACGCACTCACCTAATTGGCTGACTTCGATGAATTCATCCGGTTGATGGGCTTGTTCAATACTGCCCGGGCCGTATACGACCGCAGGCATACCGGCTTGCTGGAACAGGCCCGCTTCGGTACCGAATGATACGGTGCCGGATTCGTTGAGCCCGGATAAATGCCGGATCAGTTGTTCTGCGGGTGAGTCTGCATCCGGCTTTAATCCGGGTACCGTGTTGTACTTTTCTGTGCTAACGCCGGCCTTGTCCGATACCTTTTTAAGGCCGGGATCGATTTCCTGTTCGATAAAATCCCGTACCCGTTGTTCCAGTGCATCGGCATCGTCGGCAGGCAGTTCGCGAAAACCCCATTGCACAGTGGTGAATTCGGGGATGATGTTATTGGCTGTGCCGCCGTTGATAATGCCAAGGTCAACGGTCGTGTAGGGCGGGTCAAACGGGCTGTTCGGGTCTGCGTTGTCGGCCAACTCTTGTTGCATCTGTTCCAGAAAAGTCACCAGACGCGCGGCCGCCATAATGGAGTTTGCGCCAAGCCTTGGGTCGCTGGAGTGGGCGGGTACGCCACGCACCACGCTGCGCAGTGAACGCGAACCCTTGTGACCGCCGATAATTTTCATCAGGGTGGGTTCACCGACAATCACCGCGCGTGGCAACGGCAGGTTTGCCACTACATCATCTATCAGGCCGCGTACACCGATACAGCCCACTTCTTCATCGTATGAAAAGGCGAAGTGAATGGGTATATTCAGGTTTCGACGTTTCATCTCCGGTGCGATAGCCAGTGCTACAGCGACGAACCCTTTCATGTCGACCACACCGCGCCCGATTAACTTACCGTCAGTCTGGCGCATCTTGAACGGATCAGCGGTCCAGTCCTGCCCGTCCACCGGCACGACATCGATATGGCCAGACAGCACTACTCCACCTTTGATATCCGGTCCGATCGTCGCCCATAAATTAGCCTTGCGCCCAGTGCTGTCATGCGTCAGACGCGACGCGATGCCAAGATTATCCAGATAGGATTGTATGTGTGCGATCAGCTTTAAATTGGACTCTCGCGAGGTGGTGTCGAAACTGATCAGCTCGTCTAGTATTGCAATCGTTTTTTGCAGTGCTTCGCTTTGTTTCATAGGAAATTCGGTCTCAGTCATCCAGCGTCGGTTGGCGGCTGATCAGTTCTTTCATGATCTCCGAGGTGCCGCCATAGATGCGCTGCACGCGCGAATCGGCATAGCGCCTGGCGATTGAATATTCCCACATATAGCCGTAACCACCGTGCAGCTGCAGGCAGGCATCGATCACGCGATCCTGCATTTCGGTCAGCCACAGTTTGCACATCGACGCCTGCTCGGTGGACAGTTCGCCAACGTTGTGGGCGGCTACGCAGCGATCGACAAAAGCTTCACCGACTTCTATTTCTGTGCGTAGTTCGGCAAGCTTGTAGCGGGTGTTTTGAAAATTGCCAATCGGCTGTCCGAAGGCTTTTCTATCCTGCACGTAGGCGACTGTTTCGGCATAGGCCCCTTTTGCAGCACCGAGTGCCGTCAGCCCGATCAGCAGCCGTTCAAATGGCAGCTCGGCCATCAGTAAATTGAGGCCGCGATGTTCCTCACCGATGATATTGCTGGCTGGCACGCGAACGTTTTCGAAGAACAGTTCAGCAGTGTCCTGCGATTTCTGCCCAAGCTTTTTCAGATTGCGCCCGCGAACAAAGCCTTCCGATTTTGTATCGACCAGTATCACGCTGATGCCACCGCGCTCGGCCTCCGGATCAGTGCGACAGACTACCGCAATCGCGTCTGCCTGAATGCCGTTGGTAATGAATATCTTCGAGCCGTTGATGATGTAGTCATCGCCGTCGCGATCGGCGCGCGTTTTCACACCGCGAAGATCCGATCCCGCTGCAGGTTCAGTCATCGCGACCGCGAACAATACTTCGCCGCTGGCGGCTCTTGGCAGCCAATCGCGTTTCAGCGCTTCGCTAGCCTGATTCTGCATGTAGTAGGCGACGATGTCGTGCACACCGATGCCACCCAGGCCGGCGACGCCGCAGCGACCGGTCTCCTCGTAGATAACTGCGCTGGCGCGCATGTCGCCGCCGACGCCACCATATTCCTCTTTAACCATCGGGCACATTGCGCCCAGTGATGCGAGCTTGTTCCAGACCTCGCGATCGGCGTGGCCCTGTTCTTCCCAGCGCTCGTTGAGCGGGACAACCTCTGTCTCCAGCAATTTGCGGATTTCATCGCGCAGCAATTGATGTTCGGGCTCGTAGATCGTACGTTTAGAAAAGCTCATGGCTTGGCTCGCTGACTGGTTTGTGGCCGCGCTCGGCAGGGGCACGGCAGAGGTGGTCGTTTCGCCACAATATCAAATCGGCACAGCATTGTAAGCTCAGCGTAGGTTCCCCCCAACGCTACAGGTGACTGTATGAGTCAGCTCTCGGAAAAAATCAAAAACCACCAGTTCGCAATCACCGCCGAGCTGGTGCCACCTGCCTCTGCCAACAAGGAACACCTGCTGGCCGAGGCCGAACACCTGCGTGGTCTGGTTGATGCCATCAACGTCACCGACGGCGCCGGTGCCACCACCACGATGAGCAGTTTCTCGGCGGCAGCGCTGCTGGCCGGTGCCGGTTTTGAGCCGGTTTTGCAGGTGACTTGTCGCGATCGCAACCGCATCGCACTGACGGCCGATCTGCTGGGTGCTGCCGCGCAGGGTATCAGCAACCTGCTGGTGCTGATGGGTGATGACCCGGCCAAGGGCGATCAGCCGGAGGCCAAGCCGGTATTTGATCTGGATTCACGTCTGGTGATGCAACTGGCGCGCAGCCTGCGCGATGACGCTGTGCTGCCCTCCGGCAAGGCGCTGCTGGCCGCGCCGGATCTATTTATCGGCGGCGCGGATATGCCGATCGATCCCCCCGCCGACTGGCAGCCCACTGGTCTGCTGTCAAAAATCGACAGTGGTGCGCAGTTCACTCAAACACAGTTCTGTTTCGAGCCCGACGTCGCAGCCCGGTTTATCGGTCGGCTGCGAGATGAGGGCATCACTGAGAAGGTCGGCGTGTTGCTGGGTATCGGCCCGATTGTGTCAGTTCGCTCGGCCAACTGGATGAACGAGAACCTGTACGGTGTGACCATCCCTGAAGCGACGATCAAGCGGCTTGAAGGGGCGGCGGATGCGAAAGCCGAAGGGCGAAAAATCTGTGCTGAACTGATCCAGCAATATCGTGAGATTCCCGGTTTGGCAGGCGTACATATTATGGCGCCGGCGCAAAAGGCCGATGCGATTGCCGATGCAATTGGCCAGGCCGGCTAGCGACTGCGGCGCGAGATCGACTGCCCGCATTTGCTGTGGGCGTCGGTTTCAAAAAAGGCAGCGTCGGCGTTAAACTGTCCCGGATCGGCCACGTTAGGTTTGTTCGGCCGCACCCATCGAACTAAACCCGCCACCAACAGTGGCTCACTAGCATCCGGCATCGGAGAATCGCATGTCAGCAGCAATCGAGGACCTCGGCACTACGGTCCAGCATTTTATCGACGGCGGTTTGTACACCGCCAGCAGCACGCGTACAGCGGACGTACTGAACCCGGCCACCGGGCAGGTCAGCAAGCAGGTGTCTCTGGCAAGCGCAGACGATGTTCGCGTCGCCATCGCCAGTGCCCAGAAAGCGTTTCCGGCCTGGGCTGCCACGCCGCCGGGCAAGCGCGCACAGGTCATGTTCAACTATCGCGCGCTGCTGCACGAGCACATGGAAGAACTGGCGGTGATCGTCTCCAGTGAACACGGCAAGACCATCGAGGACGCGAAAGGATCCATCACCCGTGGTCTTGAAGTCGTTGAGTTTGCCTGCGGCATTCCGCAGTTGCTCAAGGGTGAATACAGCGAGGCGGTGGCCGCTGGTGTCGAGAGCTACTCCATGCGTCAGCCGCTGGGTGTCTGCGCTGGTATCACCCCGTTCAACTTTCCCGCCATGGTGCCCATGTGGATGTTTCCGGTCGCACTGGCCTGTGGCAATACGTTCGTCCTGAAGCCCTCAGAAAAAGACCCAAGCTGTGCCATGCGCATGGCCGAATTGATGGTCGAAGCCGGTTTGCCTGCCGGTGTGCTGAACGTCGTCAACGGTGACAAGGAAGCAGTCGATACGCTGCTCACCGACGAGCGCGTTCAGGGTGTAAGTTTTGTCGGCTCGACCGCCATCGGCCAGTATATTTACGAGACCGGCTGCGCCAGCGGCAAGCGGGTGCAGGCGCTGTGTGGTGCGAAGAATCACATGGTCGTCATGCCGGATGCCGACATGGATCAGGCCGCCGATGCGGTCATTGGTGCGGCCTACGGTTCAGCCGGTGAGCGCTGCATGGCGGTATCGGTGGTGGTCGCAGTGGGCGATGAAGCGGCAGATGCGCTGGTTGAGCGTTTGACTCCGCGCGTCAAGGGTCTGAAGGTGGGTCCCTACACTGACAGCGCCGCCGAAATGGGGCCAGTGATCACCCACGAGGCCAAGCAGCGAATCACAGGCTACATCGAGCGCGGTGTTGCAGCGGGTGCGAAGCTGGTGGTCGATGGGCGCGATACCGTCGTGGCAGGGCACGAAAATGGCTGCTTTGTCGGTGGCTGCATCTTTGATGATGTCACCAAAGACATGGATATCTATACCGATGAGATCTTTGGCCCCGTGCTGTCAATTGTCCGAGCCAGGAGTTACGAAGAGGCCGTGCAATTGGTCAACGATCACGAGTACGGCAACGGTACTGCAATTTTCACCCGCGACGGCGATGCCGCGCGCGATTTCACCGGCCGGGTGCAGATTGGTATGGTTGGCGTCAATGTGCCGATTCCGGTACCGGTGGCCTATCACAGCTTTGGCGGATGGAAGCGCTCGCTGTTTGGCGACCACTCGATCCACGGTCCGGAAGGTGTGCGTTTCTACACCCGTTTGAAAACCGTCACCACGCGCTGGCCCTCGGGCATTCGCGAAGGGGCAGTCTTCAACTTCAAGGCGGGTGGTGAACACTAGATTCCGTTAGACCTGCAGCGGGGCGGGTGTCGCGCTTGCCCCGCAGTTACACGGTTGTGGTCACCGCAAGACCATACAACAGGGGAGCGTCGCAATGTCACTGTCCACGCTGTTGTCCAGGCGTCATATCGCGCTGGGTAAATCCGTACTCGCCGGTGCCGCAGCGCTGGCCTTTATTGCAGCGATCCACTACTACGGCCAGTCGGCTAATGACCCTGAACCGACTGCAACGGCTGATTCGACACAAAATGTGGTCGAGTCCATGGCGGCTCAGTCGCTGGCGGCACGTCAGGCGCTTGAGCTTGCCCCGGTGCCTGACGTTGGCGGCAATCTAGAACTACCATCCAACATAGCTGCATGGCTTGCAGACGGCGACACCGCACGCGCGCGTGGCGAATTGCTGCAACAGGCACTGGCTGCAGTCGAGGCGGAAGATCAGGCCGAGCTTGCGCGGGTGCTGGCGCTGCTGGGTATTGTATCTCTGTCAGAGTCCGATACCGATGAGGCAGAAGTCTATCTGGCCGAGGCGCTGGCGTTTTTCTACGAACTCGACGACGACATTGGCGCCGCCAATGTGTATATGCAGTTGGGGCGATTGCATCTCATTGAGCGGCAGCGCGCCCGCCGTGCGTCCGATGCCTACGATTCACTGTTGATTGCGCGCTGGAAGATCAGCCAGGGACAGTTTTATCAGGCAGAGCCCGATTTGCTGGAGGTGGTGCAATCGAGCATGGCACTGAAACGCTATGGGGCGGCGGCCAGCGCCTGGCGCACGCTCTACCGTGGGTACGACACTGTGCTGGATAGCTACAACCGTGACAACGCCGGTCGCGAGGCCGTTCGGCTGCACGCGGCCTCAGGGCAGTTGCACGAGGCGCAGACGATGCTCGCCACTATGCGCAGCAATAACCCGGATGAAAGTATGCTGGCCGAAATCGAAACGGAAATCGACGAGCTCTACGCCGAGTTTGAAAACAGCGTGTTGAAAATCGGTGCCGCAAGAGACTACGACTTGCTCTACAACCAGCTGCAGGCCCAGGGCGATGTCGTCAGCGCCTGGCGATTCCGCTTGCAGGCCGACGCGTCCCTTGCCAAAGTCGGCAGTCGCGCGCTCTACCGAAGACAGCCCGATGCACTGGTCGAGCTATACAAATCGAACAGCAGTATGGATCGGGCGGCCGAGTCGCTAAAACGAGCCAAAGCGGTGTTTTCACGCTATGGCATGCAGGAGATGGTCGATCAGTCAAACGTGCTGCGTGAGCGGATTTACTGATTCGCCCACGCCCCATGCGCACTATATGCCATGTAGAATCGATGTCTGCGTAGGTAGGGCAAAGCCAGCACATCGGAAGCCGTTTACTTGTATTCAGCAAAGAGACCAAAATTTCTCACGCGACAATAATGGCGTGCCCAACAATGTCGTGAGGGGGCGTTAAGTCGGGCACGCTGCGCTTTGCTTCGCTGGGGCCCGACCTACGGTAATTCGGAATGATGCTCGGTTGTATTGGTTGTTCGGGTAGGCAGGGCAAAGCCAGCACATCGGAAGCCGTTTACTTGTATTCAGCAAAGAGACCAAAATTTCTCACGCGACAATAATGGCGTGCCCAACAATGTCATGAGGGAGTGTTAAGTCGGGCACGCTGCGCTTTGCTCCGCTGGGGCCTGACCTACGGTAATTCGGAATGGTGCTCGGTTGAATTGGTTGTGCGGGTAGGTAGGGCAAAGCCAGCACATCGGCAGCCGTTCACTCGTATCCAGCATAGAGTTCAAAACTTCACAAGCGATGAAAAAGGCGTGCCCAACAATGTCGTGAGGGGGTGTTATGTCGGGCACGCTGCGCTTTGCTTCGCTGGGGCCCGACCTACGGTAATTCGGAATG
>CAZNIS010000002.1:31403-57791 GCA_964573105.1 uncultured Granulosicoccaceae bacterium
AAAAGCGAGGTGGTGACGTACAGCCGTTTGCCATCCAGCGATAGTTGAATCATCTGTGGTCCGCCGGTGATTCTGCGGCCGTTAACTTCGGGTGCGCGGCCGAGCAGGCCACCCATCCACACCTGACCGGTGAGTGTTGGGTTGTGCGGGTCGCTGATGTCGTACTGACGAATGTCGCCATGCAGCCAGTTACACAGATACAAAAAACGATCGTCCATCGACAACAAAATTACACTGATTAACCCAGGCACTGGAATCGGCCATTCAGGGTGTGGTTCGTTTTCGACATCAATGATTTTTTCAACAATCCACTCGTCGTCCTTTTTGTACCAGTGAATAATGTTCGATGATAATGCTGCACCGACAAAGCCGTGGGTGGAATCGGGGTTGTGGTGAAATCTCACCTCAAGTGGCACCAGTCCGTCTTCGCCGAGGTAGACCGTGTTCTCGACTTTGCGATTTTTGAAATCCCAAAAGTGCAGCTCGCGGCCATATTTCAGATGCCCGACTTCCTCCAGATCAAAGCCCGGCATAAACGTATTGGGTGCCGCCCACTCGCTGGAAACCATTACGTTGTGGCGCGGTTGATACCAGAAATCGTAGTTAAATTTCATGCCACCCAGATCGTTCTCCCAGCGGCCAACGATCT
The DNA here is from genome assembly GCA_964573105.1 of uncultured Granulosicoccaceae bacterium. Taxonomy (GTDB): domain Bacteria; phylum Pseudomonadota; class Gammaproteobacteria; order Granulosicoccales; family Granulosicoccaceae; genus CAKZSB01. The sequence goes on from CAZNIS010000002.1 coordinate 32,053, forward strand.
CGAAATCCTCGTTCAGGTGTAAAAAACCACCGGGTGCCTCGCCGTCAGCGTCGCCGAGCATCGAGATGATGATGTCGGCCCCCAGGCAGTGCACTGTGTGCGGTGCCGACAGATTCGTTTTGGCCTTGATCTCATCGCCGCTGATCACCTTGTGCAGCGACGGATTGCGCGGATCAGTTACGCAGTCGACGATATGCAGATTGGAGCTGCGCACGCCCGGCACGATCAGGTAGCGTCGCTCCTTGGTGGCGTCGTCGTGGCAGGATGAGCAGGCATTCCAGCCCATGTGGTGCAATTCGTCGCCGATGCCTGGCATTTCCAGCCGGCTGATCACCTGCGAGTAGGTGGGGCTGTCCGGATCGGCGTCGATGGTGGCCAGATAGTCGGGTTTTTGAATGCCGGTACCGATATACAGGGCGACTGTGTAGAGTAACTTTTCGCGTGGCGCGAGCATCGCCTCGGCCGGTGATGAAAAGCCGGGTCCACAGCAGGTGGTTGAAGCCATAGGCGCTCCGCGAGTTAAGAGATTCGGGCTTGTGTCGGGATTTGATTCTCGTAAAATGATACTGTAGTCCGAATAGTGAGACAACAACCTAACCCGTTCCCATGCATCTGGATCGACTGCTGCACATACTGGAAACCGTTGCTATCGCTGGTCGGCCGCTGTCCGCCGCCGATATTCAGCAAGCCACCGGTCTGCCCAGGCCCACCTGTTACCGCCTGCTGCAAACCTTGCGAGACAGTGGGCTACTGGACGATGATCAGTCTGGCAGCGGTCGTTATCAGCCCGGCCAGCGGCTGCTTCGGCTGGCGATGATTGGCAAGTCGGACGCCGATGTACGACAGGCCGCGCTGCCCAGCCTGCGCCGTGCTGCCGATGACTTTGGCGAGGCGACTTTCCTGTCGCGCTTTCGCAATCAGGGGGTTGAGATCATTCACGTCGAGACACCCAGCGATCCGAATCGCGCCTACATGCATCCCGGCCTGGGTTTTCGGCCGATGCACGCCTGCTCGTGCTCGAAGGCAATTGCTGCCTTCGCTGAGCCCGATTTCCAGCAATCGATACTCGATGGCCCGATGAAGGCCTATACCGATCACACCAAAACCACGCCGGAGTTGCTGGCAGATGAATTTGCCGCCATTCGCCAACACGGCTTCGCCGAGTGTGTTGAAGAAATTGAGGCAGGTGTGTCCAGCGTGGCAGCACCCGTGCACAACGGCTCGGTCGGCGCCACGCTCAGCATCGGCACCATCGGGCCGGTGAGGCGATTCACTGCTGCGTATCGCAGCACCCTTGGCGCTCGGCTTCTGGGCCACGCAGAGCAGGTCGCAGTGGCCATGGATCTGCACTAGACCACTGCGCTGCGGCACCTCACTTGCGCGGGCCCTGTCGTGCAAAGGCGCACTTGTGGGGGCAGCCAACTGTCCCAACTATTTGATATCCACAAGCAATTATCTGAACAATTGCGGAGAACATTTGTCAGCGAGATTGCACATCGAGTCGTTGTAACCCGTTCAATAGGTGCGACAGGAGAATTAAACATGTCAACGCTTCAGTCCAGCCGCCGTCGATTTCTGGTGACCGCAGGTGCGGTGGCTGCCGGTGGTGCCGCCGGGCTAATTACCCCCGCGATGGCGGAGAACTTTAAACCCACACGCTCAATGCGCGGTGGCTCTAACAACTACCGCCCGGGCGCGCCCATTGTCGAGCGTATCGGTGGTGGTGGATTCTGGATGACAGGGACCGTGCGCCGCGCCGGCGACGGCGCACCGCTGGCCGGCCAGCGCATTCAGATCTGGGCGCACACCACGGAAGGCCATGAGCGCGACCCGCACAGCCATGGCGCTACACTCACCGATGCCAACGGCGAATTCCGCCTTGAGATGCCGCAGATCGTGCCTGCATTCGGCCAACCGCACGGCCACCTGGCCTATGACAGCGAGGATTTCGAAACCGTGTTTCTGCGTCCAATCATGGCGAGCGCCAAAGACAAAACACTCGCCGCGCATTTCGTTCTGAAGCCAGCATAGGTAGGGCAGCCGTCACGGTGGGGCGATGGCGTGGTGCCGCAATCTGGTTGGGGGTGCTGGCGGTCGCTGTGGTGCCAATGGTGGCCGCCGCGTTTAGCCCGTTACTCGCATGGCGCGAGCCGGTTTATATCGTCGCCGGATTTGCCGGTATCGTTGCGATGGCTCTGGTACTTTTTCAGCCGTTGCTGGCGGCGGGCTATCTGCCCGGGTTGCGGGCTCGACGCGGGAGAGACCTGCACCGATGGGTGGGCGGTGGCCTGGTCGTGTCTATCGTTGTGCATGTCGCCGGGCTATGGATTACCAGCCCGCCCGATGTTATGGATGCACTGTTGTTTGTATCGCCGACGCCCTTTTCGGCCTGGGGCGTGATTGCCATGTGGTGCGTGTTTGCATCCGCCACGCTTGCGCTGTGTCGACGCAGGTTGCGACTGCGGCCTGTATTTTGGCGCAGAACGCACAAGTGCCTCGCGGCCTTTATTGTGTCGGGCAGTGCGGTGCACGCGTGGCTGATCGAGGGGACAATGGAGACGGTCTCCAAAGGGTTGCTGTGCGTGATGGTGGTTGTAGCAGCTTTTGTGGTGTTGCTATATCCCGCTTTGCGTACTCGGGGATAGAAATTCCTCTGCTGCACTTGATGCAGCTGGCAGGCCAGCCTTTACGTCCGAATCAAGTTGATTTGCTGGTGGCGGCAATGATCAGCGGTAAGTCTGTCGACTGTTGATCGCGTGCACCCTATTGGGGTGATTGGTTTATCAGAAGCGCTTGTCTATGATTTTCGATTCATCTGGCGATAGAAATAACAATGGAAAAAGACCTGGGCGTATTGGTGATTCACGGGATGGGCTCGCAGGAGAGTTATTTCGCAGATCCATTGATCGAAGAAGTGTCCGAGCGACTGGGGAAATCTGCCGCAGCCAGAGTTGCCTGGGCACCGGTGTACTGGCAAGACATTCTCAAAGAACGCCAGTCGGCCTACATGCGAGAGGCCAAGCGCAACTACGATGTGGATGCCATTCGTCTTCGCAACTTTGTGGTGTCTGCACTGGGTGATGCAGCGGCGTATCAGAAGGTTCAGGGTTCGGCCAATCAGACCTACGAGCGCATCCACGAAAAAGTTGCCTCTTCGCTCCACAATCTGGCCGATGTGCAGCTGGCCGGAGCCAAACGTCCAATTGTGGTCGTGGCGCACTCCCTGGGTGGGCATATTATGTCCAACTTCGTTTGGGATCGTCAGCATGATAGTGCTGCGAAAAAGAAAGCGTTGGGTCCAGTAGAGAGCATGCAAACACTGGCGGGCATGGTGACGTTTGGCTGCAACATCCCCTTGTTTACCTTCGCGTACGATAAAGTCGAGCCGATAAAATTTCCGGGCGCCAGGTTGTCGGCTGCTGACAAGCGTCGGGCACGGTGGCTGAATTTCTATGACCCGGATGACATACTGGGTTACCCGTTAAAGGCGCTTCCTGCCTATCGCAAGGTGGTGCATCGTGACATCCCGATAAATGCTGGGGGTATCTTCAGTTCTTGGAACCCGGCTTCGCACTCTCAGTACTGGACGGACAACGATCTTACACGCCCGCTGATGCGCTTTCTCCGAGGTTTTATACGCTAGACGATTGTTACTCACCATCGATCGTTAGCAAAAATCGAGGTAAGCCGCGAAGCTCTAATGGCCGAAGTAAGCCTCGGTCAAACGTTTGTCATTGCGCAATTCATCCACCGTTCCCTGTGCCTTGATGTGCCCCGATTCCAGCACATACAAGCGCTCAGCCAGCGTCATTGCAAAATTGGCATTTTGCTCGGTAATGATAATGGTGGCGCCCAGTTCATCGCGCATTTTTTGTAGTGACTCGGCGATTTCGTCACACACTTTTGGCGCCAGGCCGATAGTCGGTTCATCGACCAGCAATAACCTTGGGCTCGTCATCAGCGCGCGACCGAGTGACACCATTTGACGTTCACCACCGGATTGGGTGCTGGTTTCCTGATTCTTGCGTTCTGCCAGTCGCGGGAAAAGCTGGTGCACGGTGGCTAGGTTTTTTTCAATATCGTCGCGGGCGGTGTAGGCGCCGACCAGCAGGTTGTCCTGCACGCTCATGTAGGGGAACAGGTTAAAACGCTCCGGTGCATAACCCACCCCGTTCTTCACGATCGCTGCACTGCCAAGACCGATCAGCGATTTGCCTTCCATCTGAATATCGCCACGTGTGTCGGTGAGGCCCATGATGCTGTCGAGCAGGGTGGATTTGCCTGCACCATTGGCTCCGACGATCGCGATGATTTCACCGGCATTGACGTCGATATCGACATTGTGCAGCGCCTGGGCTTTGCCGTAGAAGGCGCACAGTTGTTTTACCTGTAGAAAGGTCATGCTACGCGGTCCCCAGGTACGAGGAGCGCACTGCCTGATCACTCATCACGTCGTTAAAACTGCCTTCGGCAATCTTGCTGCCGTAGTTGATCGCAATAACTTTATCTACCAGTGGCTCAAGTGCTTTGAGATCATGGCTGACGATCAGGAAGGTCATGCCATCTTTGCGCATGTCCTGAATTAGCGCGGTAATTTGAGCGATTTCAGCGACTGTCAGGCCTGCGAAAACTTCATCCAGCAACATGACTTTCGTACCAGTGGCCATGGTGCGCGCCATTTCCAGTTTGCGCAAATCACCCATCGACAACTCACCAGGTGTCTTATCGAGATCACTTTGTGCAAAACCAACGCTCAGGGCGATTTCGGTTTCGCGATCAAACCGGGGCCGCGTGGTGATCATTTTCCAGATGTTGTTTGGCATCAGGCCAACGCGAATGTTCTCCAGCACATTCATGTCGGTGAATGGTCGCGGTACCTGATAAGTTCTGCTGACGCCGCGCCGTATCCGTTCGGGTGTGGAGTCGTTGCTGATCTCGCGGCCATAGAGTTCGATTGTGCCTGACGTCTGCCGGTGTTCGCCCATGATCTGCGCAAAGACTGTTGTCTTGCCAGCACCGTTGGGACCGATCAGGCCAACTGATTCGCGATCTTCTACCGTGAAGGACAGATCGTTGGTGGCGACCAGTCCGCCAAATCGCTTCACCAGTTGGGAGATGTTCAACGCCGCTGTCATAGCGATTCTCCCGGTTGCTTTTGGCTGGAGAAGGGCGCACGAAACCACTTGCCAACCTTTGCAAACAGGGCGATCAGGCCCTTGGGTTCATACATATATAGCAGCAGCGCGATAGCGCCATAAATAAAATAGCGCTCGGCACCCGGCAGGTAGGGGCGCAAATATTCCAGTAGAAAGGTGAGAAAAAACGCGCCGAACATGGGGCCAAGGATTGTCGATGCACCGCCAATTAATGCGGCAACAATAATGGTGAAAAGAAAGTTGATGTCGAACAGTGCCCGCGGTGCGATAGAGCCCAGGTAGTGCACGTAGAATGCGCCGCCAAGACCTGCAACAAACGCGCTGGTCAGAAACGCAAACAGTTTGAGTTTGGTGCTGCTCAGCCCACTGCCGCGAACCGACTCTTCGTTCATGCCAACCGCGCTCAATGCGGTGCCTAGCTGGGTGCGCATCAGCAGCCACATGCTGAATGCAACTGCCAGCATCAGACTGACAGATAAGTAGTATCCGTTTACTGCGCCTCGGGTGAGTGTCTGGATGCCGGACATGCCGCGGGTGCCACCGGTCAGATCCGGACGGATCACCTGCACCAGCTGGTACATCAATTCCATGAACGCGAGGGTAACCAGTGCGAAGTAGCTGCCTTTGATACGCAGAGCAGGCAGGAACACGATGATACCGCCGACCATGGTCATCAGTACGGCAGCGGGAATCGCATATTCGATCGGCACATCAAAGCGTTTCGTCAGAATGGCCGAGGTGTAGGCACCAATGCCAATCAGAAAAGGGTGGCCGAAACTGATGTAGCCAGTGCGGCCTGACAGTACGTCCCAGCTGATCGCGAAGATGGCGAGAAAGTTGGCAAAGATCAGCGTGCGCAGTGTGCCCTTGGAGACGAATTCGGGAATCGCCAGCATCAGGCACACAAACGCCAGCCACATGGCAAGGTGTGTCCAGCGCAGATTCATTTAGAGTTCCTCCCGCCCGAACAAGCCCTGTGGCCGGATCACCAGCACCACAATGATCAGTAGCATGGTAAATACGCCGCGCAGTTCCGGCGCGATGACGGCAACTGCCAGCACTTCCATGAAGCCGACAATATGCGCAACGATCAGCGTGCCGATGATCGAACCGATACCGCCGACAATGACTACGGCCACCGAGATAATTAACGGTGCGACCCACATCGACGGCGACAGTTGCGTGTAGCTTGCGAAAAATACCCCGGCAGTGGCGCCCAGTGCGCCAGACAAACCCCAGGTAAAAAAATTGATTCGGTCCGGGTCGACGCCAGAGATAGCCGCACCTTTATTGTCCATGCTGACCGCCTGCATGGCGCGGCCGACGTGCGTTTTTCGCACAAAGAGATAGAGGCCAATCAGAATCGCCCAGCTTGCGATAGTCGCGGCCAGCAGGTTATAGGTGACAGAGGCGCCGGCCACTTGTGTGACACCCGGGACAATCGGCAGCAGAATTTTTGAGCTGTCGCCGTACAGGTAGACGACACCTGCCTGCAGCACCACAGCCAGAATTAAGGTGGAAATCTCTACGGCGACATGATCGCCCTTTAATGGTTTGACCAGCAGGCGATATTTCAGCAGCCCGACCAGGCAACCCACTGCGGCGGCCAGCAGCAGGCCCGCCAGTTTGGGCACCCCCCAGGTTTGCGAGATCGTGAAGTAGACGTATCCACCGATCAGCAGATAAGCCCCGTAGGCGAGGTTCAGCACCCGCCCGACACTGAAAATCAGTGTGAATCCCATTGCGATCAGCGCATACAAACCGCTCAGCAATAGTCCCTGAATGATGATTTGCATATAAAAAAGGGGGTTGAGAGACGGGCGCCGAGGCGGCGCCCGTTGGAGGAGAAAAAAGCTGGACTACTTCTTCACCCAGCTCGGTACAGTAAATTCACCGGTAGCGTATTTTTCCGGGTAGACCACTGCAGCAGATCCATCCTCGTACCATTGAATCACAACCATCGACGGTGAGCCGTCTTCATAAGGTTCGGTGATGTCAAAGCGTGCGTTGTGTGGATAGGTGCGACCAGTGCGCGGCTCGACTTCGTCGTTGCCCCAGAACGCATAGCGCAGCCATGGCTTGCCATCGAGATCGAGTTTCAGATCCTGTTTCTCCATGGCGGTAACCCAGGATGAATTGTTGAAACCACCGGCTTCCTCGGCCGCTGCCATCGCCTGTTTGACACCGTGATAGGCATTAAAACCATTGAAGTGCGGCATGACCGGACGCGTTTTATATTTCGCCTGATAGGTATCGACGAACGCCTGTGAGACAGGATCGAGTTTGAAACCGACCGAAGGTACCGGAGACAGTGTCGAGATGCCGCCACCCGCGCCGCCGGTGTCTTCCCAGAATTCCTGACCCAGGGCCGCGACGTTAACCCCAGTCATGCCCATAGGCACCTGCAGTTTTACGTACTGAGAGGAGACCACTTGCGAATTGACCGAACTGATCAGGTAGATGAAGTCGGCGCCACTGTCCTGAGCGCGCGAGAAGATTGGAGCAAAATCGTTGGTGGTGATGTCGAAGACGATGGTGTCGACCACATCAATACCGGCGTTGGGTGCCAGCGCCTCGGTGACCAGACCTGCGATGGCGCCACCAAACGCGGTGTCTTCCTGCAGAATGATAACCTTGTCCCAGCCCATCTTTTCTTTCAACACGTCTTTGCCGAAATCGATGTACAGGGTTGCCAGCGCCTCATCGGAGGCGATGTTCATGAAGTAGGGCTTCATCGAGTCGTAGTCTTCGACGATCATATCGATGATGCCGATGTACGAAGTCCAGGTATCCAGCGTTGGAATCTGGAACTCCTGCATGCGTGGTAGCCAGCCCAGGGAGACATCGTCGATTGAGCCAGAGATAATGAAGTCGACCTCTTCAGTCTCGGCCAGATATTCGTAGGCTTTCACGCCTTCGGTGACATCCTCGCCGGTGTCGGCCTTGACCAGTTGGATCTTTTGACCAAGCACACCGCCGTTTGCGTTTAATTCCTCGATCGCGATCTCGGCGCCACGCAACGTTGACAAGCCGGTATCAGAGCTGAGTGAGCCGATGAAGCCCACTTTGATATCTGCCGCTGCGGCAGACGCAAATAGCGCCGCCGACAGGCTGGCAAGCAGTGTTGATTTCAATCGCATATTTTTCCCCATGTTGGATGTCGCAGTGGTGCTGCGAGCGCGCTAGCGTTGCACGAGCCAGTCTGGCAAGCGTTACTGCTGCCCGTTTGGCCCGGTTGTTCCTGAGCGACGTGTCGATGACGCCTTGCCACAAAATACGCTATTCCGGCGTGGCTGCAAACCGGATTTCAGGTTCCTGTTGGCGGCGATATCGCTCGCTCAGCATGGCCACTGACAGAGCGTGGCTGCTGATTACCAGCAATGTACAGCCTGCCGCTGACCGGAATATCCAGAATACACGCAATTGTGAATACCTGTATACATGAATCCTGTATACAGTGAAAACAGCGATGAGGTTTGCCACCCTGTCAGGCCAGTTTGCAACCGGTTGCAATTGGCTGGTTCGAACGTCAGAATAGTCGGCTCATTTCTGCCGGAAATACCCATGTCGGGCCGTGAAACTGAATCCTGCCGATGTCCCTGGCCGCTGTTGAAACCGGGGTCGGGACATTGATCGATCTCGGCGTGCTCGCGCAAAATCGCTTTGTCTCAATCGGTCGTGCCGGAATGGATTTCTATCCGGATCCACCGGGTACGAAAACCGAGCATGCGGTGCAGTTCACCGCGTGTCTGGGTGGTTCCTCGGCCAACATCTGCGTCGCGATCAGCAAGCATGGCGGGCAGACCGCGCTCGTCACCAGCGTGTCTGACGATTCGATCGGGCGTTTTTGTTTGAATGAACTGCGCAACTATGGCGTCGACTGCACCTATGTGAAATCGGTGGGGGGAGAGTTTCGCAACTCAATGGCAGTGGTTGAGAGCCGGATCGAGGATCATCAGTCAGTGATCTATCGCAATGGTGCGGCGGACTTTCAGATGACACAGGCAGACGTCGAGTCAGTTGATTTTGCCGACTACTGTGCGCTGATCACCACCGGCACTGTGTTGGCCGCCGAGCCATCGCGCAGCGCATCGTTTCGCGGTTTTGAGCTCGCGCGCGCGGCCGGCCTGCCACTGATTTTCGATCTGGACTATCGGCCCTATAGCTGGGTGTCGGCAGAGGATGCGGCGGATACCTACTCGCGCGCCGGCGCCTTGTGCGACATCATCATCGGCAATGATGTCGAATTCGGCTTTATGGCTGGCGACTATGACAAAGGGCTGCAAAAGGCACGAGAGCTCGCCCGATCCACCGCCAGTGTCGTGGTGTACAAGATGGGCGAAAACGGTGCCATCACCATCACCGGTGACGACGAATTTCGCACCGGCATTTACGCAGTCGACGCACTCAAGCCAACCGGTGCCGGCGATGGTTTCATGGGCGGGTTTATCGCCGCCCTTGCCGCAGGATTTGAATTAAAAGAGGCGGTCTTGCGTGGATCTGCGTGTGCCGCGATGGTCGTCTCGCGTGTTGGCTGCGCGCCCGCTATGCCCACAAGCGAGGAGCTGGAAGATTTTCTGGCTTCGCACCCGGGCCCAACGATTAACCAAGAGAACTAAACCCCGTGCATATTGCCCCGTACGATAATAAAAACCAGCCGATCGTCGATGTTGACAGCGACGTCGTACCGCTGAACTACTTCAATATCGTTAAGCTGAAAAAGGGCCAGGCATTTGAATATCAGGTGCCCGGCTATGAAACCTGTATCGTGCCGGCCACGGGCACCGTTGATGTGGAAATCGAAGGGGTGAGTTTTCCCGCTGTTGGCAACCGTGGCGTTGATGTTTGGGATGGCGAGCCTGAAGGTGTCTATGTGCCGGTGGGTGCGAAGGTCACGATGGTCTGCGTCAGCGATGAGACCGAAACCTTTGTTGCCGGCGCCAAATACGACAAAGTGCTGGATCCGTTTGATGTGCGTGCCGATGCGCTGGATCTGGTGCAGTACGGTTCTGACGACACCAAAACCCACCGCAAGATCAAACATATTCTGGGACAGAAACAGCACGATAAAGTCGGGCGTTTGCTGGTCAGTGAGTTGTTCACTGTGGGGCAGGGTGGCTGGTCCGGTTTTCCATCGCACAAGCACGACACCGATCGCCTGCCCGATGAAACCCGCCACGACGAGACTTACAACTTTCGTTTCCGTCCAAACTACGGATCCGGCGTGCAGATGCTGCAACGCGTTGACAATGAACCGGGTGATGCCTATCACATCGTCGATGGATCGACGATCTGTCTCGACAACGGCTATCACCCCTGCGCCGCATTGCCTGGCTATGAAATGTACTATTTCACTATCCTGGGCGGTTTGAGCCAGCGTTCACTGGTGCAGTTCTTCCAGCCCACACACGCTGCACAGATCGAGACTATCCCCGGTATCAAGGACATGATCGCGAAGTTCAAATGAGTGTTGCGACACTGGCACAAGTGCTGCAACCGGCACTGCGCGACGGCTATGCCGTGGCGGGTCTCGTCACACTGGGCTGGGAGGATATGCGTGCCTACGTGGCCGCTGCCGAACAGGAAAACGTGCCAGTGATTCTGCAGGCGGGGCCGAGCTGTCGCGAACACACACCATTACCGATCCTTGGAAAAATGTTTTTGCATCTGGCAGAAAATGCCAGTGTGCCGGTGGTCGCGCATCTGGATCATGGCTATACGTTTGAAGAGTGCCAGATCGCACTCGACAGTGGATTCAGTTCTTTGATGTTTGATGGAAGCCGTAAACCATTGGCTGAAAACATCGAACTTACAGCAGCGGTTGCAGAACTTGCACACGCAGCCGGTATTTCATGTGAGGGCGAAATTGGATTTGTTGGCTATTCTGACGGCGAGCAATCAAACGGCACCGACCCCGATGAAGCGGCGCAATTTGCCCGCCAAACGCAGGTCGATGCAATGGCTATATCGGTCGGCAATGTTCACCTGCAACAAAACCGTGAGGGTGGATTGGATGAAGCGCGAATTGCTGCGATAGAGGCTGTCACCGATGTGCCGCTGGTGATTCACGGTGGCTCCGGCGTACCAATCGAACAGCGCACTCAGCTGGCGCAGAACAGTGCGATTTGTAAATTTAATATTGGCACAGAGTTGCGCATGGTGTTTGGGCGATCGTTGCGAGCGGCGCTTGAAAGCGACGTCGAGCAGTTTGATCGGGTGAAAATACTGCAGCAGACGCACGATCCGATGGTGCATGCGACTGGTGAAGTTTTGCGGGCGCTGCGCTAATCATCAAAGCGTTCATGGCATGACGTTGCCAGCTCGAACCGCGTTAGAACAGATTGAATTGAATCCGACTCGCATGCGCAGAGTCGGACGCACAGGGTGAGAAATCAGGGGCAAATATCGAGATCGATCGGGCTTACGCCTGCGCGAGCCAGGCCGGTTTCGCCAAACGACAAATAGTTTTCGCTTAGCTGAAGATCGTAGTTGCTGTATTCGACGCTCAACGCTTTGCGATATATGCGATCATCGTTTACCCATATTTGTAGCCGTATAATCGAGTGTATGAGCGCTTCGGTGGCGTTTTCATTGTATGGATCGTAGGTGTATCGAAAAGTCTCGCGCAAAAATATCGTGTCGTCGCTAGAGGATGGGTTGGGTCGGTATCGTGTTTGATGCAGTGGGTAATTGTCATTGGGAGGAAAGAACGTATAGCAATTATCACTGGGTGTCGCCTGCAAATAGCTGCTGACCTTGCCATCTGAACTGAATTGTACAAAACGTCTGGACCCGAATTCACTGAGCCCTTCATCCCACAGCCCAGCGATTGCGCTGGTATCTCCACCTACAAGCGGTGCAGGCGGGTCCTTCCGCTCAGATTGCAGGCCGTCTATCGGGGTGCAACCCTCGATGCCGCAGCCAAAGCCGCCATCCTGCTGAGTGTCTGCGGCGTTTTCCTGCGTGCTAACGTCGGCGGTATTAGAGCCCTGGCATCCGATAAGCAGTGCCATGCCAATGGATAAGCTGATAGTTCTGAAAGGGTTCATTGTATTTTCACTACTACAGCGGCGGACAGCTTTCTCTAGCTGCTGCATTCTCTATGGGCAGACCTCGAAATCCGTCGGGCTCAAGCCTGAGCGAGGGAGACCGACATCGCCATACAGAAAATAGCTATCATCCAGTTGAAAATCAAAGTTACTGAATACGACATCCAGTGCCTTGCGGTACAGGCGATCATTCTCAACCCACATTTGTGCTCGTATAACCCAGTGTCTAAGTTGCGGGGGAATATCGTCGTACGGGTCATCGTGGTAGTAAAATGATTCCCTTAAAAACATATCGTTTCTACCGCTTGCGGTATCTGGTCGGAGTATGCTTTGCCGTCTTGGGTAATTTTCGCCGTGAACCCACTCGTAGCAATTATCGTCTTCCGCATACAGTGTATACCGGCTGGGTTTTCCATCGTCGGTATAGTGGAAATATTGTTGGCTACCCAATATGTCGATCCCCATGTCCCACAACCCTGCGATTGCGCTAGTGTCTCCGCCTGCAAGCGGTAGAGGCGGGTCCTCCCGCTCGGGTAGCAGGCCCTCTATCGGGGTGCAACCCTCGATGCCGCAGCCAAAACCGCCATCCGGCTGAGTGTCCGCGGCGTTTTCCTGTGTGGCGACGTCGGCGGTATCAGAGCCCTGGCATCCGATAAGCAGTGCCATGCCAATGGATAGGCTGATCGTTCTGAAAGGTTTCATTGCAATTTCACTCCTACAACGGCGGGCAGCTTTCTCTGGCGGCGGCGTTCCAGCCCCAGCCTGAATTCAAATGAGCGGCTGAGTAGTCACAACCGTCACCGGTAACCGTCCCGCCCCCGTCCGGCACAACACAGGATTGCTCGTCTTCCCATCCCCAACCGTCGCCATCTGGGTCAGATGAAGCGTTCTCACAGTATATCGTTGAATCTTCAGGTGCGATGTCCGGGTTCGGTATCACTTCCACTTCATACTGAAATCTCACCCAGTTGTTTGAAGGATCAATATCATTCCCCTCTGGGTCCACCCTAAAGCCGAACCAGTAACGACCCTCGCGATTGTTGGGGGTCGTAAATTCGTATTCGCCGCTGACGTCTTGCCCGCGGTTGCCAAAATTTACAGTTTGTATCTCGAACATGTGGTCATCTGCATCGCCAATGTTGTGATCTTCTGACATAAAGAAACGTATCGGTACACCTGATTCGCCAAAAATTCCGAGACTGTGCACCCGGTACGGAAAAATGATCGTGTCCCCACCCTGGACTCTCCACGCCCTGGATCGATCCTGATTAAGAATTCTCATTTGCACGGCAATTCTGGGGTCGGAAGCTGGGCTGGGTAGTTCTGCGCCGGAGTGCATCCAATTCGATGCAGCGAGATCCAATCCCTGGCCTGCCCGGCCAATATTACGGCTCCACAGTTCGTTTCGATCTTTACCAGAGGGTGTCACGTCATAGCCGCCTCCAATGGTCCCCCCAAATGGATAAAAGGCGTTCATCGTTCGGGAAACCTGTGCGTCGTGTTTCAGCCCCCAAAAGTGCCCCATCTCGTGCAACAGAAGCAGACCAATGTGTGTGCCACTGCGTGATCCATTGCCCCACTCAAAATCGGTGAATGCCTGGCCTTCGCGAATTTGAATGTCAATCTCCTCGTAGAAACAAAAATTCGCACTGTTGGTCGGGAGTGCAGTGCCGGGACTTGCGCCTGCAGCCCTACCCAATGTACGAGTACCGTCGGCGCGAATGGGAAAAGGCGCAAAATACACTTCACTGATTCCGTTGCCAAATTCCATGTTGGCATCTGGATTTGAGGCTTCGGTAACTAGTCTCGCACCGATTCGGCCTGTCAGGTCACGTCTCAGCACGTAATTCCACTCGTCTACTGCCTGTTGAAGGGCAGGCCATATCAACGTGTCTGCGCGGACATCGTCGGACACGACCAGTTCAGGGTAGTTGCTGACACCCCAGCGTATTACTCTGCTGGTCAGTGGTTCGCGTTCATCACATAGAAACATTCCTCCGACCTCGTCCTCTAAGGCGGTAACCTACGCATCTACTTGAGCCAATGCAGGGGTGGTGAAACTCAGTGCAATGAAAAAAAAGTAGTGTCTAACTTTCAATTGATTTACTCCTATCGGGCGAGCCATTTTCGAGTCTTTCTGACGAACTTTCGCAGCTTGATCGGGCTTTGGTTGGTATATACCATTGGGGCGTTGCTGGCCTGCACTATTCTGTGGGACGAAATGTTGCTGTGCGCGATGAACGATTCAGCAACTTGTGTGAAGTCTGGCTGTGGCTGACTGAGAATCAGCCGACCATTCTTAATATCCAAGACCGGTACGCCGGTGTAGGTATATACATAGTCGTTGTCATCGACTTGGAATACACCTTGCTGGTTACCCGTTACGCCTGAAAGTGTGCGATTCTTCCTGGTAGGGATAAATAGTACATACTTCCTGTCTTTCCGAAAGTTGGGTAAGCCAGCAACGAAACGAAGTTCTGGTGACAGGTCTTGAGTAGCAAGTTCGGTGGCTAGCGCATCGGTATCGTACACGAAGTCCGTCGATTCAGTTGATCCATCAAGATTTTCCCCACTGGAGTACTCGTCTTGATCAGTTGCCGCTTCATCGGCTTGCAGCAGGTGATCCAGAACACTCTCGCGGTCGTTTGCATAGTAACCGGTATTGATTTTCATCTTGAATTTGTTTTTACTTCTTTCTTCGGTTTTCTTTATTATGTCGACATTCCTGAAGACGTAAACTGTGACCGGGGATTCTGATACTTTGGTATTTCGTATCCCGTGCTTGATTTTTGCAAGTTTGCCAACTACGAGCTTTTTCGAATCCTGAGCGACAAATTTAATTTTGTGGTAGCTTGGGTCAGTGCCCAAGCGGGTGCGATTGTCACAAAAGCTGCGACTGCTGCAACTAAGAGGTACTTCATAGATTTTCAATCCTCGTTTTCTATTTCAATCGGTGATGGTTCTATGGGCGAGATCGGGTTTGATATTTCGGTGCGCTGTTCATCTAAGTGGCAGGATGATTGCGCCAAGGAAAACAAAAACAGATGAAATCGGGATGCACCCGAAACTCTCGTGCTGTGCTATCTTGGAGAATCTTGAATGGTGTAGGTTTGAACTGGTGGAGGGCGAGTAATGCTACTTCGGTGAGAAATGGTTTGTACTCGGATTGAGCATCTGTTTGATGCCGGCTCGTAGAGGGAGCTAGAACTTCCAACGAGTATGTTACAACTGAACAGTTTCATGACAGCTATCCCACGACGTGTTTCGAGACGATTGCCCTTTGAGTTTCAGGAACCACTACATAAGTGCGAGGTCCAGAGGCGATCTACTGCTTGCTTGTACGAAGTATAGGTGCTGCAATCCTTTCGATGCCCCCCCCCATTTATATTAGGTTTCTGTACGTCAACTTTTAACTGCATGCGCTTTTGTAGACAGTCTCCCGCACACGGTCGACTTCCAGATGACGCAGGCAGATTTCGAGCCTATCAATTTTGGCGATTACTGCGCGCTGATCACCACTGGCACCGTGCTCGCCGCCGAGCCTTCGCGCAGTGCATCGTTTCGTGGCTTCGAGCTCGCCCGCGAGGCGGGACTGCCGCTGATCTTCGATCTGGACTATCGACCCTACAGCTGGATATCGGCGGCGGATGCGGCCGAGACCTATTCGCGTGCCGGGGCGTTGTGCGACATCATCATCGGCAATGATGTGGAATTCGGCTTTATGGCGGGAGACTATGATCGCGGCCTGCAAAAGGCACGCGAACTGGCGCATTCCACCGCCAGTGTCGTGGTGTACAAAATGGGCGAGAACGGCGCCATCACTATTACTGGCGATGACGAATTTCGCACCGGTATTTACCCGGTCGATGCATTAAAGCCTACGGGTGCCGGCGATGGTTTCATGGGCGGCTTTATCGCCGCTTTGGCTGCCGGCTACGACTTAAAACAATCTGTGTTGCGCGGTTCTGCGTGTGCAGCGATTGTCGTCTCGCGCGTCGGCTGCGCACCCGCCATGCCCACCAGTCAGGAACTGGAAGATTTTCTTGCCTCGCATCCCGGCCCGACGAACCCCCAGGAGAACTAAACACTGTGCATATTGCCCCTTACGACAACAACAACCAGCCAATCGTCGACGTCAACAGCGACGTGGTGCCGCTGAATTACTTCAATATCGTCAAGCTGACAAAAGGCCAGGCGTTCGAATATCAGGTGCCGGGTTATGAAACCTGCATCGTACCGGCCACCGGCACAGTCGACGTTGAAATCGAAGGGGTGAAATTCTCAGCGCTTGGCAATCGTGGTGTCGACGTATGGGATGGCGAGCCGGAAGGTGTGTATGTGCCATCTGGTGCCAAGGTCACTATGGTTTGCGTCAGCGATGCGACCGAAACTTTTATCGCCGGTGCCAAATACGACAAAGCGCTGGAACCGTTTGATGTTCGCGCTGATAGTCTGGACCTGGTGCAGTACGGCTCCGATGACACCAAAACGCATCGCAAGATCAAACATATTCTGGGTCAAAAGCAGCACGATAAAGTCGGTCGATTACTGGTCAGCGAATTGTTCACCGTTGGGCAGGGCGGCTGGTCCGGTTTCCCCTCGCACAAGCACGATACCGATCGCCTGCCGGATGAAACCCGTCACGACGAGACCTACAATTTTCGCTTTCGTCCAAACTATGGCTCTGGCGTGCAAATGCTGCAACGCGTAGATAACGAACCCGGCGACGCCTATCACATCGTCGATGGATCCACGATCTGCCTCGACAACGGTTATCACCCTTGCGCGGTGCTGCCCGGTTATGAAATGTACTACTTCACGATTCTCGGTGGCCTGAGCCAGCGCTCGCTGGTGCAGTTCTTCCAGCCCACACATGCCGCACAAATTGAAACCATTCCCGGTATCAAGGACATGATCGCGAAGTTCAAATGAGTGTTGCGACACTGGCAGACGTGCTGCAGCCGGCGCTTCGCGAAGGCTATGCCGTGGCCGGCCTGGTCACCCTGGGCTGGGAAGATATGCGCGCCTATGTGGCGGCGGCCGAAGTGCAGAATGTGCCGGTCATATTGCAGGCGGGACCAAGCTGCCGCGAGCACACTCCGTTGCCAATTCTTGGCAAAATGTTTTTGCACCTGGCAGAAAACGCCAGCGTGCCGGTGGTAGCGCATCTGGATCACGGCTACACGTTCGAGGAATGCAAAATCGCACTGGACAGCGGTTTCACATCACTGATGTTCGATGGCTCTCGAAAGCCACTCAACGAGAATATCGACTTAACCGCGTCGGTGGCAGAGCTTGCCCACGCGGCCGGCATTTCGTGTGAGGGTGAGATCGGTTTTGTCGGTTACGACAACGGCGAGCAATCCAACGGCACTGACCCGGAAGAAGCGGCGCGGTTTGCCCGACAAACACAAGTCGACGCAATGGCCATATCCGTAGGCAATGTGCACCTGCAACAAAATCGTGAAGGTGGTTTGGACGAGTCGCGTATTCGTGCCATAGAACAGGTAACCGAAGTGCCGCTGGTGATTCATGGTGGTTCGGGTGTGCCGATTGAACAACGCACGCGATTGGCGCGCGGTAGTGCCATCTGCAAATTTAATATTGGCACAGAGTTGCGCATGGTGTTCGGTGGCGCGCTTCGCGATGCTGTGAACAGTGATCTTGAGCAGTTTGATCGGGTGAAAATACTGCAGCAGACGCACGATCCGCTGGTACGTGCGACCGGCGAAGTTTTGCGGGCGCTTCGTTAATCACCAATGGGTTCATGGCGTGGCGCTGCCTGTCTCTAACGTCTGCAGGAGGTCGACTCACAAGCGCTGAGCCGGACTCATCAGGCGAGATGAAGGGCAAACGCCCAAACCCCGCCGCGGTCGCTATCTGTCGGGTGTGTTCCATAATGGATACCAAGTGTAAGTGACGGACTGGAGTTTCTTCGTTTCGTGGGCTGGGTCAAACTGCCAGTTTGACTCGAATGTAGAAAAAAACTAGCGTGCCCTGTCAAAGCTATTTGCTTTGCTGCAGTGAAGTCGTCTCAGTGCCGAAAAAACAAACTCGGAGTCCTGGCTGTAGCGTTCCACCCTGGCGTGCTGCTCGTTGATATCTATTCGTGGCTGCTCAATTTGCCCCCATCGTTAAAGGAACTCTCGTGTCAGCATCAGTAAGGATGGTCGTATTGTCCGGCTTGTTGTTTACAGTCGGGTGCACAAGCTCGGATTACCAGCAACCGGTTGCCCAAAAATCTCTAACAGCGAATGAAAAGACCGCGGGTTTTTCACAATCAGTGAAAGCGCCGGTTGAACCGCAAACCGGACAGTCTATACAGCCAGCGACACTGACGGTGACAGAACAACTGCAGGGACAGGTGCCGAACCTTGTGATTGTCGACTCACCGGTAAGTGGGCAACTACTCACTTCCAGAGCCGGCTTTGTCACGAGTCTTAGAATGGTTATCGGCTGCGATGGCAAGCAGCGAACCGTGCATAGCTCTGCTTCCACACGCACTGTGACAGATTGTATCGAGTCCGATGTGACGGTAGACAGTGAATAGATCCTTTAATCGCGTCTGGATATTGCTCGCCGGATTATGTTGCTATACCAACGCCAATTCCGCCACGATTACTATCGTGAACACGGACGTTCCGGGTGTCGGGCTGAATGATCTAACACCTGTCACACCAGTAGCTGGCAACCCTGGTACAACATTGGGTAAACAGGCATTGAATGTTTTCAATGCCGCGGCGAATTACTGGGGGTCTTTGCTCGACAGCGATGTCGAAATTCGTATCAATGCCAGTTTCGCTCCGCTGGCTCCCGGGGTTCTCGGCCAGGCCGGTCCTGAAAACTTCGCCTTCAACTGGACCACTGGCATCGCCCCTGTGCCGAATCGTGTTTACAGCATCGCGCTGGCCAATAGTCTCGCCGGAGTAGATCTTGATCCTGCGCGCAACGATGCCGTGATGAACTTTAGCAGCGATTTTACGTTCAACTTTGAAATTGGCTCGCTACCGGTAACTGGTCCTGGCATTGACCTGCTGAGCGTGGCTATACACGAGATGGGTCATGGCCTGGGATGGGTCACTCCTTTTCCGGCGAACGGATACAGTTATCCATCTCCGCTGACCGATGATGCGTTCTCTGCGCATTTGTTCGATGAAGAATACGACCAGGCCTGGAGTGACCTGTCGGCAACTGATCGCGCGTTGTCGGCAATTAACACTGGCAAGCTCGTGTGGTCGGGACCAATGGCGCTGGCTGAGGTGGGACGCCTCACTGCAGGGACGGAGATGGGCTCGCCACAGATGTATGCGCCCAATCCCTTTGAATCTGGCTCGTCAGTGTCACACTGGGATACGACGCTGACCCCCAATGAGTTGATGGAGCCGACGTTTAACAATGTGCAGGAGTTGTGGATGACCATCAAAGGTTTCTACGACACTGGCTGGCGAGGTAGCGCCTGTCTGAAAATGGAGTTACCAGCCAACACCTGGCGCATGATCAGTCTTGACTGTGTGCCCGATGGGACCGGCACTGTGCAGGAATTGTTTGGTCCCGAGATATCTGCAGCCTATCCTGCCGAGTGGAGTATGTTTCGCTATAGAGCATCAGAGACCAGATACGAGTTGCTGGCTCTGAGTGACGCGCTGGAACTTGATACCGGCTACTGGATTATTCAGAAAACACCATCGACGGTGACACTTGATATCCCGCGGTCAAGCACCCGATCTCCGACGCCTAAGGCCAGCAGTGACGATGACTGCAACTCCGCGCTGGGTTGCCGCGCGATTGACCTGGTGACAAGGCCCGGAGTGATCACCTGGCAAATGCTTGGAAACCCGTTCAACACAGATATGTTGTTTGACGATGTGCGAGTCAGTGCTGCTGCTGGATCATCGTGCGGACAGAGCGCTGGATGCACGGCAGTGGATGCAGATACGGGTGATATCTTTGCTGGTACCGTGTTCTCGTGGGACGGTTCTGCCTATCAGACTATCAATGCTGGCGCCGGTGATGTGATTCCTAGAAATGCCGGTTTTTGGGCCAGGACTCTGCCTGGCGCCGACGGTATCCAGCCCAGGCTGCAGATGCCCAAAGATCCCTATGCGGGCCGACTCCAGTGAGGCTTACAGTGATAGCGCTGGTGTAGTTTAATCGCCTAGGACTATTGGTTTAACGGCGCGATCTAAACAGCATCAATTCAGCGGCATTTCGAACTCGCCGGTTTCTCCATTCATAGTCAAGAGTTCGCCATTGGAAATATCAAACCAGGCACCGTGCAGTCCGATCTGTCCCCGTTCGTATCGTTCTGCGATAAACGGGTATGATTTAAGGTGCTCGATCGACTGGCGGACACTGGCGGTTTCGAGTTTAAACTGCAGTTTTTCTGCCGTGTCGTCGTCGCTGCGATCGACAATGCCGGCAACCGGTTCCAGCAGTGTGATCCACTTGCCGATGAAATTACCTGCCGACAGTGCGTCAATCGGATCACCGATCAGCTTGCGTCGATAGGCGTCCACGCCGCCACAGCGTGCGTGGCCCATTACCAATATGTGCTTTACCCCCAGCGCCTGCACCGCGAATTCGATGGCCGCGGCGGTGCTGTTATTGTGGTCATTGGAGTCATAGGGGGAGACCACGTTGGCGACGTTTCTCACCACAAACAGTTCGCCTGGCCCGGTGTCGAATATGGCTTCCGGTGCCGCCCTTGAATCGCAGCACGAGATGACCGTGGTTTCCGGCTTTTGGCCATGCTCTGCCAGTTCCTCGAAACGCTGTTTCTGTTGCGATGACATACCGCTTCGAAATTGCGCATAGCCGCCCAGCAGTTTCTTCGGCAAGCCCGCGGTGCCGGTTTCTGCCTGCTGCGATGCATCACTCGCGTTGTTGTCAGTCATGTCGAATCTCCTGCCCGTTGCTGCGTTGGCAAATCATTGGGTTTGTTCGTCAGCTATTCAACACGCTGTGGCGGCGCGGGTGCCTACAGGGATTTGGCCCAGTCCCAGTACATTTCTCTGCAACGGCGGGCGATCGGCCCAGGCTGCAGGATTTTGTCTTCAAGCTGGGTGACAGGTGTGACTTTTGAAATATTGCCGGTGGTGAAGATTTCGTCGGCGCGGCGAAAATCGTCCAGCGACAAGGTCTTCTCGTGATAGGTGACGCCGTTTTCTGTAAGTAGCGTGCTCACGCGTTGCTTGGTGATGCCGTTTAAAAAAGTGCCATTGGGTGCTGGGGTAAATACTTCCCCATCCACTGCCATCATGATGTTGGAGGTGGCGGTCTCTGCCACGTTGCCTAGCGCGTCGCAGACAATTGCGTTCTTGAACCCCTTGTCGTTGACCTCGCGCAGCATGCGGGCATTGTGCGGATACAGGCAGGCAGCCTTGGCGTTGACCAGTGCGGTGGCGATGGTTGGGCGGTGAAATTGTGTGGTGCCGAGCGTCATGCTGGCGTCAGGATCTGGCATTGGCACGTTTTCAAGGCAAAGGCAGAAGGCAGTGGATTCCGGATCGCCACCGACGACGCTGGGGCCGGATTCGGTCGACCAGTACATCGGCCGGATGTACACCGCTTCGTCGGCCGGGAAGTTGGCCAGCCCTTCAAGGCACAACTGGCTCATCTGCTCGACGGTTAGTGTGGGTTTCAGGCCCATGGCAATGGCCGAGTCGTTGACGCGCTGGCAGTGCCGATCCAGGTCCGGGCAGGTGCCTTCGAATTTGCGTGCGCCATCAAACACCAGGGTGCCGAGCCAGGTGCCATGATCGGCAGCGCGCATGATCGGGGTATTGCCGTTGACCCAGGTGCCCTCGAACCAGGTCCAGATAGTAGTGCCGACTGCCATGGTCTGCTTGTGCCTTTCTCAATTGGATAGTGTTAGCGGGAGAGTCGATGGTACGCCGGTACCCGACTCAGAGGTCAATGTTACCAGTCGGGTCGGCGTCGCGATAGCAATCGCTCGATAGCATAGGGCGGCCTGGATACCCGCGCGCGCAGACAAACAGGGCGCCATGCCGAGCATCGCGCCGTGGTGATCGCAGCGCCGGTTAGCAGATAATGTGCTATTTCACCTGGTTACACTGCGACGTGCGATGCCAACCCCGTTCAGAATGATGTCAACCACCTGAGACTTGGCCTGCTCGAACTGTTCGTCGGACAGTGGTTTGCCGTGATTCAGTGTAGTGATCTGATGATCGAAGTCTGCGTAGTGACGGGTACAGGACCAGATCATGTACAACAGACAGCGCGCATCGATCGGCCGCATCCGCCCCTCTTTAATCCAGCGCTCTATCACGGCAACTCGATCGTCAGTCCAGCGCTTTAGCGTGGTTTCAAGGTGGCTCTGCATCACGGGGGCGCCGTGCAGAATTTCGTTGGCCCAGACTTTCGAACCGTCCGGGTGGCTGCGGCTGATATCCATTTTGGCGCCGATATACCGCGTCAGCGCCTCTTCCGGATCATCGCAATCGTCAAATGCACTGGCAGTCTGCAGCCAGACATTGAAAATGTTTTCAACGACGCGGCGGTACAGCGATTCCTTGGTCGGATAGTAGTAGTGCAAATTGGGTTTTGGGATGCCGGCGCGTTCGGCGATCAGGCTCGTGGTCGCGCCGCGATAGCCCGATTCGGCAAACACACGCTCCGCGGCTTTGAGGATAGCCGCCTCGTTGTGACGCCGTACGGCGCTCTTTCGGTTGCCATTTTTGGGGACGGCATTGGCAGGCATATTCGGTTGAGCATTCGCGTTGACCGGATCGACAAGCTACGGTAGCTTACGCTTGACCATGTGGTCAAGATCATCGGATCGCTTGCAATGTCCCAGTCTGTCACCCGTCCGAACAACCTGAACGCATTCTGGATGCCGTTCACTGCCAATCGGCAATTTAAAGAGACGCCGCGCATGCTGGTAGCGGCTGACGGCATGTACTACCAATCCGAAGATGGTCGGCAGATTCTCGATGGCACAGCCGGTCTGTGGTGCTGCAACGCCGGTCATGGCCGAGCAAAAATTATCGAGGCGGTGCAGAAGCAAGTGGCCGAACTGGACTATGCGCCGGCGTTTCAGATGGGGCACCCGAAGGTATTCGAGTTTGCATCCGAGCTGTGCGAGATCACTCCGGAGCCTATGAACCATGTGTTTTTTACCAACTCGGGTTCTGAGTCTGTCGAGACGGCGTTGAAGATGGCGATTGCCTATCATCGCGTGAAAGGCGAAGGAAGTCGCACCCGATTGATCGGCCGCGAGCGCGGTTATCACGGGGTGAATTTTGGCGGTATATCGGTTGGGGGCATCGTCGCCAATCGCAAGCACTTTGGCACCTTATTGGGCGGCGTCGATCACATTCGCCACACGCATGACATCGAACGCAATGCGTTTACCCGAGGTCTGCCACAACACGGCGCCGAGCTTGCCGATGATCTCGAACGACTGGTGACGCTGCACGATGCCTCGACCATCGCGGCGGTCATCGTCGAGCCGATGGCAGGCTCGACCGGTGTGCTGATGCCGCCCGTGGGCTACCTGCAACGACTGCGCGACATCTGCGACAAACACGGCATCCTGTTGATCTTTGATGAAGTGATTACCGGTTTCGGCCGCATGGGTGGAGCGTTCTCACCGGATGTGTTTGGCGTGGTGCCTGACATCATGACAACCGCCAAGGGACTGACCAGTGGCGTGATTCCGATGGGCGCAGTATTTGTGCGTGATGAAATTCACGACGCCTTCATGACAGGCCCCGAACATCTGATTGAGTTTTTTCATGGCTACACTTATTCCGGTAATCCGGTCGCCTGCGCTGCAGGGCTTGGCACGCTCGAAACTTATCGTGAAGAGGGACTTCTGACTCGCGCCAGTGAGCTTGGTCCGTATTGGGAAGATGCGTTGCATTCGCTCAAAGGTCTGCCGCATGTAATCGATATTCGCAACTTCGGTCTGATTGGTGCGATCGAGCTTGAGCCGATGCCCGGTGCGCCAACCAAGCGCGCTTTCACTGCGTTTCTAAATGCTTTCGAGCGCAATGTGCTTATCCGCACCACCGGCGACATCATCGCGTTGTCACCACCGCTGATTGTCGAGAAATCACAGATCGACGATCTATTTGGCGTACTCGCCGACGTGTTAAAAAAACTCGACTAGCTGATTAGCGACGGCTCTTGCAGGCGTGCGGGCCGCCGTTGGTTCGCCGTCATTGACAACCAGAAACAGGGGAGTGGCTGTGACGATTTCCAGCAACATGAAAATTAATGGCGAGCGCTTGTGGGACTCGCTGATGGAGATGGCGAAAATCGGTCCCGGCATCGCCGGTGGCAACAATCGCCAGACGCTCACTGAAGAAGATGCCAAAGGTCGCGAGCTGTTCCAGAGCTGGTGCGACGCGGCCGGCTTGACGATGGGCGTCGACGAGATGGGTACCATGTTCGCACGCCGCGAAGGCACCGACCCGGGTGCGCTGCCCGTCTATGTCGGCAGCCACCTCGACACGCAACCCACCGGGGGTAAATACGATGGTGTGCTCGGTGTGCTGGGCGGGCTGGAAATCATTCGCCAGCTCAATGATATGAACGTCAAGACTCGCCACCCGATCGTGGTCGTCAACTGGACCAACGAAGAGGGCACGCGATTCCCGCCTGCGATGGTCGCCTCCGGAGTGTTTGCCGGTGTGCACACGCTCGACTGGGCCTACGATCGTACCGACGCCTATGGCTTGAAACTCGGCGATGAACTCAAGCGCATCGGCTGGTGCGGTGAGGAGAAAGTTGGCGCGCGCAAGATGAAGGCGTTTTTCGAACTGCACATCGAGCAGGGGCCGATCCTTGAAAACGAAAATCTGGATATAGGCGTGGTCACGCACGGCCAGGGGTTGAGCTGGCTGCAGCTAACCGTCACTGGCAGAGAGAGCCACACGGGCTCAACACCCATGCCGATGCGCAAGAACGCGGGTCTTGGCATGGCGCGTATTACCCAGCTTGTCGATGAAATAGCCTGGTCGCATGCACCCGACGCCGTCGGCGCCATCGGTCACTGCGATGTCTATCCGAATTCGCGCAACATCATTCCCGGCAAGTGCGTATTCACGATCGACTTTCGCCATCCCGACAAGGCCGTAATCGATGACATGGTGTCGCGTTTGAAGGCTGGCGCGCAAAAGATATGCGACGACGCGGGGCTCGCGCTTGGGATTGAAAAAGTCGGCGGTTTCGATCCGGTCGAGTTCGACGCCAACTGTGTTAACGCTTTGAGAAGCGCGGCCGTCAGGCTGGGCTACAGTCATCGCGATTTGGTATCCGGCGCCGGCCACGACGCCTGCTGGATCAATCGCGTCGCACCCACGGCGATGGTGATGTGCCCGTGTGTCGACGGTCTGTCACACAATGAGGCCGAGGAGATTTCACCCGAGTGGGCTGCCGCTGGCACCAATGTGCTGTTTCACGCGGTGGTGGAGACCGCTGAAATCGTCGACTAGCAATCGATAACAGCGTGGTAAAGAAGGGTGGCACCATTCTTACAATGGATTACGGCGTCAACTTCATTTGAAAG
>CAZNIS010000002.1:57891-182944 GCA_964573105.1 uncultured Granulosicoccaceae bacterium
GCCGCGCGCCTGAACTGGCCCTGTCTGCGCATCAATCTCGACAGCCACGTCAGTCGTATCGATCTGATCGGCAAAGACGCCATCGTGTTGCAGGATGGCAAGCAGGTGACAGAGTTTCAGGACGGCATTCTGCCGTGGGCCTACCAGCGCAACGTGGCGCTGGTGTTTGACGAATACGACGCCGGCAGGCCGGATGTGATGTTTGTGATTCAGCGCGTGCTCGAATCGGCGGGGCGGCTGACGCTGTTGGATCAGAGCCGGGTGATTCGACCCCATCCGTGTTTTCGCATCTTCGCCACCGCCAACACCGTGGGCCTGGGAGACACCACCGGGCTGTATCACGGCACGCAACAGATCAATCAGGCACAGATGGATCGCTGGTCGATCACGACCATTCTGAATTACCTGCCGGCAGAAAAAGAGATTGAAATTGTCCTGGCCAAGGCGCCCGAATTTCGCACTGACGAGGGCCGCAAGACGGTCGAGCGGATGGTGACACTGGCCAACCTGACGCGCTCGGCATTCCGCAATGGCGACATCTCTACCGTCATGAGCCCGCGGACCGTGATTACCTGGACGCAGAACAGCGGCTTTTTCAAAAGCCACGCGCTGGCGTTTGAATTGACCTTCCTGAACAAGTGCGACCCGGTCGAGCGCGATGTGATTGCCGAGTTGTACCAGCGCACCTTCGGCGAGGAAATCGCAGACGCTGCATCGGTGTTCGGCTAGCGCCACAATCATGGCCGGGATCGGGCACAATCGTGATGAGGCAGAGGCCGATCTCAAGCGATCGCTGACCGCGTGTGCGCGGGCGATAGCCGGCGATGAATCCCTTGAAGTGAATATCGCCGCACAGGGCGGCGTCAACGTCGCTGGCAAGTCATTGCCCGACAGACTCACCTCAGAGCAGACATCGGACGCGCCGGAAATGGCGATTACCCGCGGTCAGACTGATGCCGTCGCTGTGCATCGCGCCCACCACGACGCCATAGTTCACAGTCGCCATGCGCCGCAAAATGCAGTTGCACGTCGCGTCTTCGACGCGGTCGAGCGCGCTCGGGTCGAGTGTCTGGGCGGGCAGGTCATGCTGGGTGTGGCCAAAAACCTGGAGGCGCGGCTGGAACAGCGCCTGCGCAACTTCGACAGTCAGGGTGATGAGACTGTCGAGTTGGCCGAGGCAATGGCGCTGCAGCTACGCGAGCGCATGACCGGTCGCCGCATGCCACCGGCCGCGCAGCAAATTCTGGCCAATTGCGAGTGGCACAGTGGCATCGATCCGGAATGGTTTGACCGACTCGATGCACACAGCGAAGACCAGGCGGCGTTCGCGCAGCAGCTCAATGATTTGCTGGTCGAAATGAAGCTGCTCGAAGGCGAAGAGGGTGAGGCTCAGGATGGCGATGACAGTGCCCAGGAAAATGCCAGTGAAGAGGCGCAGGAGCCAGACGGCGACGGCGATCCCCAACAGGGTGACGACGCTGAGCAATCCGCCGATCAGGATGACGCAGGCGACGAGGGCGAATCGGGTGAGTCACAGGATGATGACAACACCGACGACGATCTGAACCCGGCCGAGAATCCGGGCGCATCGATGCGGTTGCCGGATGCCAATCGCTTTGCCAGCACAACGGCTTATCATATCTACACCACCGACTACGATGAGATCGTCCGCCCGCAGGACATCTGCGGTTCCACCGAGCTCGCGCGCCTGCGCGAACGCCTGGACGAGCACGTCGGTGATCTGCAATCGGCGGTCGGTCGCTTTGCCAATCGATTGCAGCGCCTGCTGCTGGCGCGCCAGCATCGCTCGTGGGAGTTTGACCTTGAAGAGGGCGTGCTGGATTCGGCACGATTGACGCGCGTGGTGACTGATCCGATGCAGCCGCTCGCATTCAAGCGTGAGCGCGAGACGCAGTTTCGCGACACCGTCGTCACACTGTTGCTGGATAATTCCGGCTCAATGCATGGCCGCTCGATCGTCGTGGCGGCAGCCTGTGCCGATGTACTGTCGAATACGCTTGAGCGCTGCGGTGTCGGCGTCGAGATACTGGGTTTTACCACACGTGCCTGGAAGGGCGGTGAGGCGCGAGCCCGCTGGGTGGCTGCCGGCCATCCGGTCAATCCCGGACGGCTGAACGATCTACGTCACATCATCTACAAATCGGCCGATACACCCTGGCGGCGTGCGCGCATGAATCTTGGTTTGATGATGCGCAAGGGCCTGTTGAAAGAGAACATCGATGGTGAGGCCCTTCAGTGGGCACACCAACGGCTGGTAGCACGGCCGGAGAAGCGAAAGATCCTGATGGTGATTTCCGACGGCGCACCGATAGACGATTCGACCTTGTCGGCCAATCCGGGCAAGTTTCTCGAGCGCCATCTGATCGAGGTGATCGCTCAGGTCGAGGCCAGCGATACCGTCGAGCTGGTTGCCATCGGCATTGGCCACGACGTGACGCAGTACTACAAGCGTGCCGCGACGATCGCCAATGTCAGTGAGCTTGCAAGCGCGATGACCGCCCAGCTGGCTGATCTTTTCGATCAAAACCGATCGCGGCCCGGACGTCGCGCCTAGCCCGGCCGACGGCGTAAAGATTAAAGCGAGATGGCAGTGCAGGCCGTGCAATACGCGGCGCGTCTTGCGGTAACTCGCGACAACCGTTTATTCACCCTTGGAAAATACTATGTTCAGCAGCAACCAGACAATTGCGGGCTTTGACGATGAGCTATGGGCGGCCATGCAGGCAGAGACCCAACGCCAGGAAGACCACGTTGAGTTGATCGCATCAGAAAATTACACCAGCCCGCGTGTGATGGAGGCGCAGGCCTCGGTGTTGACCAACAAATATGCGGAAGGCTATCCCGGCAAGCGCTACTACGGCGGTTGTGAACACGTTGACGTGGCCGAACAGCTGGCTATTGATCGCGCCAAAGAACTGTTCGGCGCGGCCTATGCGAACGTGCAGCCACACTCTGGGTCACAGGCGAATGCGGCGGTCTACATGGCGCTGTGCGATGCAGGCGATACCGTGCTGGGCATGTCACTGGATCACGGCGGGCACCTGACGCACGGCGCGAGTGTTAACTTTTCAGGCAAAATCTACAACGCGGTGCAGTATGGTCTGGATGAGGCCACCGGTGAGATCGACTACGATCAGGTCGCAGCGCTCGCGCGTGAGCACAAACCCAAAATGATCGTGGCTGGATTCTCTGCTTACTCAAAGATTATCGATTGGCAGAAGTTTCGCGACATCGCCGACGAGGTAGGCGCCTGGTTGATGGTCGATATGGCGCATGTTGCAGGGCTGGTGGCGGTTGGACTATATCCCAACCCGGTGCCGATTGCAGACGTCTGCACCACCACCACCCACAAGACCTTGCGCGGCCCCCGCGGCGGGCTGATTCTCGCCCGTGCCAATCCGGAGCTTGAGAAAAAATTCAATTCGAATATTTTCCCGGGCATGCAGGGTGGGCCGTTGATGCATGTGATCGCGGCCAAGGCGGTCGCGTTCAAGGAAGCGCTGGAGCCTGAATTTAAAGCCTATCAGCAGCGGGTACTCGACAATGCGCGCGCCATGTGTGCGGTTTTTCAGGCGCGTGGCTACAAGATCGTCTCCAACGGCACCGACGATCATCTCTTCCTGCTCGACTTGATCGATAAGGGCATCACCGGCAAGGCGGCCGATGCGGCACTCGGCCGTGCGCACATTACCGTCAACAAAAACACCGTGCCCGGCGATCCACAGTCGCCGTTTGTCACCAGTGGCCTGCGTATCGGGTCACCAGCGGCGACCACGCGCGGATTCGGTGAGAAAGAGATGGCGGATCTGGCCGGCTGGATGTGCGATCTGCTGGACGATATTGACAACGAAGCGGTCAGCGCAGAGGTACGCGGTAAAGTCACGGATCTTTGCCGTCGTTTTCCTGTCTATTCTAAAGCCTGATCTATACTCCGGCATCATCGCTCGACTGAGGCTCCGCCATAGCGTGGGCCTCAGTGGTGTCTCTGTCTTCACGGTCATAGAAACACAGACGCTGCAATGCTCAAATGCCGGGCTGTCCAGAATACCGCTGAGGATCAAATGTGAATCAACTGAATCACCTTACCCGCTGTGCTTTGCTGGTACTGGCTACGGCATTGCCCGTCGCAGGCCTGGCTCAGAAACTCTCTGACCTGCCCGCATCCGAGTCAAAAGACGCACCGGAACCGGTCGTCAAGCAAGTGGGTGACTGGAATCTGATCTGCGAGCCATCCGGATCACCTTGCGCCATGACCCAACTGGGCAAAGACCCGAACGGTTCGCCTGCGATAGAGGTGGTGGTGCGCAAGGTCGACGATGAAGAGGCCAAGATCAATGGCGTCAAAGTCGAGGCAGTTGCAGATATCATCACACCGCTCGGCGTGTTGCTCGAGTTTGGAGTCCGCTTGAAAATCGATGATCAGGAAGAACGCGCAGCGCCTTTCCGGATTTGTCAGCAGCACGGATGTCTGGTCAGAGAGCCGCTGAGTGATGAAGTGCTGGTGGCGATGAAAAAGGGGAATGCTGCGGTGGTCACGGTCGCCGCTGACGGTGCCGGTCCGGTTGACATCAAGATTTCACTGGCCGGCTTTACCAAAGCATTTAACTCGCTGTAACAGCAGACATAGCTGTCACTCAGGCGCGCACTCGTCGCGCCTCATACTCAAGTGCCGCATCGCCGATTGCCGCCTGATACAACTGGCGGTAGCGGTGTGCGCTTTCATCCCAGCTGTAAGATTCGCGCATGCCGGTCTGCTGCAGTTGACGCCAGACCGGTTTGTTGCTGTAGCGTTCCAGTGCGCGCGCCATGCCGGCAGCCAGTAGTGCTGCGGTGGGCTGTTCGATCAGAAAGCCATTGGCCTTGTCGGTGTGTTCGTCGACATCAAATACCGTGTCTGCCAGTCCGCCGACGCGGGTCGTCAGCGGCAAGGTGCCATAGCGCAAACTGTATAGTTGATTCAAACCACAGGGCTCGTAGCGGCTGGGCATCAGAAAGATATCCGAACCCGCTTCGATCAGCCGCGACAGTGCTTCATCGAAACCGATTCGCACCGCTACGCGATCGGGATAGTCGTGTGTCAAACGCATCAGCTGGTTCTGCAACTCTGTGTCTCCACTGCCCAGCACTGCCAGCTGGTAGTCGAGATGTTCGGTCTGGCGCACCGCATCGACGAGTACGTCGATTCCCTTTTGCACCGCCAGCCGGCTGATAACACCGAACAGCGGTTTGCCTTGATCTTCAGGCAGACCGAGTTGACGTTGCAGTTCGATCTTGTTGCGCGACTTTATGTGAAGCGAATCGGCATCGTAGTTGTGTGGAATATGGCTGTCGATGGCAGGATCCCAGATGCTGTGATCGATGCCATTTAGAATGCCGCTGATACGGTCGCCGCGGTAGCGCAACATGCCATCCATGCCGCTGCCAAAACGCGGTGTTTTGATCTCCTGCGAATAGGTTGGGCTGACGGTGTTGACGCGATCGGCAAAGGCAATCCCGCCTTTGATGAAACTCGCCTGTCCCCAGAATTCCAGACCATTTTCATTAAAGAGCTCAACTGGCAGATTCATGTCGGCGTAGAGCTTGTGCAGAATGTTGCCCTGATAGGCGAGGTTGTGAATCGTAAAAACAGTCGCCGGGCGCTCTGGCTCCATTGACAACAGTGCGGGTACCAGGCCGGTTTGCCAGTCGTGACAGTGCACCACATCCGGTCGCCAGTTCAATCCGGCGCGGTTTTGACCCACCGCAATAACAGCCTGTGAAAACAGCGCGAATCGCCAGGCATTATCGGGCCACGCTCGATCGTCGTCCGACATATAGGGATTGCCGTCACGATTGCTGAAAGTGGGGTGGGTGACCAGCAATACTTCCATGCCATAAAGTGTGGCCGAGCACAGGGCGACCGGGTGCAGCGGCAGGTCGAGCTGGGCAACGAACACCGGTGGCTCGATCTGATCGAGTACACACTTATAGCCGGGCAGTATCAGTCGAATGTCGTCGCCGGCGCGTTGCAGTGCTCGCGGCAGACTGCCGCACACATCGGCGAGGCCGCCGGTTTTGACCCAGGGTGTCAGCTCGCTGCAGGCGAACAGCACGCGGGTTGATTGATTATTATTGTTATCTGCGAGCATAGTTTTTTGTTTTTGTCCGGCCAGGCTTCATGCAGACGAACTATCGTGCTGCAGTATGATGCCTGCCAGTGGCGGCAAAGATAACGTCAGCGAATAGTCGCGACCCATCCACGGATGATCGCTGGCCACACTGATGCCGTCGTTGCCGACGTTGCTGCCCCCGTACAGAGCACTATCGGAATTGAACAGCTCGGTGTAGGTTCCCGGGCTGTCAACGCCTATACGATAGTTATCGCGTGGCACTGGTGTAAAGTTTAATACCACCAGCACACTACTTGTACTGCTTCTGCGGATATAACTCAATACCGATTGATCGGCATCGTCGCAGCTGATCCACTCGAAGCCTGCGGGATCAAAATCCAGTTCGTGCAGCGCGCCGGTTTCGCGATAGAGCCGGTTCAGATCGCAAATCATGCTCAGAATGCCGCGGTGGGCGGGTGCATCTGTCAGATGCCAGTCGAGTGGCTGGCGAAAGTTCCACTCGTTGCGTTGCGCAAATTCACAGCCCTGGAACAGCAGTTTCTTGCCCGGATAGGTGAACTGGTAGCAAAAAAGCAGTCGCAGATTGGCGAACTGTTGCCAGTCGTCACCAGGCATTCGAGACAACAGTGAGCCCTTGCCGTGAACGACTTCATCGTGCGAGAACGGCAGCACGAAATTCTCGGTGAACACATACAGGATGCCGAATGTGAGCTGATTGTGATGATGTTTGCGGTGTACCGGCTCCTTGCCCATGTAGGTTAGGGTGTCGTGCATCCAGCCCATGTTCCATTTCATACTGAAGCCCAGGCCGCCACTGTCGGCAGGGCGAGTAACCTGCGGCCATGACGTGCTTTCTTCGGCGATGATCACTGCACCCGGCAGCTCGGTTTGAGTGACCTGATTGAGTTCGCGTATGAAGTCGATCGCCTCCAGATTTTCTCGTCCGCCGTAGCGGTTGGGCAGCCAGTCGCCTGCGTCGCGGGAGTAATCGAGAAAAAGCATCGAGGCCACCGCATCGACGCGCAATCCGTCGAGATGAAATTCGCGTAACCAGTAGAGCGCGGAGGCGATTAAAAAATTGCTGACTTCACGCCTGCCATAATTAAAGATCAGCGTGCCCCAGTCTCGATGTTCGCCCTGGCGTGGATCCTCGTGTTCAAACAGGCAACTACCGTCGAATCGGGCCAGGCTCCAGACATCGCGCGGGAAGTGAGCTGGAACCCAGTCGAGAATGACGCCGATGTCGTTCTGGTGGCATTGATCGATCAGATAGCGCAGATCATCAGGGGCACCAAAGCGACTGCTGGGTGCAAAGTAGCCGGTGACCTGATAGCCCCAGGAATCGTCGAGTGGATGTTCGGTGATCGGCAATAGCTCGACGTGGGTAAACCCGCAAAATTGCACATATTCAACCAGCTTGTCCGCAAGTTCGCGATAGTTGAGAAACTGACCGTCATCTTGTTGCTGCCAGGAACCCGGGTGCACCTCGTAAATTGACATCGGTGCGTTTTGCCAGCGATTCTCAGCTCGTTGACCAATCCAGACTTCATCGTTCCAGTGATAGGTGCTGGCGGGCGCAATTTTGCAGCCGGTGGCGGGTCGCAGTTCGAACTGATTGGCGAACGGATCCTGTTTGACGTGCAGGCTGTTGTCAGCGGCGCGCAGGATTTCATACTTATAAAGGTCACCTGACTGGCGTTCAGGCAGGAACAATTCCCACACGCCGCTCTGGCCGCGGCTGCGCATCGGATGCACGCGGCCGTCCCATTGGTTGAAATCGCCGACGACGCTGACTCGCGCAGCACCTGGTGCCCAAACCGCGAACATCGTGCCCGCCACTCCCTCGACGGTTACTTCGTGTGCGCCAAGTAAATCGTAGAGATTGCGATGACTGCCTTCGTTAAACAGGTAGAGATCGGTGTCGCCGAGTTGCGGGCCAAAGCGATAGGGGTCCTCCATAATGTGTTGTTCGCCATGGCGATCGGTCCAGCGCAGGCGATAGGACGACGGCAGGGTTGCATTGGTGCCGGTCAGCACGAATATATCGGTACCTTCGATGCGGGTGAAACTTTGCGACTGGTCTGCCAGTTGCAATGCCTCGGCCTCGGGGTGGAAGACGCGAATAACTTGATGGTCGCCGATCTGGTGGTAGCCCAATTCGGCAAACGGATCATGGTGACGCGCTTCAATGATACGCCGCAGCCCGTCGGTTAATTCCAGGAAATTGTGCGGCACAACGTTAGGCATTGAATTATCTTGCATTTTTATTTCGGAAATCGTTTCATTGTGCCAGTTTTCACTACCTTAATTGGAATCTTTATTGCGGTGACGCAGTGAGAGACAATGGTGGTTGAACAGGGAATTGTGAGGCGTTTGGCATGTGCTTGTTTCAGCTTGGCTTCATAGCTGATTTTTAGAGGTATCGGTCGGCGGTGATCAACGGCAGGGTTGATGCCAACGACCGTCAGGTGAGAATAAACAATGACGTTAAATGTCTACAATCAGAATCCTACCCCGGCCGGGCGCTTTGTCAGCCGCCTGACTCGCGATGCGATGGCGCTGGTGCTGGCCGGAGGCAGAGGGTCACGGCTTGAGAATCTGACCGACTGGCGCGCCAAGCCGGCGGTACCTTTTGGTGGAAAATTCCGCATTATTGATTTCCCGTTGTCGAATTGCCTGAATTCCGGCATTCGGCGCGTCGGTGTTTTGACGCAATATAAAGCTCATTCACTCATTCGCCATATACAACGCGGATGGGGAATGATTGGCGGTGACTTTGGCCCGTTTGTCGAACTGTTGCCAGCTCAGCAGCGCATCGACGAAACGTCCTGGTACAAAGGTACCGCGGATGCGGTGTATCAGAATATCGATATCATCCGCAGCTTCAATCCCAAGTACGTGATTATCCTGGCGGGTGATCACGTTTATAAAATGGACTACGGCCCGATGCTCGCCTACCACGTTGCGCAGCAGGCTGACCTCACGATCGGCTGTATCGAGGTGCCGGTCAAGGATGCGACGGCGTTCGGCGTGCTCGATATGGCGCAGGACGGACGCGTGCAGGCGTTCGAGGAAAAGCCCGCCAATCCGCCGGAACTGGCGGACAAACCCGGTGTATCGCTGGCATCGATGGGTATCTATGTATTTGACGTGGAATTCCTGTGTGAGCAACTGATTGCCGATCGCGACCTTGAAAGCTCCAGTCATGATTTCGGCAAAGACATCATTCCCAAAGTCATCGGTGATCGCCATGTGTATGGCTATTCGTTTCTGGATCTGCAAAGTGGCGGGCAAAGCTACTGGCGCGATGTCGGCACGCTGGACTCGTTCTGGCAGGCCAACCTCGAACTGATCGGAGTGTTGCCGGAGCTGAACCTTTACGATAAAGACTGGCCGATCTGGACGCACCAGGAACAACTGCCGCCGGCCAAGTTTGTTTTTGACGATGAATCGCTGCGCGGTATGGCGGTCGATTCGATGGTGTCGGGTGGCTGTATTATCTCGGGTGCTACGGTGCGCCGTTCGCTGTTGTTTTCAAATGTGTCCGTGGACGCCAACACCGTGGTCGAGGAATCAGTGGTGATGCCGGATGTCAGGATCGGCAAGAACTGCACGATCCGCAAAGCGGTGCTGGACAAAGGCTGTGTGATCCCCGACGGCACCCAGATTGGCGTCGATCACGCATCTGACAGAGATCTCTATTACGTGAGCCCGAATGAAGTGGCACTGGTGACGGCCGATATGTTGGGACAAACCCTGCACAGTATCAAGTAATCCGTTTCCACAGCATGTGGCTCGATCGAGCCGCGAACCGGCGGCCTGCGACAAATTGCCACACTCTAATAAGAACAATCCCCTTGGCGTCAGACGGTCTGGCGTTCTGCTGCACCCAACCTCATTGCCCGGCCCGTGGAGCATGGGTGATCTGTCGCACAACGCTTATCGATTCGTTGAGTTTCTTGCTGCTGCTGGACAGAGCATCTGGCAGGTGTTGCCGCTTGGGCCCACCCACGTCGACGGTTGCCCCTATCAATGTTTGTCCACCCATGCGGGCAGCAACCTGCTGATCAGCCTGGACTGGATGGCCGACCGTGGATGGCTGCCTGCCGACATCATGGATCACTGTCAGCCGGATCGACAGTGGCGACTGGATGTGCTCGAGACGGCCTGCAAAAAAGCGCTGTCGCAAATGGACGACGAGATGCGATCCGATTTTGATCGCTTCTGTCGGCAACAGTCTTACTGGCTCGATGACTATGCCCGGTTCATTGTGCTGAAGGAGCTGCACGACAATAAGCCCTGGACTGAGTGGCCTGCGGCATTGCGCCGTTGCGATCGTGAAGCGGTCGCGCGCAGCTTGAGCGATCACGCCGGCACACTGCTGATCCGCAAGTTCGAACAATACGTATTCTTTCAGCAATGGCAGGAGCTGCGCCACTATGCGCATCAACATGGCGTCTATCTGTTTGGCGATCTGCCGATATTCGTCTCCGGCGACAGCGCTGATGTGTGGGCCAATCGCGAATGCTTTAGCGTAGACGAAGACGGTGTGGCGTCAGTGGTTGCCGGCGTGCCACCCGATGCCTTCACTGCAGAGGGGCAGCGATGGGGCAACCCGTTGTATGACTGGAAACAGCTCAAGCGCGATGGCTTTGCCTGGTGGCTCGATCGACTGCGGACCCATTTTGGTCTGTTTGACATCGTTCGCATCGATCATTTTCGCGGTCTTGAATCCTATTGGGAAATCCCTGAGTCCTCGCCGACCGCGATGGATGGCTGCTGGCGCAAGGCGCCCGGGGCAGAGCTGCTGACGGCGATTCAGCGCGAGTTTAATGATCTGCCACTGGTGGCTGAAGATCTGGGTATCATCACCAATGCAGTCAACGAGTTGCGGCGTGAGTTCTCGCTGCCGGGCATGAAAGTGCTGCAATTTGCCTTTGATGGCGATAGCAACAATGCGCATCTGCCGCACAATCACACGGTCGATATGGTGGCGTATACCGGCACCCACGACAACGACACAACGCTGTCCTGGTTTCAGTCGGCTGACCCGACAGAACAGCACAGGGTGCGCAGCTATCTGCAGTGCGGTGATGACGACGATCTGCCGTGGCCGATGATCCGCAGCGCAATGATGTCAGTCGCCAACACCAGTATTCTGCCTATGCAGGATATCCTGGGCCTGGGTACCGGACATCGAATGAACCTGCCAGGCACCACCACCGGCAACTGGCAGTGGCGTTTCGATTGGGCGCAACTGGATGAACACCGCACCCATCAATTGCGACAGATGACCGAGACATACAGTCGGCTGTGCAGCGGACCGGTACCCTGTGAAAGCAGTGGCAGCGAAGCCTGCAATCTGTCGCTGGTCAGTAACGGCCGCTAGCGCCGAGCTATCGTCGTCCGGCGTTGTCACTGCCGGAGAACCTCAAAGCGCAGGCGAACGCTAAAACCCCTGCCATGTATACAGATTGGGCTTTACCTGATCTGGTGTGCAGGGTAGGCTGGTGAGCCCTCGTCTACCCGCTTTTCATGTCGAAAGTCTGCTTTGTCACCTGCCCGGCCGGGCTTGAGAAACTATTGCAAACCGAGCTCGACGGGCTCGGCTGTACGCATACCCGTGCGCGTGCCTCCGGCGTCGAGTGCGCCGCCGACCTGCAATCGCTGTATCGCATATGCCTGTGGTCGCGCATCGCCAACCGCGTGCTCTATCCGTTGATGGCAGCGCGGGTGGGGGATGAAAAACAGTACTACCAGGCACTGTTCGAGTTCGACTGGGAAAATCATATCGGTGCTAACGCAACAATCGCGGTGGATTTTTTCTCGGCGCGATCCTGCATCACCCACAGTCGTTACGGCGCCCAGCTTACCAAAGATGCAATCGTCGACCGTCTACGGGAAAAAACCGGAGCGCGGCCTTCGGTCGATCGCGAGCGACCCGACCTGCGCATCAATGTGTATCTCTTTAAAAACCGGGCCAGAGTCAGCATAGATCTGGCAGGTCACAGCTTGCATCAGCGGGGTTATCGCACGCAGGGGGTAACTGCACCGCTGCGCGAGAATCTGGCGGCGGCAATTTTGATCTCAGCAGGGTGGGAAAAAATGGCGGCGCGCGGTCAACCGCTGTGCGACCCCATGTGTGGATCTGGCACGTTTTTGATAGAGGCTGCGATGATTGCCGGTGACAGCGCGCCGGGCTTGCTGACCGAGCACTTTGGATTTCTGGGCTGGACTCTCCACGATAAGACGCTCTGGAGCGACGTCCATCAGGACGCACTGCGTCGCCGCGAGGACGGGTGTGCCCGCATCCCTGCTATCACAGGCTTAGACGCTGATACCCGCGCCTGCGAGTCTGCTCGGCAGAATGTCAATGCCGCGGGGTTAGACGAAGTGATTGATGTAAAACAGGCAGACTTTTTCGCCGGCCGTGATCCACTGCTGGAGACGCCGGGCTTGATTGTCATCAATCCACCCTACGGCGAGCGGCTGGACATCGCTGATGGTGAAGCGCAGTTCTACACCCGCTTCGGCAAGGCGCTAAAACGTCGCGCAGCCGGCAGTGTGATCGCGTTGTTTACCGCCACTGACCGAGCCGTTCATCGCGCCGGGCTTGCCCGAAAGAAAGTCCTGCGCTGCAGCAACGGCGGGATTGATTGCGAATTGAGTCTGGCCGACATCCCCACGTTATCTATCGCGCCCACTGCCGCGCCACCGGCTGCGGTGCCAGGTGTCGAGCAGTTTGCCAATCGGTTGCGCAAAAACTTGCGCCAGCTGAAAGGCTGGGCTAAGTCGGCTGGCGTGAGCAACTATCGAGTCTACGATGCTGACTTGCCTGATTTCTCCTTTGCAGTCGATCTGTATCAGTCCGATCGGCTCTTGATCAGTATGCAGGAATACAAGGCACCCGCGCATATCGATCCGACCGTGGCACACCAGCGGTTACAGGCCGCCGCGCTGGCAGTGGTGGAGGTGACCGGTTGCGCCACCGACGATCTGGCGGTCAAGCATCGGACGCAACAGCGATCGGGCGAGCAATACCAGCGTCTGCAAAAGCGCGATCAGTTTCATCCGGTTGAAGAGTCGGGTTGTCGACTATTGATCAATATCCACGATTACCTCGATACAGGCCTTTTCATCGATCATCGGAAAATCAGAACCTGGTTTGGCAAACACGCGACCGGCAAACGTTTTCTCAACTTGTATTGCTACACGGCAACGGCATCGGTACACGCGATTGTGGGAGGGGCTGCCAGCAGCGTCAGTGTCGATCTGTCCAGGCGCTATCTGGAGTGGGCGCGACGCAACTTCGATCTCAATGGCATCGACGATGCGCGACACCAATTGGTGGCAGGCGACGGTCAGGACTGGGTGCGCGATTACCGCAAGGCTGGTGAATCGCCGTTTGACATCATCTTTCTCGACCCGCCAACTTTTTCTAACTCGGCACGCATGGAAGGCGACTGGGATGTGCAGCGCGACCACGAGTCGATGATCGACGATTGTATGGCTATACTTGGCAAAGACGGTGTGCTGGTGTTTTCAACCAATTTCCGCCGTTTTCGGCTGGCGGCGACCCTGGCCGAAAGATATCGTGTACAGGATCGCAGTCAATGGAGTCTGCAGCGCGACTTTTCCCGCAATCGCAGAATCCACCAGTGCTGGTTCCTGTCACATCCGTCTTCCAGTTCCCCAAAAACTTAAACGAGGCATCACAGTGGGCGAGTTTTTTTTCAGCTACGGGCTTTTTCTCGCAAAGTTGCTGACGCTGCTGTTGGCCGTGGGTGTGCTGGTGGCACTGATCGCGGCTGTCGGCGGGCGCACGCGAAGCACAGACCGGGGCACTATTGAAGTGACCCGCCTGAATGAGGCGCTTGAACAGGGCCGCGAGGTGATGCACGCCTGCGTGCTCGATCCGGCCGACTACAAAGCATCGGTTAAAGCGAAGAATAAGCAGGACAAGGCCGAGGCCAAGGCGCGCAAGGCGGCTGCCAAACGGGCGGCAAAAAAGCGTGGTGACGGGACAACTGTAGTCGATGAAAAGCGGCGCCGGCGCGTATACCTGATCGACTTCGAGGGCGACATTCGCGCCTCACAGGTCAGTGCGTTGCGGCGTGAAATCACCGCGGTGCTGACATTGGCCGACACCTACGACGAAGTGGTCGTGCGAGTAGAAAGTGGCGGCGGCACCGTGCACGGCTATGGGCTGGCGGCCAGTCAGCTTCAGCGCATCAGAGACCAGAACGTCAGTCTGACCGTTTGCGTGGATAAAGTGGCTGCCAGTGGCGGATACCTGATGGCGTGCGTCGCAGACAAAATACGCGCGGCACCCTTTGCACTTGTGGGATCAATCGGTGTGATGGCGCAAATCCCGAATGTGCACCGCTTGCTGAAACGACACGATATCGACGTGGAACTGATGACCGCAGGCGAGTACAAGCGCACGCTGACCGTGCTTGGAGAAAACACGGACAAAGGTCGAGAAAAATTTCTGGCCGAACTTGAAGAAATCCACTCGCAGTTCAAGAATTTCATCTCTCGCTTCCGGCCACAAACCAACATCGCTGAAGTCTCGACGGGTGAGGTCTGGAGTGGCGAGGCAGCGCTTGCCCGCAAGCTTGTCGATGAGCTGGGTACCAGTGATGAATATATCGTCGAGGCCTGTGAGCAGGCAGACGTCTTCCGGGTGAAATACGAAGAGCGCAAAACGCTGCCGGAGAAATTTGGGCTGGCGGCCAGTCAGGCGGCGGTAAAGACGGTCGAAGATATTGCCGCGAAGGCGCTGGCTAAACGATTTCTATAGGCGGGCATTGCCACCTGTGCGACGAGCGCGCACAGGTGGCAAAAGGTTGTGGATACTAGCTGGTGGTTGACTTTCGTCTGCCGCCACCGGCGATTGTAACGCCGTACTTTTTCATTAATCGATACAGTGTGACTCGAGATACGCCCAGTTGCGCGGCAGTTTCAGTGACATTGTTGTAGTTGCGCTCCAGCGCATTGCGAATGAATTCGCCTTCTGCCTTGGCTCGAACTTCATCCAGATTGGTCGGGATATTGTGATCCGACTCTTGGCCAGTACCCGCACTTAAACCCAGGTCGACGGGTTGAATCAGGCTGCCTTCGCACATCACCATTGCCTGTCGAACGCGATTGAGAAGCTCTCTCACGTTGCCTGACCAATGGTGCTGGTGCATCGCGATTTTCGCCTGCTGCGAGAAGCCTTTGATACGACCCGGTGTCTCGTTTGAAAACTTGTTGAAAAAGTATTGTGCCAGTGTGTCGACGTCGCCGAGGCGATCGCGAAGCGCTGGAATCTCGATGTGCAGAATGTTCAGCCGATAGTAGAGGTCTTCGCGAAACTGTCCGTTTTTAACCGCCTCGTCGATGCTGCTGTTGCTGGATGTGATAATCCGAACGTCGACGGGCAACATCTGCGTGCCATTGATTCTCTCTACGGCGCCATTTTGCAAAAACCGCAACAACAGCATTTGTTGTTCGGCGGGCAAGTCAGTGACCGAATCGAGGAACAGCGAACCCGTGTGAGCCAGCTCGATTTTACCTTTGGTAGTGACGCCATCACGTTCTGCTCCAAAGAGCTCTTCACTGATGCTACCCGCTGGAACAGTTGCGCAACTGACAGTGACAAACGGATTGTTGCTGCGCGGTGATTGATTGTGCAGTGCACGACCGACCAGTTCTTTGCCGGTACCAGTCTCACCCGTGATCATGACCGGAGCTTCGACGCGCGCCGATTTTTTTATCGTCGCGTGAAGGTTGCGCATGCTCTCGCTGTTGCCAACCATGTGAGTGTCGGCGTCAGCTGTCGGGTCGGGCAAAGCCGATGCCGGACGCAACAATGACATGCCGAATGCGTGGCCGAGGGTGCCGATAAGCTGGCGGGTGTCACAGGGCAGGGTGTAGTAGTCATAGCAATGGTCAGAGACAAGACCAGCGACAATATCGTCTTCAATGACATCGGCACCGACTACCGCCACCCAGTGCAATGGATGTCGGTTAAGCAAATTTTCGATTTGCTCTATTCGTTCGAGGTCAGTGTGTTTGAGCGTGATGACGGCGACTTTGTACTCGCTGTTGTAGAGGCACTTCTCGGCGGCTTCCATCGATGTGGCGAGGTCGACGCGCCAGTTGGACTTTTCGATCGCGGGAACGAGGTCGGTATTGCTGCCACTCGGGTCAAAGAACAGGGTTCTGCGCTCATCATAGGAGCGGCTGCGCGGGTTTGGCCGTCGCTGACCCGTTTTTGACAATTGAGATTCATGCATTGCAGAAGTCCGAACTATACGTACAAGCACTCGCAGCCGATTCCGTGTGGCGTCGCGAATGCACAGTAACCTGGCTGCGCAAGGCCTTGGGCCAGTGCGCCATCAGAACGAAGAATACAAAACGGATTGCATGGTTTCTTCGCAGAGCGTCATATAATTGACAGGTTTTACAGGAATGTTTCCGTAGCCATCCTATTAGTGGCGAAATAGTAACAGTTTTGCGTAATCTTTCAATGAATGAATCGACGCTCCTACCGCTGTCAAAGCGTGTTGATATGCTAAAAACTATGTAAAAACAATATCTTACGATTATTAGCTTTTGTCGAACCTGAAGAGCCGGGTCGTTGGCAATTGCCAGACTGCAATTTGACTCCGCGTATCAGTTCAGCGTCTCAGCCTGTTTACGCAGTGCAAACTTCTGGATCTTGCCGGTCGAAGTTTTGGGTAATTCTGTGAACACAACTCGGGTCGGGCACTTGAAATGCGCCATGTGCTCTCGGCACCAATCGATCAGTTGCGTCTCGGTCAACGTGCTGCCCTCGCGCAAGCTGATGAAAGCACAGGGTGTTTCGCCCCACTTTTCGTCATCCTTGGCGACTACCGCCGCCTCGAGGATATCCTCGTGGGTGTAGAGAATATCCTCTACTTCGATCGATGAAATGTTCTCTCCGCCGGAGATGATGACGTCTTTCGAGCGGTCGGTGATACGCAGATAACCATCGGGATCCATGACCGCCAGATCACCCGAGTGAAACCAGCCACCGGTGAAAGACTCACGCGTTTGCTGCGGGTTTTTCAAATAGCCGCGCATAACGATGTTGCCGCTAAACATGACTTCGCCAACAGTCTTGCCGTCGCGCGGGACGGGTTTCATGGTGTCTGGATCCAGCACGTCGAGTCGATCCAGAACGTGGTAGCGCACGCCCTGGCGCGACTTCAGCCGCGCGCGTTCCAGTGGAGCTTCTTTACTCCACTGGCTTTTCCAGGCGCACATCACGGCTGGGCCATAGGTTTCGGTCAGACCGTAGACGTGGGTGATTTCAAAACCCATCGACTCTACCTCTTGCAGAATCGCGGCTGGTGGTGGGGCGGCGGCAGTCATAAACCTGACAGCACCGGACGTGCTGCATCGCTGATCCTCCGGGGTGTTGATCAACATGCTTAACACAATGGGTGCGCCACAAAGGTGGGTCACCGAATGCTCGGTGATCGTGCGATGAATCGATGGGCCAGTGATGTTGCGCGTACAAATACTGGTGCCGGCGAGCGCGGCCAGCGTCCAGGGAAAACACCAGCCATTGCAGTGAAACATCGGCAGTGTCCAAAGGTAGCGCGGGTGATGCGCCATCTCCCAGCCGGTCACATTACTCAACGCGTTGAGATACGCGCCGCGGTGGTGATAGACCACGCCCTTGGGGTTGCCGGTCGTGCCGGACGTGTAATTCAGGCTGATCGCGTCCCACTCGTCAGACGGTGACTGCCAGCCAGCCTGTGGATCGCCGGTGGCGAGGAATTCCTCGTATTCGATCGTGCCGAGCCGCTCACCATTGGCCGCCGGATCATCGATATCGATCACGATCGGGTGATGTTCAAGCCCCTCCAGTGCGCTGGCGATGATCGGAGCGAAGGCGGTATCGGTGAGTAGCACCTTCACTTCAGCGTGCTCAAGTATGAATGCTATGCCGCTGGCATCGAGTCTTGTATTGAGTGCATTCAGCACTGCTCCCGACATGGGAACCCCAAAGTGTGCCTCGTAGCTCGGGGGGGTATTCGGCGCCATGATCGAGACGGTATCGCCTTTTTTAACGCCGATTTTTTTCAGCGCCGAAGCCAGTCGGATACAGCGCTCGCGCGTCTGTTGCCAGTTTCGGGTCAGGTCGTCGTAGATGATCGCAGGGTGTTCGGGATAGACGTCGGCGGCGCGATCGAGAAAACCCAGTGGTGTGAGCGGCTGGTAGTTGGCCGGTCCTTTGTCCAGGTCGCGTTCATACGGGTTGTCGGAGGTGGGCGTTTGCATGATGGCCTCGAAAGTCTGTCAGGCGACGAGTCGCCAGTGCGCGCTGCTTGCGGTTGTCTGCATGATAGCTTGTCCCGCGAGCGCTGGCAGCGCAACGGCGCGCTCTGGCAGCGCGGCTCGGCGGCGTATAAGTCGATGTCGCTTGCTGCTAAACTGGACGGCGACCACACATTGAGATCGACATGACTGACGAAGCCACCGATAACCGACCGCTTGCGGGTGTGCGCGT
Source organism: uncultured Granulosicoccaceae bacterium (assembly GCA_964573105.1). Classification (GTDB taxonomy): domain Bacteria; phylum Pseudomonadota; class Gammaproteobacteria; order Granulosicoccales; family Granulosicoccaceae; genus CAKZSB01. The sequence continues at coordinate 76,552 of CAZNIS010000002.1, forward strand.
ACTTGAACTGGGACAGTTGATCGCGGGCCCGCACGCCGGTTCGATGCTCGCCTATTTCGGGGCTGAGGTCATGAAAGTGGAAACGCCGGGCAAGGGAGATCCGATCCGGCACTGGCGGGCACTCGACAAGGAAGGCACCTCCTGGTGGTGGCGAAGTGTGGGTAGAAACAAGAAGTCGATCACTATTAATCTCAAATCCGACAAAGGTCGCGAGATTGTTCGCGACCTGATGCTGCAATCCGATGTGGTACTGGAGAACTTTCGACCCGGCACATTGGAAAAGTGGGGTCTGGGGCCAGATGAAATACGCCGTGAAAAACCGGATTTGATTTTTTCCCGCGTCAGTGGCTACGGTCAGACAGGTCCGCGTTCGCAGCGGCCGGGCTATGCCTCGGCTTGTGAAGCGTATGGTGGTTTTCGCTACGTCAACGGCTTTGCCGATCGTCCGCCTGTTCGCCCCAACCTCAGTCTGGGCGATACGCTGGCCGGTATGCATTCAGTTATCGGAGTATTGCTGGCGCTGCTCAGCCGTGGAAAAACCGGCAACGGGCAAGTGGTCGACGTGTCGATATTCGAATCGGTATTTAATGTGATGGAGGCAGTCGTGCCCGAGTATTCGGGTGGTGGTCTGGTTCGCGAGCCATCAGGCTCGACCATCACCGGTATTGTGCCCACTAACACCTATCAGTGTAGCGATGGCAAGTATGTCGTGATAGGCGGCAATGGCGATTCGATCTACCGCCGACTAATGAAAACAGCCGGACGCGAGGATCTGGCCGATGACCCGAGACTAAGCGACAACATCGGCCGAGTGGAACACGAGCAGGAAATTGACAAGGCGATTGGTGAATGGACCTCGTCGGTCACCAGTCAGCAAGTGTTGGATGCATTGGAAGAGGCTGAAGTACCCTCTGGTCCGATCTACAGCGTGGCAGATATGTTTGAAGATGAACACTACCAGGCGCGTGGCTTGTTCGAACCTGTGCCCGGTGATTCTGAGGATGTTGTTGTGCCGGCATTCCACCCGAAGTTAACTGAAACACCAGGACGCACCGATACCGGCGGCCCGGCACTGGGTGAGCACACTGAGCAAATTCTTGCGCAGTTGCTGAATCTGGATTCAGATGCCATTGCAGCATTGCGCGTCGATGGTGTGATCTGACTTTTTTGCCAGTTTAAAACTCGAACGAGTAATACAGATCCACTGCCCGCTCGATGCCGCGGGTCGATTCAACGTAGAGGCGCTCTGCCAGATCGTACCGCAAGTACAGTGTATTGATCGGCGTGAATATCCCGATGCCATAGCGCAATAACAAACGGTTGGTTAAACGGCCGCTAACCATGAGTTGCGTGTGGTCGCCGCTGCCCGTTGCGGTGACGTAGAAATCCTCGATGCCAAAAATATCGGCAATCCTGTCTGACAAAACCTGCCCGTTGCGCAGACCAACATACAGTGCCGCGTTGGCTAACAATTGCGCCTGCCGGTCAGATCGATCATCCAGCGAACGGCCCAGTACGAGATAAGACAGTATCTCTTCGTCGGGCAGGGCGGGTTCGGAGAATAGTGTGGCGGTGGGTGCCTGAATAGAGCCTTCGAGTCGCAGGCCGGCAGTGAGCGTATCTTGTTGACGCACTGCTTCAGCCGACAGCGCCGCCTGTCCCGGCGGGCCAATGAAATGGATCTTTCCATTGCGGATCGTCAGGTCCTGACCATAGGATCTATAGGTGCCATGGTCGATGGTGATCTCACCGGCGACTTGCGGTGGCTTGTCGCTAAAGAGATGTGCGCGCAACGATCCTGAGAGTTTGGTATTTAGTCCCCAACCGCGAAAATTCACGCTGTCGCCCAAAACGACATCGATTCCTGCGCTGACTCGCAAGATGGCCGGGGGTGGCTCACTGCTGGCGCTGATCTCCTGCAGTACGATGATATCGTTTGAGTGTTGCAATCCACCGCCGGGATCATCGCCAAACCTGATCGTGCCGGTATTCAGCGTAACTTTGCCAGTTGTCTCCAATTGAGAGTTTGCCATCTGAATTCTGATCGCCGCATCGAGATTGGCATCATCGACAAACTCATTGGATACGGTGATGCCACTTGCTGCCAGCCTGGTGTCCAGTGCCAGACCGTTGTCGTCGCGCGCGGCCAGACCCGAAAATTCAATCGGTGCGTCAGCGGCAATCGCCGACCCGTTAAACGTGGCACGGTTGCCTGCGATCTTGATCTGCGCAGTCAGATCGCTCACCGGTGTCGGCAGCTGGTCTGACGAAAAAGAAGTGGCGTCCAATGCGACGACGCCACGAACAGTTGGCATCGACAGGCTTCCACTGAACTGCAAATCGCCGTTTGCGGTACCGCGCAGTTGTCGAACGTCGGTCATAAAACGCTGCAGCCAGCGAATGTCCGCGTTGGCCAGTTTCATCGTTCCGGTTATTGGATAGCCATCGGTCAGCGTATCGATGCTCGCGGTCGACGATACGGTCCCCAGTTGCCTGGAATACAGACCGAGCCGGGTTAGAATCACTCCCTGACGCGTGTCGATCTGCAGCTCTACGTTTTCAAAATCCAGCGATAGTGGAACGGCTGTCGGCCCCTGATCGATAATCAGCTCTGCTTCTCTGACTGCCGAACTCAAGGTGACAACTGGCCTGCCTGCATCATCCCAGGCCACGTGGCCGCGTGAGTCGACATTGCCAGCGAGAATCAGATTGTCGGGCAATACTGCACTTAAAGGGGACAGATTAAGATTTTCGCTGTGAAAACTGATATTGCCAGTCTTGCCAAGTTGCGCCTGCTCGTCAATGCACAGGGATGTCTCATTGAACTTCCAGCAATGCGGTTCCAGCGATAGCAGTGTATTCTGCTGTGAATACGTCATGCTGACAGGCGCGGCCAGGTCGACCGAGTAGTCGTCAGGCGAGGCACTGGCGCTGGATAGACTACCGCTCCAGGTTCGCCATTCGCTAAGTTGGCCTGACAGCGCTACTGCCAGTTCGCCAAGTGTTCGGGAAGTCGCCGTCGCCGTTATGTGGTGATCGTGTGCTTTGCCATCAAAGTTCAGTTGCAGGGCATTGAAGGTGTGGCCAACCTGGCTGAATTGCTGCGCGTTGAGTTCTACTCGCGATTGGTTTTTCAGCAGTTCACCGATGTTGAAGTCTACCGTTGCATCGTTGAATTGTGTTTGCTCGAAAGAGAACTGATCGCTGCGCAGCCTGCCGCTGATATCGGGCGTGTTTCGCGATCCGGAAATATCGATTCGTCCGTACAGATTGCCACCAGCAGCTGGCAATAACTCTGCAACATCGACTGACAGCGACGCGGTGGCGGATGAGCGCTCGCCAAGTGTACCGTTGAGGCGGACTTCGCTATTTCTACTTCGCGCGAGGAAATGATCAAAATGCCAATTGTCGTTGGCGTCCATCTGCAAGCCGCCAACAATCGATACAGGTCTGTCGTTGTACCTGAGATTGCCAGCGAGCTTACTCAGGCCCAACTGAAGTTGATGGTTTTCGAAGCGGCCGGAATAGAAGGCACTGGCATTGATTGCAGTGACCGGAATCGGCCAGAAAGGTGCGGGTGATACATTGGACAAATTTACCTGCATGTTCCAGTCGATGGCGTTGTTCCACCCCACAATGCCGTTCAGGTCAATGGTGCCGCCGAGCAGGTTTAGCTCGCCTGACTTTACCTCGATTCCTGACCTGTTCAGGATGCCGTCGATTTTCAGGGTTGAATCGGGCAGGGCGGTGTGGGCAAGTTCTGCGTTGCCGATGATCTTTACACGTTCGTAGTTGCCACTGAATGTGGCCGCACCGGTGGCACTGCGAATATCCGGCTCTGTAGTCAATGGCCATTGAGCGTCTTGCCAGCGCAAGTGAAAACCTTGAAGTGGTTCGGCCGGATCAAACGGATAAATGGTGCCGAAAGTCTGCAGGTTGAATGGAAGGCTGGCCGAGGCATTGAGTTCTATTGCGGTCACATTGCCGGCCAGCGTGGCATTGGCGGTTAGCGGGAAATCACTCAAGGGGTCGGGTGTCTGCAGCCCAAGACTAAATTCCAGCGGGTAGCGCTCTTTTAGTTCAATTGAGCCGTCGCCGACAAACTCAGTGTCTTTCCAGTTAAGCTGCAGCGAACTGAACTTTATTTCGTGCCGTAGCCAGAAGGCGCTTAGGCGAATGTTCTTAAAGGTGACGGGTTCGTTGCCGGGTTTTATTATTTTGAGGTGGTTTATTTTCAGTGAGCGCGCTTCGATGGGCACTGGAATTTTAATGTCAGGCAGCACGATGGTAGTGTCATTATGGTCCCGCGCAGGCGGCAGGTTGATCGTAATCTGGTCAATGGTCGTTTCACGCAAACAAATGACTTTCTGACTCCAGCAGGTCATGTTCCAGCCTGCATCCAGGTCCTTTGCTGCGATGGTAGATCCGTTGGGCGCCCGCCAGAAAAGTCGATCGAGAACGACGCCGTCACTGAGCGTGCCTTTGCGATAGGTCAATTCAAGGCCAGGGGTGGACTCGGCGAGTTTCTTCAGTAGCTCTAGGCTGCCGGTCGGTGTGAAGAGAGCACCCACAACAACAAAAAAGCCGACGACTAACAGCGCCGCACCAGTCTGCGTTAGCAATCGGCTGAGTCGCGCAATCAAAACTGCGGCCCGATCGCCAGGTGCATTCGCACCGTGTCTGACTCAACACCGGATGCAAGGTCGAGTCTCACCGGGCCAATCGGCGAACGCCATCGAATACCAGTGCCAATGCCTGTATGAAAGGACTCATCAGTGTCGTTGTACGCCCGGCCGGTATCGACGAATGCAGCGATTGACCAATTGTGGGCAAAACTGTAGCTGTACTCGAGTGAAGTGGTGGTCAGATAACGGCCGCCGGCGAGTGCGCCGTTTTCATCGATCGGTGATATGGATTGAAATGCGAATCCGCGTATGCTGCTGTGGCCGCCGGCGAAAAAGCGGTGACTGACTGGTACGCGATCAAAGTCGTTGGTCTCGATTGCGCCCAATTCGATGCGGGCGAGCAAATCGTGATTGCGCTTGAACTGATGCATGACTTTAGCGCTGGCACTAAAGTGCTGCAGGTTAATGTCTGAATGAAAGTCCGTGCCTCCAACCAAAAAGCGGGCGGTGACGCGCGAGCCCGATTTGGCGTGCAGCCCTCCCTCGGTCGTGGTTCGGTAGATAGAAAACCCCGGCAGCAGCAGCGTGGTCTGTTGCATCCGCTCACCGGTGTTAAAGTCCTCTCTCTCCCACCTTAGAATCAGGTCTCTGTTCCAGCCTCTGCCCACGCGACGGTGATCGCCGATCTCTGCACTGCGCGATTGTGCGTAGGTGTCGTCAGTGCGGGTATTCTGTATGCCGAGCTGTGCCGAAAAATAATTAGTGACAGGATTGCGTGCGTAGGGCACTGAATAGCTGGATGAGAGCTGTTGTTTGGGTTTCGATATACCGGCGTTTAGTTCCAGCCGATGGCCGTAGCGGTTGTGGTGGGGGCGTAGCCAGTTACCACGCAGTCGGGCACCGGTGTCCGATGCGAATCCGGCGCCGATACTCAGTAGATTCTCTGGCTTTGGGACCACATCTACTGTGACCGGTACGACGCCGTCGCTTGCCAGCGCGAGCTCTGGCGTCACTTTCACGCTGCTGAAGTAGCCACTTTTTTGCAGCTGGTACGACAGTGTGTGCAGTTGTGCGGCGTCGTAGTGGGCGCCTTTGCCAAACGGCAGCCAGCGCTCCATGGTTTTTTGATCAAAGAGCGTGGTGTCGAAACCAATTTTGCCAAGCCGGTATCGGGGCCCCGTCTGCATACTGATGTGCATGTGTGCAGTGCGGGAGTCCCGATTCACCAGCACCTGATTTTTCAGGAATCGGGATTCCAGATAGCCGTGATTGCGAGCGGCGTTGAAGAGCAGGTTCTTACTTTCTTCGTAACGCTGATGATTCAGGACATCGCCGCGTTGCAGCGGCAATTCGCGCCTGGTTCGGTTAAGCAGATGAATGGCATCGTCCGGGCCCTCGATGTCGAATTCGACATCGGTGACTACCGTTGGCACGCCCGGCGCAACGCGCAGCTGCATAATGGTGGAAAACTCACGGCCAACATATTTCAATTTGGCACTTGCGTGGTAGTACCCCAGAACTTCAAGTGCTTTGACGGCTTCCTGTTCGATCTGGCCTGCCACTTCAGCGCGTTTGTCAAAGTCAGTGGCTGCAGCAATCGGGGTGATGTAGGCTCGGACTTGCGCTTCCTGTTCGGGTGTCAGACCGGTAACAACCAGCTGGTCAGTCTCGATGCCGATAACCGATTGCGCACACAGCATTACCATCAGCAGGCAAGGCGCCAGGCCGCGGGCAGCGGCGCGCTTGATTGAATCTCCAACGGATAACCGGGCTGGGCGACTGGCTCGCACCTGACAGCGAGACACTATTGTTCGCAATTGGTGGCAGTCGTGCTCATGCATCTTGCAACTATCCGCAAAAGTTGCTGTCTGTGTGTGAACTCAATCCCCGGAGGTGAGTGTTGAAGAACCGTCATTGCTACCTGTTATCTGCGCTGGTGTTGTTGGTGCTGGGAATCCAGAATGCCGTTGCTGGCATGGAGTTGCAGAAACTGTCCGGCGAGAGGGTCGACCTTGACGATTATCGTGGGACTGGCAAATGGCTGCTGGTGATGATCTGGGCCACCGATTGCCATATTTGCCATCAGCAAAAGCCACTGATATCCGACTTCCACGATAAACACCAAAACAGTGATGCTGAAGTAATAGGTATAGCACTGGATGGACCGTCCCGCAGCGATGAGGTCAAACGCTATCTGGAAACGACAAAGGTGACGTTTCCAACACTGGTCGGGGAGATGTTGATCGTATCGTCTCACTACCTGCAGCTCACCGAAGAGAATCTTCGCGGCACGCCCACTTATCTGCTCTTTTCGCCGGATGGAGAGTTGCTTGGCAACAACCCGGGGCCGCTGCGGATCAGTGCGCTTGAGGCTTTCATTGCACGGCATGAATAGAGATGAGACGTGCCCATCGGTAAGCCGTTGAAGGGCGCGGGGTTTTGTCTGCGCGCCACAATCGCGGCGCGCTTTAACCAGATAAGCGGATTGCCTGGCTAGCGGTCAAATTTGGCAAGCGCCGGCAGTAATCGCAGTTTTTCGTCCGTCTTGCGCGCCGAGCCCGCCAGCCGATGCTCGAAATATTGCAATTTCCATCTCGCGGCCATTGTATCTTCGGCTTCGACACCCAGAATACGGCGGTAGATGTTCAGTGCCAGCCGTTGGTGGCTGATAGCCTCTTCTAACGAGTCTTTGTCGTGCTCGGCAAGCCAGGCCAGCGCCTCCAGCGTCTGGGCCGTCTCTGCATGGTACAGGCCCAATGAGGCGGTCTGGATTTTCAGCGCACGCTGAAAGTGTTGCTCGGCAACCAATGGATCCGTTTCAACCAGTGCGCTCAAAAAGTAGGTTCGCGCAAGGCGCGGATCGGTATTGTCGAACGAGGCGGCAATACGTTTGGCCGATCGAATCCACGGCTTCGGATCGCCATCGTTAGACAACAGATAAAACTCCGCGTTTTCTGCCGAGATCTGCCACATTTCATCATTGGCGCTGGCGACAATTGGCGGTAGCTCTTCTGTTGACAGATCCCCTGCAATGTTTGCCGCTACCTCGGCAGTCGCAGGCGGCGAATAGGGTTCGGCCGTAGAGTCGAGCGCAGATTCAGTGGTCGGAGACGTTTGTTTAGACAGGCTGCGTCCGGCAACTATGCTGCGCAGACCGGATTCGTTGAGCGGTGTGGCGGGTCGTTCGGTCCTGGTCGTCGGGCGGGCAAGCGCTGCGGCAACTTGTGGTGTCGCGGCGGTTGGCTCGGCAGACAGACTGGCCTGCAAATTTTTAAGGCCGGGCAGGCTGACATACACCGAAAGGCCCAGCAAGCTGGCGGCGACTGCTAACCCCAAGGGTTTACGAGCCCGCTGACCCAATTTTGCTGCACCTGCTAACACTGGCGTGGCGTTGCGTTTGTTCGCGTTCTGGCTCAGTGCCGAGTGCAATGTTGTCTCGCCATCAATCGGCTTGGCACCTTTGCGCGCATTGACCTGATCAAAGGCGCCGCATTCGAGCAGATAGTTCAGATAACGCAGGTAGAACCCGCGTTCAACCAGCAAATGCTGATCGGGTTTTAGCAGCAGGCTGTGTTGCTCAGGGAACAAAATACTCGCCTGCTTCTGGTGTTTTTTCCATTGCGCTTCAAGCGACGTATCGCCAGTTTCCTGCCAGTGCAGTTCGGGCATTGGCTCGAACTGTGAACTGTTCAACACCAGGTCGCCGGCGTTTTCGGCCGTGACAAGCCGATGGCCCTGAGCGTAATAGTTCGTGAATATGGCAGTGGCGCGATCGTGAAAAAGATCGGTTAACAGCGCGTAGGAGCCACTGTTGACGTTCAGGTAGGCGACTATGCTGGTCGATTTGCTCTGGCCGACAGCGTTGTCGATCCGAATTTCGTGCGAGTAGATGAATCCGGTTTCCAGGAGCTGATGGTGGAAGCCGAATCCACGATCGATGATCGCATTTTCAGGATGAGTTTCGGAGGGCGTCAGGCTGAATTCGGGTAGCTGGGATTTCATCGGCATAAGTGATTGAATTTGCTCAACCGTCCTCTTGTTCTTTTCTTTGGAAATCATATGCTTGCCGATTGTGGACGCAAATGTTGAGCCAGCCTGATGCCGGCGTGCGCCGACCGCCCGGGCAGTCGATCGCAAGCTAACTATAGGACAATTTGCGGGTGTTGCAGGCCGGTGAGCCGAAGCTGGCGTCAGTGCACAAAAACAGATCAAACCAGGGATCTTGTATGACCCCTGGTCTGTTAAGGAAAGGCGGTGTTTCGGGTGTCATGCGCCTGGTGTCAGCGTACTGACGGTGCGGTCGCATACTGTGGCCGATAGCAAGATCCTTTTTTCCCAATTCGTTTAATGCGAGCTAAAATGTCGGGTTTATCCATGAGCAATGTGTCAATGAATCGAGCCGAGATTGCCAGGTTCCGTAAACTGGCACTGACCACCGTGTTGTTCGTCTATTTTCTGATTCTGGTCGGCGGTGCGGTACGGGCCTCCGGCGCAGGGATGGGGTGTCCGGACTGGCCCACCTGCTTTGGCCGCTGGATACCACCGACCTCCGAGCAACAGCTGCCGGCTAATTATCAGCAGATCTACGCTGACCGGGGCTACGCTCAAACTCGCTTCAACCCGACCAAAACCTGGATCGAGTATCTGAACCGCTTGCTCGGGGTGACAATTGGCTTGCTGATACTGGCAACTATGGTCGCGGCACGGCGCTACTGGAACCACGATCGAACGGTGTCACTGGTCGCCGTGGGCGCTTTCGCAGCGGTAGCGTTTCAGGGTTGGCTGGGTTCTCGAGTGGTGGCCAGCAATCTGCAGCCAGGCATGATCACCCTGCATATGTTGATGGCGCAGTTCATTGTTGCACTGCTGATCTACGGGCTGGTGCGATCGCAACGAGCGGTGGCCTCACCCGACGGGCTGGACAGTCTTTCGCCCAGGTTCAGGGTGGTGTTGATCGTCGCGATGGCGATGATTCTTCTGCAAATGGTGATGGGAACTCAAGTGCGTGAAGCGATAGACATTATTGCGCGCGCACTTGAGGCCGATACCCGCAATCAGTGGATAGGGAGACTGCCGCCGATCTTTCTCGTGCATCGATCGTTCTCATCAATAATTCTGTTCACTAATCTATGGCTGGTCTGGCAGTTGTGGAAGCATCTGGCGCCCGGTCAGTTGTTGCGCAAAATGGGCGTGTTGCTGGCCGTTATATTGGTAGCGACCATCCTGATGGGGGTGGTCATGGATCGTTTGCATGTTCCCGCAGTTGCGCAGCCCTTGCACTTGTGGTTTGCCTCGATCATTTTCGGGATACAGTTCAGTATTTATCTGCTCTATCAGTTCGGCAGGCAGCAGAACACCAGCACACTTTTGCCCCAAAGCGAGTTGCAGGTCTCAACGACAAACGCCTGATACTGGCCCACCAACGCGATTCCGACGCTCTATCACAGTAAATCAAACGCAATTTCTGTAGTCTCCGGCAGCTCTTGAACCAAGCGGATTTCAAGTCTGCCGAGGGACTGCATGATCTATCTGGTCGTCGTACCGTGTCTGTTGCTGGTGCACCTGTACGCACGCAGAGCACAATTGCCCACCACGTTGTTTATCGCGGTGTTTGTGGGGTTCTGGGGCTTACTGTATGGCACCCAGCTTGTGATTCCCGGGGCAGAAGCGCTCGTTGCACTGTGCCTGTCGCTCGCCTGCCTGCGGTCGATTGAGTCCTACCTCGACTACGACGACGGTGATGAAGACTCGATTGAGCCAGCAGAATCCTGGGTGGCCGAGCGACACTTCTGTAGCCGGCTGACCCACGATTTCGCGGTGCAGCCGCGCGACAGTATGTTTGCGATACAACTGATTAATCGCCGCGAATGGGGGGAGTTGCTCGAGCGGATTGGAGAGATGTCGGCCGCTCAACGACAGGCTTTTTATGTGAACCTCAACTACAGCAGTATCAGCGAGAGAGCGATGACGGAGATGGTTGAGCATCTTGACGATCGCGCAGACACACATGTGTTAATGGGGCATGTCCAGTTATGCAAGGCAAAACGACTGGGGCTGAAGACCGGCAAACGAGCCGATGAAAACTGCACTCAGGCGATCGCCAGTGCGTTCAAAAGCTTCAAACGGGCGCTGGAGGTTGCACCACAGGATGCCGAGGCGCACTGCGGCAACCTGATCGCCAAGGTCTACATCGATCTTGAACGCAAATACATCATCGAGAGCCTGCTCGACACGCTGCGAGCCGACGTCCATCACTTTCACGTGGTGCTCGCGGCAGCGCGCCACCTCATAACCGATGGCGAGTCCGCTAATACGTTCATTGAAACCGTCGCCGACGCATTGGGCGATCGTGACGCAGATGGCACCACACTGGCGTTTGCGCGATTGGTGGCACACGTCGAGTGCCAGTTGATCTACGCACCCTACGGCGTTGCTGCAGACACGGGGGTTAGTGCGGATCTAGCGGATTTATACGCGCCACTCGAGGCCAGTAGTGAGCGTATTGGTGGCTGGGCGAGCCAGATTTCGGCCAATCTCTATGCCTGCGCTTTGCAACAAACGGGTCAGAGTAAAATGGCCGCTTCGGTGCTTGCCGGTATGCAGGGACTCGCGAGTCCCTATCCATGGCAGTTACTGGCTGATCAGGCAACCAGTGGGCGAGGAGGTCCGGGAAAACCGCAGACCGGACAACTCATGGCATAGCGAATCACTAGACCGCTGCGGTAACGACTCTAGGTTCTTACTGATTGAATACCACTTTGCTGACGTCGCTAAAGTGACTGGCAAAGTGAACCTTGAGTTTGTCGGTTACCTGCTCGGGCAGATCGACGTAGTCGCGCTCGTTGTCGGCCGGCAGAATGACCGTCTTGATGCCCAGTCTTTTCGAGGCGATGAGCTTTTCCTTGATACCACCAACCGGTAACACCTGGCCGGTCAGGGTCAGTTCGCCAGTCATCGCTATGGTTGGGCTGACTTTTTTCTTCAGCGCCAGAGACAGCAGAGCGGTTGCCATGGTAATGCCTGCGCTTGGTCCATCTTTTGGGGTTGCGCCCTCCGGGACGTGAAGGTGGATGAATGCGTCCTGATTGATCGGCTCTTGAATACGGTAGTGTTCGAGATTAGACGTGATATAGCTGTAGGCGATTGAAGCGGACTCTTTCATGACGTCGCCCAGGTTGCCGGTAAGTTTGAATCCGGCTTTTGATCGGTCAACAATGCTCGCCTCGATTGGCAGTGTAGCCCCGCCCATGGCGGTCCAGGCTAGACCGGTAACGACACCAACTCCTTGCAACTGACGCTCTTTTCGAAACACCGGCTGGCCGACGAAATCCACCAGGTTTTTTCCGGTGATCGAGACGCGCTTTTCTCCTTCCAGCAGTCGCACCACGGCCTTGCGTAGAATTTTCGCCAGCAGTTTTTCCAGGTTTCGAACACCGGCCTCGCGCGCGTAGCCTTCGATCAGTGCCTTCATCGCAGACTGCGAAAGAGCGACTTTGCTGGCGGTAACCTTGTTACGTTTGAGTAGGCGTGGCCACAGGTGCTGGCTTGCGATTCTGAGTTTTTCGCTCGGCAAATAACCCGCCAGACGAATGTCGTCCATACGATCGAGCAGCGGTCTGGGAATCGTATCCATCTGATTGGCGGTGCAGACGAACAGCACATTTGACAGATCGAGCCGCAGATCGAGATAGTGATCCAGGAACTCGGCGTTTTGTTCAGGATCGAGTACTTCCAGTAGTGCCGATGCCGGATCGCCGTGGAAGGATGCGCCAATCTTGTCGACCTCGTCGAGCATGATCACCGGGTTCTCAACGTCGACATCCTTCAACGCCTGCACAAGTTTGCCGGGCATTGCACCAATGTAGGTGCGGCGATGGCCTTTGATTTCGGCCTCGTCTCGCATGCCGCCCAAACTAAAGCGAAAGAATTTTCGGCCGAGCGAATCGGCAATCGATTTGCCGATAGAGGTTTTGCCAACGCCGGGCGGACCGACCAGCAACAGTATCGAGCCTGATATTTCGCCGCGGTAAGCGCCCAGTGCCAAAAACTCGAGAATGCGATCTTTCACATCGTCGAGGCCAGCGTGATCTCGATCGAGGATGGTGCGCGCAGCGGCGATATCCAGTTTGTCTTCCGATTGTACGCCCCACGGCACCGAACTGATCCAGTCCAGGTAGTTGCGAGTGACGCCATACTCAGGCGAGCCTGTTTCCAGCATCGCGAGCTTGCGCAATTCCTCGTCAAATCGCTTGAGTACCGGTTCCGGCGGATTGCGCGCCTCCATGCGACTTTTAAATTCCTCGACATCGGCGGTGCGGTCGTCTTTCGCAATGCCTAGCTCGCGCTGTATGACTTTTAGCTGTTCTTTCAGGAAGAAATCGCGTTGATTCTTGTGGATCTTGCTTTCGACTTCTTCGCGTATTTCCCCCTGCAGTCGAGCCATTTCAATCTCTTTGCGCAACAGCAGCAGCACTTTCTCCATGCGACGCAGTATCGGCACGGTATCGAGTACATCCTGTAAATCCTCACCCGGTGCTGTGGTTATGGCTGCGGCAAAATCCGCCAGTGGAGATGGCTCATTGAGGTTGAAGTGGTTGAGAAAGTTTTTGAGTTCCTCGTTGTACAGTGGATTGAGCGGCACCAGTTCCTTGATCGCCTGAATCAATGCCATGGCGTAGGCTTTGATTTCGTCTCGATCGGCGTCGGGTTCTTTGGGGAAGGAAATTCGCGCCGCAAACGGCGGTGATCGGTGCAGCCACTTATCGATGGTGAATCGTTGCAAGCCTTGCGCAATGAACTGAATACTGGATTCCTGTTCGACCACATTATGCATGCGCACCACACAGCCGGTGGCTGAAAAATCGGCGGGGCCGGGCACCTGATTGTTGGTGTCTCTAACGTGGATCAGGCCGACGACGTGCTGGTTGTTCTCACGCAGGTTCTCGAAGGTGCTGATCCAGTGCTCCTTGTCGACGACGAGCGGCTGAATCTGCGCCGGGAAAAACGGGCGCTCGTAGACCGGCAGGATAAACATTTTGTTGGGCAGGGCGTGGCCCGGCAAGATCAACCCGGTGCTGGCACCATCGTTTTTATCCAGAACCTCGGGATTGTCTTTACTCATAAGCAGTGTCGATCCAAACCGTTGTGGTGTAGCTGGAAACCAGAGCAGGGTGCGGGAGGGCGCAAGTCAGGCTGGTCACAGCATGTAATGTAGACGATGCTGCGACTCAAATAATTTTATGCCGGACTGGTGTTAAATCAAGCGGCCCGGATGGGCGGGCACGGTGGCTTGGCGGGGTGCGAATTATTCGCTTGCCAGCGCGATGGTGACAGCGGCCGCCGCCACGATATCCTCGACCGAGGCGCCGCGCGATAAATCGCAGACCGGTTTGTTGAAGCCTTGCAGGATTGGGCCGGTGGCCTGTGCGCCACCACAGTACTGGACGATCTTGTAGGCGATGTTGCCGGCGTTCAGATCGGGGAAAATCAACACGTTAGCCTGGCCTGCCACGGGGCCAGGCTGCTCGAGCTTGGTTTTCGCGACGCGTGGTGACAACGCCGCGTCAACCTGCATTTCGCCGTCGATGTCGATGTGTGGTGCGCGCTCGCGAACGATATCCACCGCACTGGCTACCTTGCGCACGGAAGCGTGCTTGGCGCTGCCATAGGTCGAGAAAGACAGCATCGCAACCTTGGGCTGACAACCCAGCAGCTTTTCTGCGCTGGCCGCCGAGACGATGGCGATTTCAGCCAGCTGTTCAGCGTCGGGCTCGATGTTGAGCGCGCAATCGGCAAAAAACAGCGTGCTGGGTATGGACTCGGCAGGGCTGGGCAGGGCCATCAGGAAGAAGCTCGACAGCGTCTTGATCCCGGGTTGCGGGCCCACCGCAAACGATGCCTCCATAACTTTGGCGGTGGCGAGCACCGCCCCCGCGACCATCGCATCGGCGGTACCGGCGTGCAGCATGGCGACACTCTGATAGACCGGTTGCTGCAGATATTGCTCGATGTTGCTCTCGCGGATACGCGGTCGTTTGCCGATCAGCGCGTTGCGTAAGTTGGTGTCGCTGATCAGGGATTCGGTGTCCAGCACGGCAATGTCGTGTTGCGCATCGTTCGACTGCGCCAGTGCACGGCCAATTGCATCGGCGTCGCCGAGCAAAATCGGGTTGGCGATCTGCTCACTGGCCAGAATTTGTGCCGCTTCTCTAACACGCGGGTCGTCGCCTTCGGGAAGGACGACGCTTCGTTTTTGCTGCCTGGCCAGTTCGATACAACGAGAGACGACGTCGTTCATGAATTTCGCATGTGGTTTGGGTTATCGCTTGCGGGCTGGGCCCGGCGCTGAGCATGCTGGCAGGTTTGTCATTGCGACGATCGCGGTTGCTCGTCACCATGTTACCCACTACTCGCCAGCAGCAAACAGAGCACCGCGCTATGGTACTTGATCCGGACCCACATTGGTTAGCCGATGCGAGGCGCTGTGAGTCGATGAATTTTGACGAGCGCCCTCCCGGTGTCGCGATCGACACACTGGTCATTCATAACATCAGCCTGCCCCCCGGTGAGTTTGGCGGGTGTCATGTGGACGAGCTTTTCTGCAATCGGCTCAACCCCGATGAGCATCCGTATTTTGCCGAAATTGCCCATCTGCGCGTATCGGCGCACCTGCTTATCGACCGAGATGGACTGCTAACGCAGTTTGTCGCCTTCGACAAGCGCGCCTGGCACGCGGGGGTATCGAGCTTTGAGGGCCGCGAGCGCTGCAATGACTTTTCGATTGGCATCGAGCTTGAGGGCACCGATCAGGCGCCCTACACCGATCGCCAGTACCTGGCGCTGGCGCAGGTGGTGCAGCGACTGCTCTCCACCTATCCGGCCCTCAATCCCGAACGTATCGTCGGTCACAGCGATATCGCACCAGGGCGAAAAACCGATCCCGGTCCGGGCTTTGACTGGACGCGGGCGCGGCAGATGATTGGCACTGGGGTGTCGCCTGCCTGAGTCTTGTCTGCCGGTCGTCTGGTGGCGCTTGTCGATCATCCGCAGTGGTGAAATCGAGCTGAGCTACTACGCTTGTACAGTTACTCGAGCCTGGTGGTGAGCTCGGCAAACTGGGATCGGTCGGCAGGGCGAATTTGTCCAATCAAACGCATTACATCATCAGGTATCGCACGGGCTTGATTGCATTGCTGGGGCTGTACCTGTGCGCCATGCTGCTCTCTACCGGGGTGTTGTCACTGGACATCGATCATCGCAGCAGCGGTGCGTCGGACGATGCTATCGGTCAGCTCATTTTGCAGTACGGTGCCGGGGTCGAGCGCATCGGCAGCCTGATTCAGCGCAGTACCCATAGTTGGGTGGCACAGTTAATTCTGCTGATTGTCTGTTTGCTATTACCGCGGTTGTCTGTGGTACGTGCCGCGGTGGTGGCAGCGGTCGCCGGCCTGCTGCTGCTCGGCTGGCACATCGCAGTAATGCCACAGCCGCACGATTTGCGAATCGCCGCCTGTCTCGGCTGGCTATTGTTTATTTGGCTGGGGTATGTGGGGTTAAAGCTTGTAGAGTCCTGGCGCGGCAAGCGACTGGTTCAGGCTGCGGTGCGAAAGTATGCACCGGCGCAACTGACCGATCATTATTATCGAAACCCCGAGGCGCTCGACGCGCAGGGTGAGCTGCGCGAGCTGACGATCATGTTTTGCGATATGCATCAGTTCACCAGAATTACCGAACGCCTCGAGCCTAAACAATTACCCAAATGGCTCAATCAGTATTTTTCTGTGGTCAGCAGCATTGTCGAGCAGCACGGCGGAACGGTCGACAAGTACATGGGCGACAGTGTCATGGCATTCTGGGGTGCACCCGGTCACAGCGACACCCACGCGCAAGACGCACTCGCCGCTGGCGTGGAAATTCTTGAGGCGGTCGAAGCGTTGTCAGCGCGCGTCGTCAATGATGGTTTGCCGCCCATTCGAATCGGCATCGGCATTGCTACCGGACTGGCCAACGTCGGCAATCTGGGGGCTGAGAATCGGATGACTTATACGGTTGTTGGAGATGCCGTTAACATCGCCGACCGATTACAGCGGGAGACACGTAAATTCAACACGCCAATCATCGTCAACGACCTGATGACCGAGCGCGTGCCAGAGTATCTTTTTCGAAGTATCAACTGGATAAAACTGAAAGGTCGGCGACGCCAAGTGCGCATCTTTGACCCGGTTTGCCATCAGTCTGAAGCATCGCCCGACACGCATCGCGAACTCCAGTTACATCGCAAAGCGATGCAATTCATGCACGGTGGTCAGTTGGCCGATGCGGAGAAACTTTTTATGGAGTTGCGCAAGACATCCACGTTGAGTCCCGATGGATTCTATGACGCCTACCTGCAGTTATTTCAGGAGCGAAGGGAATCGCCAGGCGTCGAACCGGATCCGGTCGACCCGTTTGTTCCAATCGATCAGATCTTGCCATCGCGGCGCGATCAATCGTGAGTGCCTGAATAGCTCACACCCACCGGTCGTTAATAAATTTTTCCTGTGCGGTAAACGTAGACTTGTATTTCATTTTGTCACTGGCTTCAATCCAGTAGCCCAGGTACACATAGGGCAGCTTCATGGTGCGCGCCAGTTCGATTTGCATCATGATGGCGGTGGTACCAAGGCTTCGCTGTGGCAGATCGGGATCGAAGTAGGTGTACACGGATGACAAACCCGTATTGACAATATCGGTGACGGCGACGCATAACAGTTTGTCATCGAGTCGCAACTCGCAAAAAACAGTTTCGCACCAATCGCTAATCAGGAATCGTTCGAAATCCTGCTTTTCCGGGTTATCCATGCCAGCGCCCGGATGACGTCCGCTAAGATATTTCTTATACAGCGCAAAGTACTCGTTGGTGTATCGCGAGTCAGCAACAAACCGCGCGAGATCCGAATTGGATTTCCAGGCGCGTCGCTGGGTGCGATTCGGCTGGTACTGATCAACCGGGATGCGCACCGAGATACAGGCTTCGCAATTGTCGCAGTGCGGTCGGTAGATATGATGCCCACTGCGGCGAAAGCCTTTCTGAATCAAGGCGTTGTACATATCCATCGTCGGCATGCGAAACGGATCGGCATAAACGTTTCGAGCGACTCGCTTGTCCAGATAGCTACACGCTTCCGGCGGCGATTGAAATAGAACGATCTGCGACTTGTGTTTCATGGGAGTTCTGGCTCGTTATCGCAAATGTACCTCGATTGAAGGGCAGCAGTCACGTCAAATCGGGTGGTAATCAGTTACCGGTCAGACCGGTGCGCGAGTGTCCCTGCAAGCAGCTGCTGAAATGACACCCTGCAACTGTGTCGCAATCTACCCGAATCTGGACGCCAGTGCCTGAACCGGGATCATGAAAATATTCGGTGCTTGATGTGGTGGCCCGAAACATCGGAACAGGTCACAGGTGTTGTGTCGATGCGGTCGGGGTAATCGCGCATCGTGCGTCCCGAATCGGGGTCGGGGGTGTTTTTGTTGATCGCAAATCGGCTGGCGGCTATTGGTTCCGGCAGCGGCGAGTCATCATTGTGGCGGCTCGCCCTGTTGCTCGCCTTCGGCGAAAGCGGCAATGTCGCGCCCGTATTCCCGCAGTGTGTGCAGCATCGCCGGATCCGCGGTGTCCGCCATCTGGTCGATGATGTCGTTGTACTGCTGGATGTTTCTATAGCCCTCGGTACCCTCGATTACCCTCGCTCTGCACAGGTCCCGCCAGCGGTCGCGTTGCTGCGCGTCGAGTGAGTCAGTCTGATTGCGAAAAATCATTCGCTCCAGCAGCGTATGCCACCTCGGATCATCGAAAGCGGCGGTGGGTTGCCTGTCACCGTTTTGCAATTGATGCTGCACATGGCGCATCTGCGCGCGATCAGACTCGGTGGCAAATGCTCCACCATACAACGATAATTCTGCATCGCCGATTCCGGGATACTCGCGGCTGACAATTGCCTGCGTCAGTTTTTCTGTAAGATCGCGCGCCGCGAGTAGCATTTCACGAAACCTCAACGCCTGATTGACATCGAGTTGCCATTGCTGGCTCGCGGATTCAGTTAGTGTCGGTAGCGGTGCAATCACCGGTGCGCGGTTGCTGTGAATGGTCTTGACGGCAATTCGCTCAATGCCCTGTGGCAACTGGTCCCTCGGGGTAAACATGCGTTCGGCAATCGTTTGCCAGTCACTTGAGATCAGCGGTGTCGGATCAACTCTCAAATCATAAACCAGCGTGCCGTTGCTGTTTGTTGGGTGTGGGCACAGGGGTAATACAATCGACAGATTGCCCAGGCTGTTGCGATACATGCCGGATATATGCAACAGGGCAGGGCGATCCGGGTTGCGCAACCATTCCTGAACTTTGACTTTACGTCTGTTATGAAAGGCAAACTCAAACAACCTGGGTTGTGCTTTTTTCAAAAGCTTGGCGATGGCGATGGTTGCCGCGACATCGGCCAATGCGTCATGTGCATCAGCGTGCGAAATACCATTGGCATCCGTCAGGTGTTCCAGTTTATTGCTCGGGGTGCCATCATCGAGCGTCGGCCATTCGATACCTTGCGGCCGTAACGCGCGAGCAAGTCTGACCACATCGATTAAATCCCAACGCGAATTGCCGTGCTGCCACTCGCGCGCGTAGGGGTCAAACAGGTTTCTGAATAACAACTGGCGGGTGAATTCATCGTCAAAGCGAATGGTGTTGTAGCCTAGTGAACAAGTGCCAGGCCAGCTCATTTGGCGATGAATCGCATTAGCGAACTGCCACTCCGGCATACCCTCGCGATTGGCCTGTTGAGGCAGCACACCGTGGACCAGACAGGAACCGGGATCGGGTAGATAGTCGGCGGACTGACGGCAATAAATCATCGTGCGATCATCGATTTCCTCCAGATGATCGTCGGTTCTGATAGCGGCAAATTGTACTGCTCGGTCGCGCAGAGAGTCTCTGCCGAAAGTCTCGTAGTCGTGCCACAGGAACGTCTGGCTGCTCATTGACTACGTAACTGTTCACAGCACGCCTGTCGCACCCGTGGGCGGTGTCGGTCGTACTCAAATACCCATGTATGTTCCGTGCGACCTCCTACCCCACGAGCACGACAGACGCACCGTGAACAGTCACTGAAAAAGCGCTTAGTATGGCGTGAACACATACATTGACTACCAGGTCAGATCGTCGGGAACTTCGAACTGGCTGTAATCTCCGTCGTCGTCTTTGGTGTCGGGCTTGCTGTCCTGATCGCCGTTTGCGCTGTTGAACACAGTCCACAATGGATTCAGCTCGACAATCTCCGCCGCAGTCGTTGCCGGCACGATATACGTGGAGCCATTCAGGCGGGTGATTGCCAATTCACGGGCAGCCAGTTTTTTTTGCAGATCTTCAGTGACGTAGAGTTCGCGCAATTTGGTGCCAACCTGATAGCGGTAGGGCACGTCACCCTGCCATTTGTCTATGCGATTGGCTTCGATTATCGCCTTTATTTTGGCTTTGAGCTTTTTTCGTTCTTCAATTTCGGCCGCGGCTGCTTTTTCGGCATCGGTATTGTTGGCCGGTTTTGTCTGCTGTCGATTGGCTGCCTGTTTGCCACGATGTTTTGCACCGCCAGGTGCTTGTGAACGCTTGCGTTTATCGGCGCCACGCGCAGGGCGTTTCTTCTTTTTCTCTTCAGGCGGAGCGAGTCCGGCCGCGATCAATTGCTCGCGTAGTGAGTCAGCCATAATTCAAAAGCTCCGGATTATCCGGCAACATGTTTATCCGGTTTGCCACACGGTAGCTGATTGTAACGCGCCGTCGATCAAAAACCAGCACCGTGGAGTCTGGGGTCACGCTAGGTATTCGCCGATGCGAGGCGTTTATTGATCTATCGGGATTTGCAAAAGAAAAGGAATAGTGATACCAGCAAAAAGACGACGAACAGGATCAGTGTCAGCTGTGGTATCGACAGACCGGCAAACTGCCACTGTATCTCTGCGCATTCGCCGGAACCGTTGAACAGCGTATCGACAAACTGATTGAACGGCAGTGTATCGAGGTTGTGCCAGAATCCTGCGCCGCATTCAGGTACCTGATCCGGCGGCAGGTTTTGCAGCCAGACATGGCGTGCCGAGATACCAATACCGGTGAGTGAGAGCAAGGTGGCGAGCGTGGCGTAGATCCGGCGACCGATGACGCCAGGGCGATGCATCAGAAACAGCAGAAAGACCGCACCCAGTCCGATGACAACCCCGCGATCGAGGATGCACAGTGGGCACGGTTCGAGGTATTCGACCATTTGTAAATACCCCACCGCAAAGACCATAGAGGCCACGGCGAGCAGGAATCCGGCGAGACTCGCCATGGTTGCGCTGCGGGGTGAGGGTTGATGCATGGTTCCTTGGTCCGGGTTAAATCGAGGTGAGAGGGGGCAGGGATAGTGCCAGTATTGCACAAAATTTTGTCGATTTTGCCAGCATTGGCATAATCCGCCAGCGCTTCTGAACCGGACAAAAATTCATGAACTACCCGCTATGTGCCAGCGATTCGCGGCTGCCGCCACTGATGGCTTTTGCCAGTGATCTGGCGGATCTGGCAGCGCTCGAAACCATGGCGCGGTTTCGGCAGCCTCTGTCGGTGGACAATAAAGAATCGGACAGCGGCTTCGATCCGGTCACGCTGGCCGATCAGCGCGCCGAGGCTGTGATGCGCGACCATATCGCCACCAACTGGCCGAACCATGGGTTCCTGGGCGAGGAGTCGGGCAGCGCCGGCGATGGCGGTGGGTTTTGCTGGGTCATCGACCCGATCGACGGCACGCGCGCGTTTATTACTGGTCTGCCGCTGTGGGGCACGCTGATCGCGCTGGCGGAAGACGGTGAACCGGTTCTGGGGGTGGCGGATCAGCCCTATCTTGCCGAGCGCTATCTGGGCGGGCCGGATGGCAGTGTGTGCCGGCAGCGCGACGGTGAACAACAACTGCGCACGCGGCAATGTGAATCAGTGGCCGATGCGCTGATGATGACAACTGATCCGTCCATGTTTGCCAAACCGGCAGAGCAGGCGGCGTTCGCGGCGCTCAGGTCTGCGGTGCGCATGGCACGGTTTGGTGGGGATTGCTACGCCTATATGATGCTTGCTCGCGGCCATATCGATCTGGTGGTCGAGGCCGAACTCGAGCCCTACGATATACAGGCGCTCATTCCGATTGTGCGCGGTGCCGGCGGCGTCGTCAGCGACTGGCGCGGCGGTAGCGCTGCAGGCGGCGGGCAGGTTGTGGCAGCCGGGTCTGCCGCGCTGCACGAACAGGCGCTGGCGATACTGGCAGCGGGGGCCGACTGACGGCTCAGGCTTGCAGAAAGTCCATCAGTATCTTGCTCACCGTGTTCGGTTTCTCGGCATGTGGCCAGTGTCCGGCACCCCCGATTACCTTTAACCGGGCGTTGGGAAAGCCCGCTTCAATTGCCTCTCGATCGCTGGCTTGCAGGTAGTCGGACTGCTCGCCCTTGATGAACAGGGTTGGCCCGCTGAACGGGCTGGCTAAATCGATGCCGGCGGCGATGTCGGGGTAGCTCGCCTCGATCGTATCCAGGTTGATGCGAAGTCCGAATCCGCTGTCGGTCCGCTGCAGGTTTTTCAGTAAAAATGCCCTGATTCCGGCATCATCGACATAGTGTGCCAGAGTCTCGTCCGCTTCGCTTCGACTGCCAGGTGGATGGTCTGACAACGCCCGCAACCCGGACAGTACGTCGCCATGATGCGCTGGATATCGGCGCGGCGCTATGTCCACAATGGCCAGTCGCTCGATCAGCGTCGGGTGGCTTTGACTCAGTTGCATCGCAACCTTGCCGCCCATTGAGTGGCCGATCAGATGTGTTTTGTCGATCTGCAATTGTTTGCAAGTCAGCGCGACATCGGCCGCCATCGACGGATAGTTCATTTGCGGGCTGTGCTCAGAACGACCGTGATTGCGCAAATCCAGCGTGTGCACGGTGAATTTGTCGGCCAGCGTTCGCGCCTGGCTGCTCCAGTTCTGGTGATCGCCAAACAAGCCGTGCAGGATGATGAGATGCGGCCCGTTACCCCGGGTTTTGCTGTAAAGCGTCAGTGGATTACCGTCGGCATGTGTCATTGTCGGGCAAATTGCGTTTAAATTCGTGGTGTGGGCATTATAATTCCCGCTCGTTCGGCGCAGCGGGGCCAGACAACCCTCGCGTGTGCCAGCAACGACACTCTGCCATGACCTAACCCAGGACGAGCCCGTTTGCGGCTGTCGATGTGCCCCCGGAGAAAACACCTCTTGCATAGTACAGCACGTCGTCGGCTCGAAAGCCTCTACGCCAAATGTGGAACGGCACCGTTGAGCGGGCGCATGATCGGCCTTGAAAAGGAGTGCCTGAGAGTAGCCGCTCGCGGCACTCTGTCTGATTTGCCGCATCCGCGCGCGCTGGGTTCAGCGCTGACGCATCCGTCGATCACGACCGATTTCTCCGAAGCCCTGCTCGAGATTGTCACGCCGCCGTTCGAGGATATGGCGCAATCGCTGGAGTTTCTCAACCGCACCCAGGCGTTTGTCTATTCGCAACTGCCGGCGGGTGAACTCTTGTGGGCAACCAGCATGCCATGCGGGCTAAGTGGCGACTGCGATGTTCCGATAGGTCAGTACGGATCGTCCAACATCGGCATGATGAAGCAGGTGTACCGGCGCGGCCTGGCGTTGCGCTATGGCCGCACGATGCAGGCAATCGCGGGCGTGCACTACAACTACTCCTACCCTGACAGCTTTTGGGAATTGCTGGCAGAGGTAGACGGCGTAACCTCGGCCGACACGACTTATGTGTCGAGTCAGTACTTCGCGCTGGCGCGAAATATTCTGCGATACGGCTGGCTTATTCCCTACCTGTTCGGTGCGTCTCCCGCGGTCTGTGGCACTTTTTTTGGCAAAAATGTCCCACCCGAGCGGATGTCAAAGCTTGCTAAAAATACCTGGTATGAACCCTATGCCACCTGTTTGCGAATGGGTGATGTGGGCTATCAGAACAACAGCGACGATACCGCCAACAGTGTTGCCGATTACAACTCGCTCGATGGATATGTACGTTTTCTGCAAACGGCAATCACCACACCATCAGAGCGCTACCAGGCAATGGGCCTGCAAGACGCCGCCGGCGAGTGGCAACAACTCAACAGCATGCTGCTGCAAATCGAAAATGAGTACTACAGTTCGGTGCGCCCCAAGCAAATAACGCGCGATATGGAGATGCCGTCGATAGCACTGGCCAATCGCGGCGTGCGCTATGTGGAGCTTCGATCGCTCGACGTCAATGCCTATCACCCACTGGGCATTAGTGATGAGCAACTGCGATTCGTCGAATCGTTTCTGTTGTTTTGCATGCTGGAGGAGAGCCCGCCGCTGACCATTGAGGATCAGGCACAGTTCAGGCGAAATCTGCTCAACGTCGCGCACAACGGACGCGATCCGGACCTGATGCTTGAGCGAGGTGACGCAACCGTTGCACTGCGCGACTGGGGATCAGAGATTCTGGATGCAATTGGCGATCTGTGCGATCTACTGGACCGGCCTAATCAGCCGCGTCACTACTGCAATTCCCTGTCACGGCAGCTGGAAAAAATTCACGATCCAGCGCGCACACCATCCGGCCAGATGCTAAATGAATTGCGCGCCAACGACGAAGACTTCTTCTACTTCGGGTTGCGAATGTCAAAACAGCATCAGGATTACTTTGCGGAACATCCGCCCAGCGCAGATGAGATGGCAGCACACCGCAAGCAAGTTGAAGAATCGCTGCAAAAACAAACTGACATTGAAGCGTCAGACGACGTGCCATTCGATCAGTTTCTCGACAACTATTTTTCCCAGCCCGGTTTATCGGTGTGACTATCGAGCAAGAGGTCAGTGCGGTGGTATTGGCCGGCGGTATGGGGCGGCGTATGAACGGTGTCGACAAAGGTCTCGTCGAGCTGGCCGGGCGTCCCATGGTGGGCTACGTGATCGACACGCTGCGCAAAAATGTGTCCAGCGTGCTGGTGAATGCCAATCGCAATCAATCCAGCTACGAGGCATTTGGTGCCAGAGTAGTTGCCGATAGCATCGAGGGCTATCAGGGGCCGTTGGCAGGTGTCGAGGCTGCGATGTCTGTGGTGACAACGAACTGGCTATATACCTGCCCCTGTGATTCGCCCCTGCAGCCGGCGGCGCTGTTGCCGCATATCTGGCAGCAGGTGCAAACGGCAGGCGCAGACATCGGAATGGCTCACGACGGGCAGCGCAGCCAGCCAGTGTTTAGTCTGATCAGCGTGGCGCTGTTGCCCAGTTTGCAAGACTACCTGCAACGTGGTGAACGCAAGATTGATCGATGGTTCGAATCGCACAATATGCTGCAAGTCGACTGTAGCGATTACGCGCAAGGGTTTGTCAATATCAACACCGAGGCGCAAAAGCTACAGATTGAACAAGAGTTGAAAAGCGCATGGCAATAGACAGACAGCCCTCTTGTGATGATGTGAACGAAGACGGACTGCTGCCGGTCAGTGTGGCCAGAGCCCGGCTCGCTGAGCGAATCATCCCCATCGGCAGCAGTGAGCAAGTGGGGGTGCGAGAAAGCCTCAATCGCGTGTGCGCCGAGCCAGTCAGTTCTCCCATCGATGTGCCCGCCTACACCAATAGCGCGATGGACGGTTATGCCGTCGCCGCCAGCGATATGCCCGCCCAAGGCGAGCGCACGCTGCCACTGGCCGGTACGGTCTGGGCGGGAACACCGCTGGGCCAGGATCTAGCCGCCGGCCACGCGGTTCGCATCATGACAGGTGGCATGATGCCGGCCGGCACCGACACAGTCATTATTCAGGAGCACGTCGAGGCAACCGAGAACAGCGTGACCATCGATGGCTCGACGCCGGCCGGGCGCAATGTGCGCAAGGCGGGGGAAGATATCCGCGCTGGGGAGCAGGTGATCGAGGCTGGCACGCTGATAACGCCGGCGCACGTCGGCCTGATGGCATCGCTCGGGATCGACGGACTTTCCGTGGTAAGGAAGCCTCGCGTCGCCTACTTCAGCACCGGTGATGAACTGCGTGCGCTCGAGACGCATGCCGGGCAGACACTGGGTGATGGCGAACTGTTCGACAGCAATCGACATACGATTTTTGCCATGCTTGCGCGCATGGATGTCGAACTGATCGACATGGGGCTGGTACCGGATAATCCGCAGGCCACTCGCGACGTCTTTGAAGATGCTGCCAGCCGCGCCGACCTGATCATCTCATCGGGTGGCGTATCTGCCGGTGCGGCAGATTTTGTTAGCGACACGCTGGCAGAACTCGGCGATGTCAGTTTTTGGAAACTGGCGATGCGACCCGGTCGACCACTGGCTTTCGGGCAGGTTGGCGATGCGCATTTCTTTGGCCTGCCCGGCAATCCGGTGGCGGTGATGGTGACTTTCTACGAGTTTGTAAAACCGGCGCTGCTGCGGTTGATGGGCGTGCAACACACTGAGCCTTTCACTGTCTCGGCCAACAGCGCGGAACCGATTCGAAAATCGCCTGGCAGGGTTGAATATCAGCGCGGAATTCTGCAGATCGCCGAAAATGGGCAGGCGATAGTCAGGCTGACCGGCAAACAGGGGGCCGGGCGTTTAAGTTCCATGTGTCAGGCGAACTGCCTGATCGTTCTGCCGCCTGAAAGTGACGGCATCAAAGCGGGCGATACCGTTCAGGTGCACCCGTTTCACGGCCTGGTTTAATCGCCAAGGTGGTTCCTTTGAAGTGTCGCCCAGCTTGTGGTGCCTGCTGCATCGCCCCGTCTATCAGTACACCCATGCCCGGTATGCCAGATGGCAAAGCGGCAGGGCAGTGGTGTTTGCACCTGACTGATGAGCGGCAATGTGCATTGTTCAATGATCCGCGACGCCCGCAGGTGTGCTCGCAATTGCAACCCAGCGAGCAGATGTGCGGCGACAACAAAGAACATGCGCTGCAGTTTCTGGCGGATCTGGAACGCCTGACCACCTAGGGATGCCTCTGGGTCAGGGGATTCTTTCCGTATCGAACTGGAAAGACCCCCGATCGCGCTGCACACTGGCGTTTACGGGTGGCGATGCGCCGTATGGTATCGGCGAACCGCCCGCGTCGTCGAATCCAGAAATTAATGCGATGCAAAATCAGAACAATAAGAAAAAGCTGTTGATCGTAGAACAGTCTGCGCCGATGCTGCATGTACTGCGAGATTTTTGCAAAAAGAAATTGATTGATGCGGACTGCCACACCGATCCCGGGCAGGCTGAGGCGGCGCTGTCCAATCGGTTCGCAACCTTTGGCGCGGACTACGCAGGAGTAGTGCTGGGATGGCCAGAGAAAAACTCCGCCGCGCTTGAGGACCTGCTGCAAACACTTTCGGCAGCGGATCACAGCAACCTGCCCGTCGTCGTATTGTGCCAGCAGGTTTCCGGTGAGGTGCGTGCCATCGTCAAGCGGCGGCCCGCCACGCGCGCGCTGTTGTGGCGTAACTACCAGCAGTTGCAACGTCTGTTGGCAGCGAGCGGAGACGCCTCAACCGAATCTCATGTGCCGCAGGATCCGTCGCTGGCAGCGGGCGAGTGTCGAATGCTGTTTATCGACAACGAGCCGAGTGTTTGTATTGCATTGAGTAACGCGGCGGGCAAAGCGGGCCATAGCGTCGAGGTGGCGCGTGATAGCGACTCGGCACTGTCATTACTTGACGATCAATATCATCCTGATCTGATCGCAGTCGATCAGAGTTTTTGCGTGGAGAGTCCCGAACTGAATGCCAGACTGCGGTCAATGGCAGAATCCAGTCAGATTGTTTTGCTGGCGGATCAGTTGACTAATAGCGTTTCGATGCAGGCACTCGAACTTCGGGCGGCAGTCTGTTTCGATAAAAACGAAAGCCCGGTTGTTCTGTGTCAGCGGCTGGCGTCGCTGGTGGCATTGAAAATCCAGGATCCCGTCGACGTGCCAGATTCGCAGGACCTGTTAGCAGTTGATCAAACCTTGCCTGTCCAGCAACTGATCGCCGCGCTGGATCAGCCTCTGCTTGTCGTCGATCCAACGGACGGGATTATCGTTGCCAGCCGGGGGGCGCAATCGCTACTCGGCGCTGTAGCTGACAAAGCGTTTGCCGATGTTGCCGGTCAGCCACTCAATCAGTTGCAACAGGTTTCAGCCGAACATATGACATTAGCCCTGACCCCAATACAAGGCGATCCCTTGACAGTGTCCTGGCGGGCCGACAGTGTGGATATCGACGGCATGGAAGAATTACAGTTGTTTGGATTTGTGGAACATCCACCCGAGCCAGAACAACAACCAGAACAACAACCAGAGCCGACTATCGCCGAGCCAGAACCAGTCGCCAACGTCCCGGCAGTACGGCGCGGGGCCATTCTCGGCAGCCACGAATTGAACGACGCGATAGACGAGCAATTGAAACTGACAGCCGGTTGTCAGTGCCTGTTGTTACTGAATATCGAGATCGTTGCCACCAGCGGTGATCGCATGGATTTAGGCAGCAGTGAGCCGATGCTGAAAATCGTTCGAGGGGCCCTTGCCAATGTTTATAAGGGGGAGCGATCACTGGCCTATCTCGGCAATGGTCAATTTGCGTTTTTATTGAGCACCGCTCGATTGCAGGATGCGCTGATCCTGAGCCGAAAATTACTACAGATTGTGCCGCAAATGGTGCGCTACGCTGATTCGCTGAAGCTGGTATCGCACGGTGCCTTGCTGCGCTATGACGATACGCTCGTTAACCAGCGTGCAGAACAGGTATTGCAACAGTGTGTGGCCGGCTGTGAGACGAGCCGTGAGCGTGGAGATGATTTGATCTATGTGATCCACATGAACCAGTGGGTGCGGGCTAAGGAAAAAGCGTCAGGGCGAGCGAAGGCGCCGCTTGAAACACCCGCCTGACGCGGTAGGCGTTCACGCCGCAACAGGCGTTTTTCAGTGGCTGTTCACAGTGCGTCTGTCGTGCTCGTGGGGTAGGAGGTCGCACGGAACATACATGGGTATTTGAGTACGACCGACACCGCCCACGGGTACGACAGGCGTACTGTGAACAGATACCCTGACGCGGCGGGTGATAATTGTTACTAGTCACAGTTTTTCTATTCGCTCGCGCTGCTGCTGCAACTGAGTGATCGACTGCTGTGCTTCGGCCAGTTTTTGCTGCTCTTTCTGTACGACTTCTGCCGGGGCTTTGGAGACAAACTTTTCGTTGGCCAGTTTGCCGCTCAGGCGGCCACACTCTTTTTCAAGCTTCGCCATCTCTTTGTTAAGTCGCTCAAGCTCAGCCTGTTTATCGATCAGTCCGGCCAGCGGAATCAGAATTTGCATTTCGCCCACCAGCGCGGTGGCGGCCTCCGGTGCGGGTTCATCATCAGCCAGTAGTCGCAGCGTTTCGGTACGCGCCAGCGATTCGATCAGGCTGGCCTGATCAGTCAGGCGTTTTGCATCCTGCACAGATGCATTGTTGCAAATCACCGGTAGTTTTTTGGCGGGCGAAATATCCATTTCTGCGCGAATGCGGCGAATCCCAAGTACGAATGACTTGACCCATTCAATCTCGGCCTCGGCCTGCTCGTCAGTGTATTTGTCGTCGGCAGTCGGCCAGGGTTGACGCATAATGGTGTCCCCTTTTACGTCTGCTCGCTCTGCTACCTTTTGCCAAAGTTCCTCTGTGATGTAGGGCATCATCGGGTGGGCTAGTCTGAGTGTCGCCTCCAGTACTTTGATCATGGTCTGCCGCGTACCGAGCCGCTCAGCCTCGGTGGCATCGCCATTTAGAACTGGCTTTGCCATTTCCAGGTACCAGTCACAGTATTCATTCCAGGTGAACTCGTACAAATCGCGCGCCGCCAGATCGAGGCGGTAGTGATCGATGTGATCAGTGACATCTTTTTCCAGTCGCTGCAGCCGCGCCATAATCCAGCGATCTGCCAGTGACAGTTTGGCCTGACTGTGATCAGTCGACAGGTCTTCCGTATTCATCAGGACGTAGCGAGTGGCGTTCCAGAGTTTGTTGCAGAAATTCCGGTAGCCTTCGACGCGCTTTAGATCAAAACGGATGTCGCGTCCGGTCGATGCCAGCGCAGAGAATGTGAATCGCAACGCATCTGTGCCGAATCCGGCAATGCCGTCCGGAAACTCCTTGCGTGTTTGCTTTGCGATCTTGTCGGCCAGGTGATCCTGCATCATGTTGCCGGTTCGTTTCTCGACCAGTGCTTCGAGGTCGATGCCGTCGATGATATCCAGCGGGTCAAGTACATTGCCCTTGGACTTGGACATCTTCTGGCCGTTTGCATCGCGAACGAGCCCGTGAATATAGACTTCCCTGAAAGGGACTTCGCCGTCCATGAACTTGACGCCGAACATGATCATTCGGGCGACCCAGAAAAAAATGATGTCAAAGCCTGTGACCAATACTGATGTTGGGTACCAGGTTTTCAGCGCGTCGGTATTCTCCGGCCAGCCCAGTGTAGAAAAGGGCCAGAGTGCGGATGAAAACCAGGTGTCGAGTACGTCCTCGTCCTGATTCAGTTCAACGGAGTCGTCGATGCCGTATTTTTCTCTGGCCTGTGCCTCGGTTTGAGCGACATAGATATTGCCTTCGTTGTCGTACCAGGCAGGGATGCGATGTCCCCACCAGATTTGTCGGCTAATGCACCAGTCTTCGATGTTGTCCAGCCACTGAAAGTAGGTTTTAGACCAGTTTTCCGGCACGAACTTGATCGCACCACCCGATACCGCCTGAATGGCGGGCAGGGTGATGGCTGTCTTGCCACCGGGCCTGCCGTCGGCCTGCGTTTCAACGGTGAGGTCGACGTACCATTGGTCGGTCAGAAAAGGCTCGACGACAGAATTGCTTCGATCGCCACGCGGCACCATTAATTTGTGATCTTCGATTTTCTCGATCAGGTCGAGCTGCTGGAGATCGGCGACGACGCGTTTGCGGGCGTCGTAGCGATCGAGGCCGCGATAGGATTGAGGGGCGTTATCGTTAATGCTCGCGCTTTCGGTAAAAATATTGATGATGTCCAGATCGTGGCGCTGGCCGAGTGCGTAGTCGTTGAAGTCGTGAGCCGGTGTGATTTTTACGCAACCCGATCCGAATTCCGGATCGACATAATCGTCTGCGACAATCGGGATGGTGCGCCCGGTTATCGGCAAGGTGATCGATTGGCCAATCAGGTGTTGATAGCGCTCATCTTCCGGGTGCACGGCCACAGCGGTATCACCCAGCATGGTTTCGGGGCGGGTGGTAGCGACCACCAGATGCCCGTCGCCGTTTGCCAGCGGATAGCGCATGTGCCAGAGGTGTCCGTTTTCCTCTTCACTCAGCACTTCCAGATCCGACAGCGCGGTGTGCAGCACAGGATCCCAGTTGACGAGTCGCTTGCCGCGATAAATCAGGCCCTGATCATAGAGGCTGACAAACACCTCGCGTACTGCATGGGAGAGGCCCTCGTCCATCGTGAAGCGTTCGCGATTCCAGTCTGGCGAGGCGCCCATGCGACGCAACTGACGAGTAATTTGGCCACCTGATTCCTCTTTCCACTGCCAGACTTTTTCGACAAATTTATCGCGACCGAGGTCGTGGCGACTTTGCTGTTGCTGGGCCAGTTGCCGTTCAACCACCATTTGCGTTGCGATGCCGGCGTGGTCGGTGCCAGGCTGCCACAATGTGCTGTCACCTTTCATGCGGTGATAACGAATCAATGTGTCCATCACCGTATCCTGGAACGCATGGCCCATGTGCAGGGTGCCAGTGACGTTTGGTGGCGGAATCATGATGCAGTACGGCTCGCCCGTGGCCGCTGGCACAAAATGATTGTTGCGCTCCCAGTACTCGTACCAGGTTTGTTCGATTGCCGAGGGGTTGTAGGTAGTATCCATGACGGGAGGCAGAGCTATTTTTCAAAGGTGAATAGCGTGTCGCAGTCGATCCGCGAGGGGGCGGTGCAACACGAGAGACGCGAATGGTGGCGGTGGCGCTTGGTATTGGATACTCGGATGCACCACACCTTATATATTGTAGTCTAACCCGGTGCGTAGCGGTGGAATGCTGCGTCGCTCAGGCGGGTTCGAAATATTCCAGCCGATTCTGTTTCGGAGTCTGCTCGGCTGAGGCACCGACGTCGTGGTGAGCGAGCGGATAGCCGCGATTTCGATAGAACTGATAACGCTCGCGGCCGAGCAGCTTGATGGTGTCATCCCGATCGATGATCTCGAGCGTTTTTTCGAACCGGCTGAAAAAATGCGGCACTTCCGGCGCGAGATTCACCAGCACCTGCAGATGCTGGTCCGGCTCGCCGGTATGGTCAATCGACAATACTGGCTGCGCACCCTGTGTGTACTCGCGATAACGTTGTCTTAGTGAGTCACAGCTGCGCGCACTGCAGGTGTGAATATGCACCGCTTTGCCGGCGCGCATCGAGCGGTGCAGCAGGTCATCGACCAATTGCAGGCGTCCCTGACTGGCGTCCGCCTGCAGAATGTAGAACTCGATTTTGGTCATGTCAGCGACAGTGTACGGGTGGCGCCAAAGGGTGCGGGATCGGCAAAGCGCGGCGTGTGGTCTGCCTGATTCAGCTGCACTTATCCAGAAGGTACTGCATCAGCAGCGGCACCGGGCGTCCGGTTGCGCCCTTCGCACCGCCCTGTTTCCAGGCCACACCTGCGATATCCAGGTGTGCCCAGCGATAGTCAGCGGCAAAGCGGGAGAGAAAACAGCCGGCGGTAATCGAGCCCGCGGCACGCCCGGCAATGTTGGGTATGTCGGCAAAATTGCTCTTCAAGAGTTGCTGGTATTCATCCCAGATTGGCAACCGCCAGCATTTGTCACCAGCGGCGAGTCCCGCCTGGTAGAGGTCATCGGCAAGTTCATCATCGTTGCCCATCAGTGCAGACACATCATTGCCCAAGGCAACGATACAGGCACCCGTTAGCGTTGCGATATCGACGACTGTCTCGGGTTTGTAGCGGGCGGCGTAGGTCAGTGCGTCGCACAGGACCAGTCGGCCCTCGGCATCGGTGTTGAGGATTTCAACAGTCTGGCCCGACATGCTGGTGACGACGTCCCCGGGGCGGGTGGCGCAACCACTTGGCATATTTTCCGCCGCAGCAACCAGTCCAACCACATTGATCGGCAGCTGCAATTCGACTACGGCTCGCATGACACCGAATACACTGGCGGCACCACACATATCGAACTTCATTTCGTCCATGCCGGCACCCGGCTTCAGCGATATGCCGCCGGTATCGAAAGTGATTCCTTTCCCAATCAGCACGTAGGGTTTTTTCGACGCGGCAGCGCCGTTGTATTGCATGGAAATCAACCTGGCCGGCTGCTCGCTGCCGGCAGAGACACTGAGCAGCGCACCCATTTTCAATTTGCTCATTTGTGCTTCGTCGAGCACGCTGACCTTCAATGTCTTCCAGTCGCGGCGCAGGTTGCCGGCATATTTGGCCAGATAGTCAGGTGTGCATACGTTAGGGGCCAGATTGCCCAGATCGCGGGCCACAGCGGTGCCGGCGGCAATCGCGCTGCCTTGACTGATACCCTTTTCGGCGGGTTTGGTATCGGCTTTGGATTCACAAGCGAGCGTGAGTTTTTTCAGTGACGAGGCCGCCTTTGACGGCTTGCTCTTGTGCTCGTTGAACTGATAGGTCGCATTGATGGCGGCGCTGGCAATCGCCCTGGCTTTCCACGTGGTGTCGCGCCCATCGACTTCGACATTCATCAGGCAACTGATGCAATCGCTGGCTGCCGTGCCAGTCACCGTCCGCGCCTGCGCCGCGGCCATCTTTTCAAAATCTGCCGCGGATACTTTGCCAGTTGGCGCGTTGATCAGCAGTACGCGCCGAGCGCCTGCACCCGCACCGGTCGGCAACAGTAGTGTCGCCCCCGCAGTATCTGCCAGGTCGCCCTGTTTGATTAGTTTGCTTAGCAGTTGATCCGCTTGCTCATTCAGAGCGGCGGCCGTACCGGTCAATTTCCTGGAGTGGTTGACGGGCACTACCAGACATTGCGTCTTTTGATTGATTGGGTTGGCGTGCGAGGCTTTGATTTGCAAGATGGCTTCCCTCGAAATAGGCTGCGCGCGTGAATGTGTTTGCAAAGGGCGCTGAACAGCCAAACTCTAACACGAACCGGCATTGGCCGGCGCAATTGACGAACGAGCGGGGTAAGGTACACACAAGCCCGTGATTTGCCATTGATGATCGTTCGGGATTGATAGATTGAATTGTCCATTCTGCCAAAGCCATGGTGCGCAGTTCGGCCAATGGTTCTGTTGGCTGTCTATTACGATTTAATACCGGTATCACCGCCTGGGGGCAAGATATGCACTGCGTTGCTATACTAAGGTGACGGCGCAGTGCTTCAATCGCGGGCGTCAATGTCTTGAAATGCCATCCGTTTGCTACGTGCACCGCCTATCCCCAACTGCTTTGCACTGGTTGGTGCGCTCACCAGTCACCCGGTCGCTAGAATCTGCCTATGCGCAATCATCTGGATCGTTACGTATTCAGGGAAATTACCCAGACCTGGTTAGCGGTCACCATCGTATTGCTGGTGATCATGATTGCGAACGTGCTCGCGCGCACGCTCTCCAAGGTCACCGACGGTACGGTCGCACCCGAAATGCTGCTGGCGCTGGTGGCCGTGAAATCGGTTAATCTGCTGGTAACCCTGATACCACTGGGTTTGTATCTCGGCGTGCTGCTCGGCTTCGGGCGTCTCTACCGAGATAGCGAGATGTCGGCGATTGCCGCCTGTGGCGCTGGACTCAAGGCGCTCTATCGTCCGGCCATTGTCGCGGGTCTGATCGGCGTGGTGTTGATCGGTATTCTTACTATCTGGGTGTCTCCGTGGGCCGCCAGATATGAGCGCGTGCTGGCGGATCAAATCGCATCTCGTTCCGTGGCCGGATTGCTGAATGCGGGTCGCTTTGTCGAGTTGCTCGACGGAAAAGCTGTGGTATTTACAGAGTCACTGGCTGAAAACAAACAACAGTTTGAGAATATCTTTGTCCACCGTGAGCTGGCCGATGGCTCCTTTGAAGTCGAAACGGCCAGCTACGCGGTGTATCAACACGACGAATTGACCGGGGACGAATTTATCGTATTCGTCGACGGCGCGAGTACCGTTGCACAACCGGGCAGCAGCCAGTACCGCACCACGCGATTTGCGCAGCATGGGATCAAACTACCCGAGCGCGAATCGACATCAAGCGTCGGTAAGGTAGAGTCCTTTTCCATGACCAGCCTGTGGCAATCGGATAGCCAGGCAGCCAGCGCCGAGTTGCAATGGCGGATCTCGATTCCGCTGGCTGCAGTCCTGCTGGCGATACTGGCCGTTCCGTTGTCGCACACTTCTCCCAGACAGGGGCGCTACTCCAGAATCGCGCTGGCGATTCTGATCTATGTGCCTTACGCCAATCTTCTCGTTCTGAGTCGCAAGTGGATTGCAGCGGGCACCCTTTCGCCTGTGATCGGGCTTTGGTGGGTGCACATCCTGTTGCTGGCGCTGGCGGCCATACTGGCGGTGAAGCTCTATGGCATAAGCTGGATTACCGGCAAGTCGGGTGACAGGGGTGCATTGGCGTGAACCTGCTTTCTCGCTACATCGGTAAAACGATACTGCTCAACACCCTGCTTGTCGTTGTGGTGCTGGTCGCCCTGTCGGCAGTTTTCGGCTTCATTCGGGAGCTCGATGACGTCGGCCGCGGGGATTATTCACTGCCGATCGCCGCGATATACGTGCTGCTGCGAATTCCGGGTAGTGCCTATGAACTGTTTCCGTCGGCGGTACTACTCGGCAGCCTTTTGGGTATGGGGGCGCTGGCGTCACAAAGCGAATTGACGGTAATGCGATCAGCCGGCATTTCTATCGCGCAAATCGTCAAATCAGTGCTGATGATTGGATTGATTCTGATGGCCGCCGTGGTGCTGATCGGTGAGTTCGTGATGCCGCGTAGTGAAATTCAGGCCCAGGAGATGCGCAGTGCCGCCCTGGCCAAGCGTGTATCGATCAGTGAAAGGACCGGTTATTGGGCGCGATCAGATAACCGCTACATTAACATCAAGACCGTTCTGCCCGATATCAGCCTGATTGACGTGCGCGTCTATGAATTTGATCAGGGTCAACTGTCAACCGTGGTGGCGGCCGGCAAGGCGGTGCAACAAGTCGATGGCAGCTGGCAGCTTAGCGGTGTGGTTAGAAATGACTACACCGGCGAGCGAGTGGTTATCAGTGAAATGGAGACTGAAGTCTGGCCCAGGCTCGTCAACACAGAGTTGCTGCAGGGGCTATCGGTGCCGGTTGAATCCATGTCGGTCAGTAATCTGCTAAAACAAATTGCCTACTTGCGGAGCAATCAGCTCGACAGCCGGCAGATAGAACTCGCGCTGTGGACTAAAATAGCCAACCCGGTAGCGACACTGGTCATGCTGTTGCTGTCGCTGCCATTCGTTTTCGGATCGCAACGAAGTGGGGGAACCGGCCAGAAGATTTTCGTTGGCATTCTGCTCGGCATAGGATTCTTTCTCATCAACCGTCTATTTACCCATCTTGGGCTGGCTTATGGCCTCAATCCGGCAACCAGCACATTAATACCACTGGTCATGTTTGGTTTAATCGCGCTGGTGGGGGTTCGACGGATATCCTGAACACCAGGGTCCCGTTGTTTCGGCGCTGACCCCGGGATCGGCCAGTGCGAGTCAACGCTTGCTAAAAGCCGTTGTGAGTCATAACCGCAGCAACCGTTCCATTGTGGTTTGCGTGACAACGGGCGCAGCACGCGGTTTGCGACGATTATTCCACTGACTTATATCCAGATTGTTGCGTCAGCTGGCGGCCAATATCGCACCACAGTGGTGCGAGAACGAAAAAGGCAGCCATCCAGCTGCCTTTTTCGCGCTTACTCTCGGTAAATGAGAGTAGGGGTAGAGCTTACTTCTTGGCAGAACGCTTCTTTTTGCGGCGCTTTTTGGTCGCACCGGCAGCCATGCCTTTGGCTGATATAGCGTTGATTTGCTTCAGACCGTCGATGACCTTGGCCAGTTGCTCTTCTTTCTTGCCGGCGGCAGCAGCTTCTGCTTTTGCAACCTTGAGCTCGGCTTTGGCTGCAGCAAGTTTCTTGCGCATTTCAGCCAGCGCAGCGGTTACACCTGAACCACGTGCTTTCTTCTTGGAAGAAGCCTTTTTCTTGGAAGCTTTTTTCTTGGAAGAGGCTTTTTTCTTCCCGGCGGCTTTCTTTTTACCGCGAGCTTTCTTCTTACCAACAGAAGTTGACCCAGCTGGACGACCTCGTTTCTTACCGGTGGCCTTTTTCTTCGCAGCGGTCTTTTTGGTTCTTGCCATTTAGATCTCCAAATGATTAACAGGCGGGTGGATTATAATCGCTAATTGTTTGAATTCAATAAAAACCGTAACTTTGCAATGAATTTTAATCAAAAAAAGCGCCAGATTGGTTCTGAAACTCTGTTTTGAATGTCGTTGACGCTAAAGATTGAAGAAAAAGTATCAATCAATTCGTGTGTAGCGTACTTAGTGAATCGGAATGCTGAACCCATGCGGTCAATTGAACTGATGGAATAACTTGTCATGACTAAAGTTACATTGCCACTGTTGATATCAGCATTCACAATATCGGTTGACGCATTCAATAGACTGATCGGCATCGGTCTGCATACGCAATTGGATGCAGTGGGCGTGTGGTTGATTGCGATCACGGGTGGCATTGGCTGAGCGACTCGGTGATCTGTAACTTTTTGGCGGAGCCTGGAAACACTTGAATAAACCGGAACCCTCATCGAATACCGATATCGCTCAACCGGAGCGAGGTTTGTTTGTTTTGCTGCGTCGATTGATGGCCATGCTCTACGATTCGTTTCTCGTCATTGCCGTCATGTTTGCGATCAGCGCAGTCGCCGTGGCCCTCAATGGCGGCACTGCAGTTGGCAGTCCAATCTTTTATGTTGTTCTCATGTTGGTGCCGCCGTGCTTTTATCTTTGGTTTTGGACGCACGGTGGGCAGACCTTGGGAATGAGTGCCTGGCAACTTCGATTGACAGGCCCGGATCAGAAATTGGTCACGGTATGGCAATGCCTGAAGCGGATGGTGCTGGCAATAGTCACGCTTGCACCATTCGGCCTGGGGTTGCTGTGGATCCTGATCGATGGGGATAACCGAACGCTCTACGGACGGTTTTCTGGCACCAAAATATCCAGATACCAAAAAAACTGACGCATTCTGAATACTTTTGATGTCACAAACGCATGCACGGTTGGTGGCGGCGCAATGGAGAAAAGTTCAACTCGCATTGTTAATACGCCGATTCTCGATCAACAATCGACTCTGTTCACGCCGTACCAGGCGCTGTTTCAGCAACCGGGCAGCCGCTGCACCCTGTTTCTTCTGAGCGGCTTAGTGCCGTAATGATCGATACTGGCGAGACCTTCGACTCTGCATGCGGATGGGACACCCGGTCAGGCTTACCGTGAACAGTCAGTGAAAAACGCCCGCTCTGGCGTGAACACGCGCGCCAGAGGTTCGTAAATAATTACGTGGATACTCTGCGCAATGGACAAAGTATTGTCTGTTCAAGCAAGGCCGGGCAGGTCAGAGAAAAGGATAATTTCCACCGATGATCCAGCGGCTGCACCAGTAGACTTGCGTGGCAGACAAATGAAGCAGTTGGCAGCACTCATGGAGCTCAAAACATGAGAGTCCTGCGCCCCGGTGCTCTGAACGACATAGCCGTGATCCTGCGATATTGCGATGCCGCGCTGGAATTCGAATCGGCCTGCTTCTTTTGTCAGGGTATCCTGATTGGTTGCCAGTAGGCGTCGCGGCGGATCGTGTGGCATGGCGGCAAATTTCATAATTGCCGGTATCACCAAATGTGCACAAGTCACCATCGACGATACGGGATTACCCGGTAATCCAAAATACATGGCGCCGCTTTTTAGTCGAGCGCTGACCAGCGGTTTGCCCGGTTTCATTGCAATTTTCCAGAATAGCAACTCCGCGTTATCCTGCAGTGCCGATTTTATGAAATCGGCCTCTCCAACTGATACGCCGCCACTGGATATCATGAAATCGAACTGGTCGCGGTGATTGAGTGCCTGTTCGATGCTATCCCGGTTGTCTCGGACGATACCAAGGTCATCCACAATGGCGCCGATGCGCCGCAGCATTGAAGCGAGCGTAATCCGGTTGCTGTCGTAGATTTGTCCTGCGCCGAGCTCGCTGCCCGGATCGCACAGTTCATCACCAGTGGAAAACAGACCCACGCGTGGCTGTCGAATGACGTCGACGTACTCGAAACCCTGACCCGCGAGCAGTCCGGCAGTGGCAACAGTGATATTTTGTCCGGCCTTAACCAGTGTCTGGTTCTTCTCGATATCGTCTCCCGGGTGGCGATTGTGTTGTCCTTGCACAGGCGAGCTGTTCACCGTCACGGTGTCGCCGTCACTGCTGGTGTTCTCCTGAATCACGATAG
Source organism: uncultured Granulosicoccaceae bacterium (assembly GCA_964573105.1). Lineage (GTDB taxonomy): Bacteria > Pseudomonadota > Gammaproteobacteria > Granulosicoccales > Granulosicoccaceae > CAKZSB01. The sequence goes on from CAZNIS010000002.1 coordinate 115,717, forward strand.
TGTCGGCGCCCGACGGAATTTGTGCGCCCGTGGTAATGCGCACAGCCTGATTGTTTTCAATCGGTGCAGGGTAAGGGTGGCCTGCGAGCGACACGCCTGCAACTGGCATCGGAACACCCACTTCTACTGCGTCATAGCGAACCGCATAGCCATCCATTGCAGAATTTCGAAAGTGTGGAATATTGTGCCTTGCGGTTATATCACCGGCGCTGGTGCGTCCCGCAGCATCTGTCAATTTTATTGTTTCTATTTCTTTGCACGTCGTAACCGCAAGTAGCACTTTTGCTCTCGCTTCTTCCATATCCAGTGCGGCGGATGTGTTTGATTCAGTTGAAGGCATAGAGAGTTTTAATCGAAATGGTTCATGTGCTTGCAGCGACGTACTGCCAAGGGTTGCAGGCTGCGGGTTGCTGCCGACCTGGTGCGCGAATCCTGCGTGCACGATTGGTTTGGCGACTGACCTTATAGCTGATGTGGTGGTAAAAAGTGACGGGTGTCCGCTGTGAATAATCGCTGTATGGCCCGTTGATGTGCCGTTGCCGATGACATCAACTGCCGCAACCAGCGAGCTGCTGGCGTGGTATCGCAAAGCGACATGATTCTGCTTCAGTTGGCTTGGCATTGGGCTGCGCGACGCGGGCGATGTTGCGTCCCTGTCTCGCAGGTAATGCCGTTAACGCCGCGTATTAATTGTACCTTAATGTATGGTCTTCGGTCCGGCCGTCTATGCGGCGATGCGCGTGGGCTGGCCCCATATCGGGTTAACCAGGTTGATGACTTCTGATTCGGGACACTTGAATAACGACGGTTTGCTGGAACGGTTTCGACACTATCTGTGGCTGGAGCGCGGCTTGAGCGAAAACACAGTGGCATCTTATGGCAGCGACCTGAGGCTTTACTCGAATTGGCTGAATCAACAGGGGGTTGGTCTGGGCGACTGCGGCAGCGAGCATGTGCTGTCGTATCTTGCGTTGCGCGTGCACAATGGCGTCAGTGCTCGAACCACGGCGCGGTTGTTGTCGAGCTTGAAACGGTTTTACCGATTTTTGGTTCGCGAGCGGCTGATCGACAACGATCCGACAGCGCTCGTCGAGGCGCCGAGAGTTGGCCGCGCTCTGCCACATTCGCTCACCGAAGAACAGATCGCGCGTCTTCTTAGCGCGCCGGATCGCTCAAGTGCGGAAGGGAGCCGGGATCTGGCGATGCTGGAGCTGACCTATTCCAGCGGGCTTCGGGTATCCGAGTTGATTGCGCTGTGTGTTGGGCAGGTCAATCTCACCGCTGGCCTGATGCGTGTGTTCGGCAAAGGGGGCAAAGAGCGATTGTTGCCGATAGGCGACTTTGCCCGCGACAGCCTGGAAGCGTATCTGACGGCCGCCCGGCCGCAATTGCTCGGCAGCAATGGTGAATCAGACAGTCTTTTCGTCACGCGTCGCGGGGGCAGTCTGACGCGTCAGGCATTCTGGTACCGGGTAAAAAAGTACGCCGCCATTGCCGAAATCACACAGCCGTTGTCGCCCCACACTCTGCGCCACGCCTTTGCCACCCATCTGGTCAACAATCAGGCCGACTTGCGGGTGGTGCAGATGCTGCTTGGCCACAGTAATATTTCGACGACACAAATCTACACCCACGTTGCGGCGGAACGATTAAAAAAACTGCATCAGGGCCACCATCCGCGTGGCTAGCAACTGTTGCGGCACAATCCACTATTGCGGTAGCCTGCCCGCGCTCATACTGGCGACGCCCCGGAATCGGGGTGCGGCGCAAGCGTTAAAATAATCGATCAGGTCGCATTGTCGCGGCTCGTTCTCGGTAACCGATGTCTGGCAAGTGCGCAACTTCGTGCCGTATTTCCCGGACGTGCTTCGTTATAGAGCAGAACTTACCGATCAGGCTATAGTCCATACGTTGGGAAACCGAGTTTACACAGGGTGAATCGATGAGAATATTTAAACTGACCGGGCTGATTGCGATGCTCGGCTCGCTGTTGTCTGCGCCGCTGCTGGCTCAGGACGCCAGCGATGAAGAAAAATTGCGCCAGGCGTTGCTTGAACGAATGCCCGATCTGGTGGTGGACAGTATTTCGGAGACCGTGCTGCCCGGAATTTTTGAGCTGGTTAGCGAATCACAGGTCTATTATCTGTCGCCGGACGGCAAATTCATGCTCGACGGCAGCATCATCGACCTTGAAAATCGCGTCAATATCAGCGATCAGCGGCGCGGTGAGCTGCAACTGTCGCTGATCAGCGAAATGCCCGAAGACCAGATGGTCGTGTTCAACAATGAATCCAATGATGCCGAGCGCTGGATTACCGTGTTCACCGATTCCGATTGCGGTTTTTGCCAAAAACTGCACCGCGAAATCGATGACATCACTGACGCTGGTATCCGGGTTCGCTACCTGCTGTTTCCCCGTGCCGGCATGGAATCCGCGTCGTTCCGCGAGCTCCAGAGCGTCTGGTGCTCCGATGATCAACAGCAGGCCATGACTGTGGCCAAGAGTGGCGGCACAGTGGATTCTGCGGTCTGTTCCAACCCGATTCAGTCACATATGGAGTTGGCTAACCGTGTTGGCCTGCGTGGCACACCGCTGATCTACCTCGATGACGGCACCAAGATACCCGGCTACCGTCCGGCCGCAGAGCTTGTCAGAATGGTCGAATCGAGCGAGCCGCTGGCGCTGAAATAAGCGCCTGCCCAGCTTGCCTGTGCACTAGCGAGCTAATTGTCCCGGCCACACGCAATGTGCGGTCGGAAGTAACCAAAAACCTTCGTTCGCCTGGAGTCAGGCGGGCATATCCGGCATCACGTCGCTTCGCAGCTGCATGATCATGTCTTTCAACTGCAGCTTGCGCCGTTTCATTCTCCCCAGATACAGCTGATCAGTGGCGGGCTCGGCGCTCGCGAGGGCTACCTCCTGATCGAGATCAGCGTGCTCCTTTCGCAGGCGTTCGAGAAGCGCTGCGAGTTCTTGCCTCTCCAGGTTATCCCGATTGCTCATGATCTGCGGTTTCCGGCTTCGGATGGTTCGATGGGTGGGGTCTGGGGCCGCCTGGTTGTGATCCGGGCCGGCTGCGAACAACATTAGGCAACGCGCGTCACCTGTCCGCATTATAATCCAGTCCACAGCCATGGAACTACTTAATACCCCGACTACGTCTCACGTAGCCCTGCCGAGCGGAGAAATTCGCAACCAATCCAGTGATTTTGTCGTCGATGAGCATCTGGGCTTTGAACCAGAGGGCGATGGCGAGCACCTGTGGCTGCGGATACGCAAGACCGATCTCAACACGCGCGATCTGGCAGCAGAGCTTGCAGCACTGCTGGGCACGCAAGAGCGGCTGGTCAATTATTCCGGTCTGAAAGACAGGATTGCCGTCACCTCTCAGTGGTTCAGCGTGCCGTGGCCGATCCGCGAAGCGCTGCCGGCACTGGAAGGCGCTGACAACTGGCAATTGCTCTCAATGACGCGCGGCCGCAAGCGGCTGCGCAGCGGGGCACATCGCGCAAATCAATTTCAAATCACCATTCGTCGCCTCGATGGAGATCGGGATTTGTTTGATCAACGCGTGGCCCAGGTTCGCGAGCGCGGCTTTCCCAATTACTATGGTGTGCAGAGGTTTGGTCACGATGGTGGCAATCTCCACCAGGCGCGGCGCCTGTTCAGCGGCAGGTTGAAGGCCAGTCGATTCAAAAAGGGGTTATATCTGTCCGCGGCTCGATCCTGCCTGTTTAATCGAGTACTGGCCGAGCGCGTCGAGCGCGGCAACTGGGATCGTGTGATTGACGGAGACATGCTGATGCTGAACGGCAGCAACAGTCGATTTCCCGCGGATGACAGCCTCGAACTGTTACAGGCGCGATGCGAGGCGCTGGATATTCACCCTTCCGGCCCATTGGCGGGGCGTGGTGAGGTACCGGTCGAGGGGGAGGCGCTGCAGATAGAGCGGCACGCGATTAGCGCCTGCGAAGACTTGCAGTCCGGACTCGTGTCAGCGGGGTTGAAGCATGAGCGCCGCGCGTTGCGCGCCCTGGCCACCGATCTGGCAATCGAGTGGCTTGAAGATGATGTGGTGCAGCTTCGCTTCGCGTTGCAGCGTGGCGTTTACGCGACGTCATTGTTGCAGGAGTTAATTCAGGTGCGGCGGCCGGAAACACGATGACGGGATTGCGTATATGAGTTGGTGGGGCAAACTGCTTGGTGGCGGGTTTGGCTTTGCGATCGGAGGGCCACTCGGTGCATTGATCGGTGCGGCACTGGGGCAGACTTTCGACAGCGGTATGAAAAGCCTGGCGGAGGATGCGCTGCCACCCGGTAATCAGGAGCGCGTGCAAATGGCCTTTTTCACGGCCACCTTTGCAACCATGGGTCATCTGGCCAAAGTCGATGGTCGAGTCACCAGTGACGAGATTGCCAAAGCCAGAAACATCATGAGTCAGATGCAACTCACCGATGAACAGCGCAAGGTCGCTATTGATCTGTTTACCGAGGGCAAGGCGGCCGACTATGACTTGCACGGCGTGATTGATCAGTTTCGTATCGAGTGTCGTCGGCGCACGAATCTCATGCGATTGTTTATGGAAATTCAATTGCAGGCGGCGTACGCTGACGGTGTGCTGCATCCCAAGGAATCGGAGCTCTTAAAGAGTATTTGTGCGCAGCTGCGTTTTCCCGATTTTGTATTCAGGCAGATGGAGGCGCTGGTGCGCGCCAGTGCCAGAGCTGATCGACAGCAAGACAATTCGCGCGTCGCTGCCAGTGCAACCATGACGCGCGCCCAGGCGCTCGAGTTGCTCGGTCTGAAAGAGGGCGCCGAACAACAGGAAGTGAAAAGGGCTTATCGCAAGCTCATGAGTCAGCACCATCCCGACAAGCTGGTGGCCAAGGGGCTTCCACCAGAAATGATCAAAATGGCGACAGAACGAACACAGCGGATACGTGAAGCTTATGATCTGGTGAACGCAGGTTTTAGCTGAGTAACGAACCATTGCTGTGTTTGCAGTATCAGCGACTCGCTTCACCGTCAATCAAACGTGGAGTGAATTTGCGATGAAAAAACCGATACAACTTTTATTGGGTATGGGGGCACTGGCATTGACCGCCTGCACCACCATGCCAGGGCAGTCGGTGCTGCCAATTAGTGCGGCCGATGATGGCTTGTCCAGTGGTACCGTCGTAACCTTGTCTCAGTCTTTGCCCGTCGCCCCTGATACCGCCAGAGCGTATTTTTCCGCTAACGGTCGTTGGGCGGATGGGCTGAACTGTTATGTCGAAGTGAATACCGTGCAGGTCGCCGGCGATCCGGTGGCGATGGTTGAGCCTGGTACGTTTAATGTAGAGTGGTCGCGCAACTCAAGTGATCCGATCGGTGCGCTGAATCGACCAACGCGATGGGGCTTCAACGAAAACTCACCGTCCTTCGTCGAAATGGTTCATACCATTCGTCTCAGTGACGATCGCGGTACCGACGTCAGGGCAATTGTCTGCCGCGAGACATTCACCGATCCCGCCAACGCCCGCTACCCCGGCGCGTCGGATCTGCAGACGATTGCCGGGGAAGCGCTGTCGTTTTAAGTGCGCTATTTTTCGTTTAACCGTGGCATCAGCATAACCAGATTGCACGGCATGGTGCGGTTGTCGAGTTGCGCTTCAATTAAACGCGACCAACCGGTTTTGCAGGCGGATGGTGAACCGGGTAAAACGAAAACGTAAGTGGCGTTGGCCACACCGGCCAGCGCCCTCGACTGCAACGTCGAGGTGCAGATTTCCTCGAACGACAGTACCCGAAACATTTCTCCAAAGCCCTCGATTTCTTTATCCAACAGCGGGCTAATCGCCTCCGGTGTACCATCGCGGCCAGTCACGCCGGTACCACCGGTGGTCAGGATGACGTCGACCTGCGGGTCGGCAATCCAGTGTGAAATAACATCGCGTATCTGGTATTTGTCGTCCTTGACTATGGATCGATGCAGGCAGGTGTGGCCGGTGGCGAGCAGTTGCTCCTGCAGTGTGTCGCCGGATCGGTCATCGTCCAGTGTGCGGCTGTCCGAGATAGTCAGAACCGCGATTTGCAGTGGCAGGAAGGGTCTGTTGTTTGACATGTGCAAGGCATCCGAAAGCGGCTGGAAATTCTAACAGAGCCAGTGCTGCGTCAGTGTGTTTCACGCGGCCAATCGGTTGCTGCTACAGCGCGCGGTAAATGCTCGTCTCTTTTTGGTCCATGCGTTTTGGCTAAACAGCGCAAGGCAGAGTCGGTGCATTGTCGCCGCGGGCTGTGAGACAATATCGGGCTATTTGCAGGCGCGGAAATCCAATGGGTGAGCGATTACAGAAACTAATGGCTCGCGCCGGACTGGGCTCGCGACGCCAACTGGAAGCCGAGATCGCCGCCGGGGCCCTGCTGGTTAACGGACGCGCCGCCACACTGGGCGATCGCGCAAGCGTCGGTGATCGCATCCAGTATCAGCGGCGTCGCTACCGTGTCGAGCCTGCCGAGCCGCGAGAAGTGCGGCTGATTGCCTACCACAAGCCCGAGGGCAGGGTCACCACCCGCAGCGATGAGCAAAATCGCCCCACGGTGTTCGAGCACCTGCCGCACCTGCGCAGCGCGCGATGGATTGCGATTGGCCGGCTCGATATCAACACCAGCGGCCTGCTGATGTTCACCGACAATGGTGACCTGGCCCATGGGCTGATGCACCCGTCGTCAGAGGTCGAGCGCGAGTACGCCTGTCGCGTGCGCGGTCCAGTGGCCGATGAAGATGTTAAAAAACTGGTTGCCGGAGTCGAGCTGGATGATGGCGTCGCGCGCTTTCAACGCTGTGTGTTCGATGGCGGCAGCGACAACAATCAATGGTTCAGGGCGGTGCTTTGCGAGGGACGAAACCGCGAGGTCCGACGCATGTGGGACGCTTTGGGTTATACCGTCAGCCGATTAATTCGCGTGCGCTACGGGCCGGTTCGGCTGCCCGGTTATGTGCGAGCGGGAAAATACATCGATGTCGATGACAACGATTGCAAAGAGCTTTGCAACATCGCCGGTGTGCGGTTGCGCGGGCGGCAGTTGAAGTTGGTGGCAGACAAGGGGCGCCGACAGGCCGGCCGGCCGCCTGGTAGGCAGCAGTCGGGCAGGCGGCCTCCGGGTGGCCGTCGCTCGCGCTAGCGGGCAAAAAAAACGCCGGCTTGCGGCCGGCGTTTCGGGTTGGCGGAGAGAGAGGGATTCGAACCCTCGATACGCGTTAACGTATACACACTTTCCAGGCGTGCTCCTTCAGCCACTCGGACACCTCTCCGGAACCTGGTGGGCGCCTGATGCGCCGCATAAGATTGCTGCTTGGGTCAGCTACTGCCCGCCGTTGCCTTTGGGCGTGTATATCGGACTTGGGAATTGCGATACATTGCCCGACATATCGGCGATCTTCGGCGAGCCACGTTTTTCGACTTCGTCGATGCGGATAACCGCGTGCATCGGGATGATCGTCTGGCTGACGCCTTCAAATTCTGTTTTCAGTTTTTCCTCTGATGGATCGACGACAACCGTCGTGTGTTCATCGAACATCAATCCTTCGAGTACGACAAAACCATACAACTCGCCCTGAAATACATCCGAGGCATAGATCTCGTAGATTTTGTCCTGGTTGATGAACCGGACGCGATATACATGTTCTTTTGCCATAACAGTTTTCTACCGGGCCGATCAACAGGGCAAATCAGCCCGCCAAGCCTTGGAATGATAGCACATTCCGGCGCGATGGCGGCAAGTTGATCCGGCTTCAGGCGAGTGATTTTAGTGGTGGAACATCCAGTCGGATCACCGCCTCGTCATCGAAGGCGCTCGGGTAGTACTGGCGCACCAGCGGATCGTGCCCCGGGATGATGTGATCGACTGATTCGGCCAGTTTGTGCAATGTTTGAAAGCCGCCCAGCATTTCCTGCAGGTCAACCACAATCGGAAAGGGTTTGCCGCTGAGGAAATTCTCATAGTAGTGGCTGGCATCGGACGCCAGCACCATCCAGCCCCGCGCGGTCTTCACCCGCACGCATTGCAATCCGCGGCTGTGCCCGCCAATCAGGTGCAGCTCAACTCCTGGCGTCAGTTCCGCAGAGCCGTTGTAAAACACAACCTGTCCGGCGAACAGATGCCTGATCATCGCGCAAATGTGCTCGCCTGTGTAGGGCATCTTCAGGGTGTCGTGACACATGCACGGGCCGGTTGCGTAGCTCATCTCCTGCTCCTGCAGGTGAAAAGTGGCGTTCGGAAACTGATGCAGCGAGCCGGCGTGATCATAGTGCAGGTGGGTGACAATCACCGAGTCGATCGAGTCCGGCGTGGCGCCAAATCGCTTTAACAGCGCTGCCGGCTCCTCGATGATCGGCCGGTCGCGTCTGACGCCCTCAGCCTTGTCGTAGCCTGTGTCTACCAGAATTTGGCGATCACCCTGCTTGAGTAGCCAGATGAAGTAATCCATCGGGTGGTCGGCATCGTGGTTGTCATCGAAGATGAATGATTCGCGCCGGGTGCGAGCATTTCGGTCCGCATATTTGAGTGCATAGACTTCCCATTGATCAGTTTGGCCCGTCACTTTCACTATTCTCCGTGGCACGCGTGAGGCGCGAAGGGTGATTAAACAACGGTTGAGCCGGCTCAGACAATCGTTGCGTTGCAAAAAATCGCCGCTCGGCGGCGAGGTCAACTGCTGCTTTGGCGTAGTCAGGAATTGGGTATTTGTTCGCCTGTGAGCTTTCCTGTCAGCAATGGTTAACAGTATGTAATGCCTCTAAAAACAAAGGCTTGAAGAATTAAACAATGAGTTAGCGAGTGTTGCTAAAGTGACCTAGAAAGTGTCGCAACACACGCTTGTAGATGCGCTGTTTCCCTCATGTTACAACCTGTCGCAGTAACGAGGTCGGCACGGAGGCGGGCCCTTAACAATAAAAACAAGAAACAGAAGAATTTTTCAAAATGACAGAGCTTTGTGAGAGGAACGACATCAGCGCCAGCAGCGTAGTCGATTGCCGCAATGTGGTGGTTTTCGGCACTGGCCGCCCGTCCGCCGGCGGCGATCTGGTCGTTCAGACGCTGCAATACCTCGCCGCCGAAGACCTCATCGGCAAGGTGACAGTGGCTAACGTCCGGAAAACCAGCGATTTCGCGATCGACGCTCGCTCGACGGCGATTTTCGTGTTTCTGCTCGATAGCCGCTTCCTCGCCTCTGCCGGTGGCATTGCCGCTTGCAGCCGTGCTCCCCAATGGGCACAGGACGGCGCGCTGATTGTGCCGGTGGTGCTGGATGCGAACCTTTCGCTTGATGCCACCGCACTGGCCAACCACGCACCGATTGCCCTGGATCCCGGGGCTAACATGGCGCGCAAGCTGTCTGACCTTGAGTCGGCGGTGCTGGCGCACGCCAGTCGAGCTCGCGTTGAAATGCCGCAGGCAGTGACGGTTCCCTCCAGTGCCGCCGATCGCCTGGCCAACACCAGCCAGATTGCCGAAGTGGTCGATTTGCTGCCGTGCCACATGACGATCTACGACGACTTTGTCGAACAGCTGGTCAGCAGGCTGCAGATCCGGCGCATGAAAAACGAGCAGCGCCACCTAAACCTTTTCTCTGAAGCGCTGAAGGATCTGTTCAACGCGGAGATGGTCTATTGCTATCTGCGCGGCAGCGACGGACAACTGCATTTGTTCGAGGCAGAATCCAATCGTCCGCTGCACGGTTGCACCGCGTCGATGGTGCACGGCGTGCTAGAAGATGCGCTGGAAAGTTTCGAGACCAATCGCAAAGCGCGATCCATGCTGTTGAAGAATTTTTTACCCGAACTGGTCGCCGACGCCGACAGCAGCATTGAGTGCACGGTGGTGGTCAATGACCGATTGGCCAACTGCGGTGTGTTTATCGCGGCCAGCGCCAATGCCAGTCGCTATCCACAGACAGAGATCATCGGCACGATCATCAATTCGCTGCACGATTACTTTACCTCCAGCGAATCGCGCAGTTTCGAAAAACTCAAGGCACGCGTCTACGATGATTTAAAACGCAGCTATCGCTATGTCAGCGACGATATGTATCAGGACAGACTGCGTCTGTTCGCAAGCCAGATCAGTCATTTGAGTGTGCAGTTTGAACCCATCCTAAAGTTCGATCACGAAACACAACAAGTTAGCATTTACGCCTATGAGGCGCTGGCCCGCGAAGACAGCACTGCGGTAACGGCGCCGGTTGAAGTCTTTCAGACGGCCAACCTGTGGGGCATGGGTTTTCAATCAGAAGTAGACAAGCAACTGCTGAAAATCACGCTCGATGCCTACGAGGCACAATTGCGTGCCACCGGTGTCGCCGCCGATGACATCAAACCGCTTTCGTTGAACGTCTATCCGGCGACGCTGCGCGACTTTGAATATCGCGAAATGCTGTGTCGGCACCTGGAGCAGTCGGAAATACTCAGTGGCCACAACCTGATCATGGAAGTATCAGAGAAGACGGTTGTTACACCGGGTATGGAGGGTGAGCCAAGACGCCAGCTTGAAGAGTATCGAAAGCTCGTTCGACAGATTGGCGACCTGACGGGTGGCATCCGCTATGCGATCGATGATTTTGGCGTTGGCAATGCGTCATTGTCGCGGCTCGACAGCCTCAATCCGCATTACGTGAAAATAGATCGCGACATTCTGTCTTTCGAGCCACGCATGGCCAGCACGCTGATTCGCTATCTAATCGAAAGCCAGCCGGAGCGGGGTACCAGTGTGATTCTGGAGGGCGTCGATATTCACAGCCATTTCAAATTGACAGAGCTTGTCAACGATATGGGTGTTGGGCTGGTGCAGGGTTATTGTCTTAGCAAGGCCGTCAGCGATATCAACGCACGCTGGGAGCAGGATCTGTGTAACAACGCGGCAGAACAGGTGGGTTGGCATCACCCGGCAGTTCCGGCTGATACGGCCAGTTTACTGCACTAGCAGGGCCAGCCTGAATGCAGGCATACGCAATTGCGCTACAGCAATTGCTTGCGCATCTCATCCAGATCGGCGTGGCGAATGTCGCGACCCTCGACCAGATAAATCGTATATTCGCAAATATTGCAGGCGTGATCGGCGATGCGTTCGAGTGATCGCGCGCACCAGCTAACATTTAATGCGGTGCTGATTTGTGTCGGGTTTTCCATCATGTGGCTGATCAGCAAACGCGAGATATTGGCGTATTCCTTGTCGATCGCCTTGTCTTTGGCAGCGGTGCTGAAAGCGGCCTGGACATCCATGCGGGTAAACGCATCCAGTGACTCGCGCAGCATCGCTTTGACGTGTTCCCCCAGGTGGCCAAGATCACCGTAGTATTGTGGAATGGAATCGGCGGTCGACAGTTTGATCGCGATTCGTCCGAGTTTTTCTGCCTCGTCGCCCACGCGCTCCAGGTCTGAAATGGTTTTAATGATCGCCAGTACCAGACGCAAGTCACCGGCCGCCGGCTGCCGCTTGGCGAGGATGCGGGTGCACTCTTCATCCAGATCGAGTTCGAGCTGATTGACCTGGCGGTCGGCGGCGATCACGCGCTCGGCGATCTCGCTGTTCATATTCAGCAGGGCGTCCAGCCCGTCGTGCACCATGGCCTCGACCAGGCCACCCATTTGCATGACCTTGTTCTTGACGGCGCCCAGCTCGACATCGAACTGGTGTGCGGTGTGGCCTTCCGGGTTGAATTGTTTCATGGGAGATGCCCGCTAATCAGCCGAATCGGCCGGTGATGTAGTTCTCGGTCAGTTCGTGTTTGGGGTTGGTGAAAATGGTGTCGGTGTCGCCCACCTCGACCAGCTTGCCCAGGTGAAAGTAGGCGGTGCGCTGTGATACGCGCGCTGCCTGTTGCATTGAGTGAGTGACGATTGCGATGGCGTAGTTTTGCCGTAATTCGTCTATCAGCTCTTCGATTTTTGCCGTGGCGATCGGGTCGAGTGCCGAGCACGGCTCGTCCATTAGAATCACCTCCGGGCTGCAGGCAATCGTGCGTGCAATGCACAAGCGTTGTTGCTGACCACCTGACAAACTGGTGCCGGGGGCATCCAGCCGATCTTTCACCTCATTGTATATGCCGGCCTTTCGCAAACTGGTGACGACTATATCGTCAAGGTCTGCCTTGTTGCGATTCAGGCCATGCAATCGCGGGCCGTAAGCCACGTTTTCATAGATTGATTTTGGAAATGGATTGGGTTTCTGAAACACCATGCCGACGCGTGCACGCAACAAAACCGGATCAGTATCCGGTCCGTAGATATCCTCGCCATCGAGTGTCAGCTGGCCGGTCACGCGACAGATCGGGATGGTGTCGTTCATTCGGTTCAGGCAGCGCAGCAAGGTTGACTTGCCGCAGCCCGAGGGGCCGATCATCGCGATGACTTCATTGTTGCCAATGTCCAGATCAACCGAAAAGATCGCCTGCTTTTCAGCATAGGAGACATCCACACCGGTTGCCGACATCTTCGGGTTTTCCACCCGCGGCTCGCCCACGGTATCGCCAATCGCGCCGACAATCTCCTCGATCGTGGGTTCCGCCTTGTCCTGGTCGAGTGTTGTGGCCGGCATCTGGTCTGTCGTGTCAGCTATCATCTAAAGGTCGTCCATCATAGCAGGGTAGCGTTAAAACGTTTGAACGAACCCCGGGCATTACCATTTTCTCTCGAATTTTCGCCGCAGGTAGACCGCCAACGCGTTCATGCACACCAGAAAAACCAGCAACACGACGATGGCTGCGGAGGTTTTCTCGACAAATCCACGTTCGGGCAGATCGGCCCATTGAAAAATTTGTACCGGCAGAACGGTGGCCGGATCTACAACGCTGCCGGGCACGTCGACGATAAATGCCACCATGCCGATCATCAGCAGTGGGGCGGTTTCGCCCAGTGCCTGGGCCATGCCAATGATCGTACCGGTGAGAATACCCGGCATCGCGAGTGGCAACACATGATGGGTCACTACCTGCAGATTCGATGCACCCAGACCCAGTGCCGCATCGCGGATTGAGGGTGGCACCGATTTCAAAGCCGCGCGGCTGGAGATAATGATGGTTGGCAATGTCATCAGTGACAGCACCAGTCCGCCGACCAGTGGCGCTGATCGTGGCAGGTGAAAAAAGTTGATAAAAACAGCAAGGCCCAGCAAGCCAAACACAATTGACGGCACCGCAGCCAGATTATTGATATTCACTTCGATTAAATCGGTCCAGCGGTTGCGCGGTGCAAATTCCTCCAGATAAATGGCGGCTGCCACTGCGATCGGAAACGACAACAACAACGTAACGGTTAGCGTTAGCAGCGAGCCAGTCAGTGCACCTCTGATGCCAGCCATCTCCGGTTCGCGCGAGTCGCTGCTTTCAAAGAATGTCCAGTTAAAACTCTGTTTCAGTCGATCTTCAGTTTGCAGCTGCTCGATCCAGACAACCTGATTGTCTTTCAATCGTCGCGTCGCCTCCGGCTCCGACAGATCAACCTGATCGTTCAGGTAGGCGGCCACCTCCGCACCGGCGGGCAGCCACACTGACAATGACTGGCCTATCTTTGTCGGGTCTTCAATCAGTTCGCGTTGCACCACGTATTGCGCGCCGTTGCTAACCAGTTTGTACAGCGCCTTTTTTTCCTTGCGCTTTTTGACATCGGGAAAAGTCTCGCGCAGTGATTTTTTTATCACACCGCTATAGTTGGCTTTTAACAGCGCGCTGCGATCCGGGTTTTCTTTCGTGCCGAGCGCGCTCGGGTCGAGATTGAGATCGAGCTTTACGTAGGTTTGCTTCAGCGCCGGCAGTGCGTTGCCCGTGATTGTGATCAGCAGAAAAGCCAGAAACGCCAGGCTGACCACAATGGCGCCGAGACCGTAGAGGCGAAAGCGCTTTTCGCGGGCATAACGTTTTTTTAGCCCGGCGCGGAGTTTGTCTGAATTCATTCGTACTGCTCGCGATATTTTCTGACAATGTGCAAGGCCAGCACATTGAGCAATAAAGTGGTGACAAACAGCATCAGGCCCAGTGCAAAGGCGGCCAGTGTCTTGGGACTGTCAAACGCCTGGTCGCCGGTTAGCAGGGTGACGATTTGCACCGTGACGGTGGTGACGGCTTCCAGTGGATTGATGGTGAGATTAGCGGCAAGGCCCGCGGCCATGACCACGATCATCGTCTCGCCGATGGCGCGCGATACCGCCAGCAGCACACCGCCGACAATGCCCGGCAAAGCCGCGGGTATGACCACGCGTCTGATGGTCTCGGACTGTGTGGCGCCAAGCCCCAGTGAGCCGTCGCGCAACGACTGTGGCACAGCGGTGATCACGTCGTCTGACAGTGACGATACAAATGGAATGATCATGATGCCCATGACAAGACCTGCCGCCAGCGCGCTCTCGGAGGCGACGGACAAGCCCAGCGATTCTCCGACCGAACGAATCAAAGGGGCCACGGTGAGTGCTGCAAAAAAGCCGTAGACCACGGTCGGTATGCCGGCGAGTATTTCCAGCAGCGGTTTGACCCAGGAGCGCACTTTTGGCGTGGCGTACTCCGCCAGATAGATGGCCGACATCAAGCCCAGTGGTACTGCCACCAACATCGCGATGGCAGAGATCAATAGCGTGCCAGCGAAAATCGGCACCGCACCAAAGCTGCCGGAACTGCCGACCTGATCGGCGCGGATGGCGGTTTGCGGGCTCCAGTGCAGGCCGAATACGAATTCATTGAACGGCACCTTGCCAAAGAACCGCAGCGATTCAAACAACACCGACAACACGATGCCAACCGTGGTGAAAATCGCCAGGCAACTGCAAAGGATCAGAAACGCCATGATCGATTTTTCTACCATCGCCCGCGCGCGCAAACCGGGGCTGATGCGGCGCCAGATCCAGAATGCGCTGATCAGTCCTGCCAGCAGCGCCACTGCGGTTCGAGCGAAAGTACTTTTGGTTTGCAGTGTCTTGTAGTGGGCGGCGGCGGCAACTCGGGTATCGTCAGTCGAGGCGGCGGCATTGCCGGCGGCCAGATTTTTGATGTCATTAATGACCAAATCCAGCTTGCCGTCCGATAGCAGCCTAACGTCATCCGGCAGCGTCGCAACTGTCATGCGCGTAATGACGCTCGACTGAAATAACGCCCACAGCGCAATCACCAGCAATGCCGGCACAGCGTAGGCAATCGCGGTCAGATAGCCGTGGTAGCGCGGTCGCGAGTGCATGACGGTGGCGTCTGGACCGTTGCGTGCGAGTCGCTGTGCTCTGGCGTGGCCGTACAGGTAGGCCATTCCGCTCAGGACAAACACCACCAGCATCAGCAAGCTTGTACTCATTGTCGCGAACTCATTTAGCGGCAGAGAAATGCCAGGTCGACACTGGCTGGTCCAAACAGCGGCGGGCGGAGGATGCCTGCGGCTTGTTACAGCAGTATGACAAGGCGTGGTGTTGCGGCAGTCTGATCACTTGGCAGCCTGCTGCTGTTTAATCGCAACGCGGTGCACCCGCGAGGCTGGAAATTCGGCCACGAACGATGTTTTAACACCGGGGGTGCTCTGGATTTGCAGCGTGCCATTGTGGCCGCTGACGATATGCTTGACGATCGACAGGCCCAGCCCGGTCCCGCCCGTGGCCCGCGAGTGAGCGTTGTCCACGCGATAAAAACGCTCGGTCACATGCTTGAGGTGCTGATGCGGGATGCCGGGGCCATTATCGCAAACACTCAATGCCACGCCATCGCTACTCGTCAGTTGCCAGCTGACTGAAATCTTCGCCTCTGGCGGTGTGTGCTGCAGCGCGTTGTTGATCAGGTTGCTGCACAGACTTTTCATTTGTCCGGCACTGCCAATCAATTGCACCGTCGGGTCGATGTCAAACTTAATTGATCGCCCGTCTGCGTTGTCACTGTGCACCTGGGCGATGCGCTCATGAATGATGGCCGCCACATCGATCGCCACTGCTTTGTTGTCGTCGATATCCTGATTTTCAAGCTTCGACAGCGTCAGCAGGTCGGTGACAATCTCGCTCATGCGCCGGGTGTGCAATGCCGCGGTTGCGATCTGTTGGCGCGCGCGCTCTGGCAATTCCAGGTCCTGCTCCAGTAACTCGAGGTGGCCATTGACGACGGTCAGTGGTGTTTTCAGCTCGTGCGAGGCATTGGCGACAAAGGCCTGGCGCGTCTCGCGCAAGCGCACCCGGGCGCTGACATCCCGCGCGCTGAACAACACCAGGTTCTCGGCATAGGAGACACGCCGCACCGCGAGCGTAATGTTGCGATCGCGCGGTGAGTGCATCTCCAGTTCCTCGTCCGCGTCGCGACGCGGTAAATAGGCCTGAAAAGCCGGCGATCGAATCAGGTTGTCGATGCGCTGTCCGGCGTCGCGCGATGACACGATACCGAGCAACCGCTCTGCTGCGTCGTTGGCCCAGACGATTTCGTGACTAGCATTGGTGATGATCGTCGCGTCGGGCAGGGCCGCAGCTGAACGGTTGTACCAGCCGACGATCTTTTTCAGGCGCTTTTTGCGCTCGCGGGCGCTCTGGCGCTGGCGAAACACCAGCTTTTCGATGTTGCCGACCACGCCAATGGCATCCGGGGCGCTGGCGCGCTTGGCGCCGCGCTGCAGCCACAAATCGACCTCGCGGGCCTGCTTCAGCAGCCACACGCAATAGCCGGCAAACGCCACCGCCATGCAGATCCAAAAATGTCCGGTGATCATGCCGACGACGGCGCCGAATGCGGCAATCGCGAGCAGTCGAAGCTGCTCGTTGAGCCAGTGATCCTGCTGGTGCATTCAGGTGCCCTGCAGCGCCGGATTACGGGCGCAACCGGCGAAGGCTTTGCGCGGAGGTGTACGCGGTGTGGCGATAGAGATAATGGCCGGCAGCCGGTTGCAATGATGCGGGTATTGTCGCGATTGGTGGCTCGAGTGCAAGTCTGAATTCGATCGCGCTAGCGAAACTCCTGGCAGCTCAGCCTGGCGGTGAGGTCAGCCGATACCCGGCGCCACGCACGGTGTCGATCAATCCCTTTATGCCACCGCTGCCCAGCGTCTTGCGCAGCCGCAGCACGTGAACGTCGACGGTGCGTTCCTCGATGAACGCATTTCTGCCCCACACGTGATCCAGCAACTGCGCGCGACTGTAAACTCGATCGGGGTTGCGCATAAAAAATCGCAGCAAGCGGTACTCGGTCTCGCCCAGCGCGATGTCTTCGCCGTCTGCGTTACTGACCCGATGGGCATCCTCGTCCAGTTGAAGGTTACCGGCTTTGAGTATCCGATCCGGCCCATGACCGTGCGCTCGGCGCAGCACTGCGCGGGTGCGCGAGACGAGTTCGGCGGGCGAGAAGGGCTTGGCCAGGTAATCGTCAGCGCCGCTGTCCAGACCGTGGGTGATATCGGTGTCGGAGCTGCGCGCGGTCAGCATAATCACTGGCAGGTCGCGGGTGAGGTCATCGCGGCGAATTTCTCGCAGCAGATCAATCCCCGAGGTCACCGGCATCATCCAGTCGACGATCGCGAGATCCGGCAGTGAATCGGCCAGCGCCCGCCGCGCTTGGGACGCATTGGCCGCCTGACGCACCTCGAAGTGGTTGTTGGCGAGGGTGAGCGCGATCAGCTCGCGGATGTCTGCCTCGTCTTCAACGATCAGGATGTTTCCTGTCATTTGCCAAGCTTACCCAAATTGCGACATTTTCGCCGGCCCAGATGACAAAGCGATGAATTATCTCGACATCCATTTCGCTTCGCCCTTGAAAGCCGACTCGCGAAGCCTGACAATGGGCATTCAGATTTTCGGGTTTATGGTGCTTTGCATCGGCCCTCTCGCGACGATAAGCCGTGAACCCCGTCAGGCCCGGAAGGGAGCAGCGGCAGCGGTGGATTCGGGTGCCGGGATGTGGCTGGTGCGAAGTGCCACCCTTCACTCGCTGGCATCGCGGCCAGGCTTTCGCCGCAACGCCACGCGCGAGCCCCGGGCGGTTCAGGCGCTCGCCCCGGATGCGCATCGCCCGTCTGGCAACAGCCTCGTTGGATAGAGCTAACGCGCCAGGGCGCACGCCGGCGCACATGCCGGCACTGGCGCTCAACAGACACGTGGACACCGCTTTGAGTTACGAAGCACTTGCGCGCCGATGGCGGCCCAGAAACTTTGCCGACATGCTCGGCCAGCAGCATGTGCTGCGGGCGCTGACCAACGCGCTCGACCACGACCGCCTGCACCACGCCTATCTTTTTACCGGCACCCGCGGCGTTGGCAAAACCACCATTGCGCGTATCTTCGCAAAAAGTCTCAACTGCGAAAAAGGCGTCACCTCAACGCCGTGCGGCGAGTGCAGCGCCTGTGTGCAGGTAGACGAGGGCCGCTTTCTCGATTTGATCGAAGTCGATGCCGCCTCCAGAACCGGCGTCGACGACACCCGCGAGTTGCTCGACAACGTCGCCTATGCACCGGGCAGTGGGCGCTTCAAGGTGTACCTGATCGACGAGGTGCACATGTTCTCCAAAAGCAGCTTCAATGCGCTGCTGAAAACGCTGGAAGAGCCACCGCCGCACGTCAAGTTCCTGCTCGCGACCACCGATCCGCAAAAACTGCCAGTGACAGTGCTGTCGCGTTGTTTGCAGTTCAACCTCAAGGCGATGCCGGCGCCGCTGCTGCAGCCCTATCTGATCAAGCTGATGGAGCAGGAACAGATTGACTGTGAAGATGCCGCGCTTGCCCATATCGCGCAGGCCGCCGACGGCAGTGTGCGCGACGGGCTGAGTCTGCTGGATCAGGCGATCGCCTATGGTCAGGGCAAGGTGACGGCAGCCGATGTCGAAGCGATGCTGGGGCGATTCTCACCGGCCAGACTCTATGACCTGCTCGATACCCTGGCCGAAGGCCGGGGCGACCGGATGTTCGAGTTGCTTGACTCAATCGCTGAATACGTACCGGACTACACCTTCGTACTCGGTGAATTGCTGGGCCTGTTGAACCACATCGCCCGCCTGCAGGTGGTGCCGGGCAGCGTGATTGAGGGGCTGTCCGATCCCGCCCGCGTGCAGGCGCTGGCAGAAAAAATCGATCCGCAGGATATTCAGCTCTGGTATCAAATTGGTCTGGTTGGCCGGCGTGATATGCCCTATGCGACATCGCAGCGCCAGTCGATAGAAATGACTCTGATACGAATGCTCGCGTTTGCACCGGCAGATGGGCAGTCGGCGGGCGCACCAGCTGTGCAAACAGCGCCGCCACCGGCTGCCACGGCACCGAGCCCAGCGCCGACCGCATCGCGGCCAGCCGCTCCAGCGCCGCCGCCGGCGGCACCTGCAGCACCGCCCGCGCCCACAGCGCCCGCCCGGAAAAACCCAACGCCGGCACCGCCACCCGATGTCGCTACACCAGCGGCAACCGCCGATGCGGCGCCCGAGGTTGCGGACAGCGCGCTGGCAACACCTGCCAAACTGGACTGGAAAACAGACCAATGGGAGCAGATCGTCGCTGAATTGCCGGTTAGCGGCATGCCCAAACAGTTGGCCAGAAACTGTGTGCTCGGAAGTGCGAAAGGCGATGAACTAGTGCTGCTGGTCGATCCCGAATACGCCAATCTGGCGCGCTCGCAGCGCAGTTTTCAGCGTTTGCAGGAGAAAATCGGCGTCTATGCCGGGGGCGCGGTAAAATTGTCGATCGAGGTACCCGACACCTGGAACGGACAGTCGCCGGCGGCCCTTGAAGTGCAGGCACAACAGGCACAACTTGAACAGGCGAGGGCATCCATCGCCAGCGATCCGATCGTCAAGGAAATCTGCGACACCTTCGATGCCACCGTCAGCGAGGGCAGCATCGTTCCGAAAGACGGCTAGGCAGTTACCTCTGCCGGACGCCGGCACCGCCCTTTACGAATTCACCGGATACACGCTTTGAGCACCGAGAGGCTAAGACATGAAAAGTGGTTTAGGCGCCATGATGAAGCAGGCGCAGCAGATGCAGGAAAAGATGCAAAAGGCGCAGGAAGAGATCGCCAATCTGCAGATCGAGGGCCAGGCAGGTGGTGGACTCGTGAAAGTCATCATGACCGGACGCCACGAATTGCGCAAAGTCGATATCGACGACAGCTTGATGACTGACGACAAGGAAATGCTTGAGGATCTGCTCGCCGCTGCGGTCAACGACGCCGTTCAGCGCCTCGAGGCTCAGACCCGTGAGACCATGCAGGACGCGACCGCCGGGCTGAACCTTCCCGCCGGAATGAAGATGCCGTTCTAGCGCCCGATGTCTGATCGACTCCTCGATGATCTGGTCGACTCCCTGCGCTGCCTGCCGGGGGTGGGGCCTAAATCTGCCCAGCGCATGGCGTTTCATTTGTTACAGCGAAATCGCGATGGCGGGCGGCGGCTGGCCGAATTGCTGCGCCTGTCGATGGAGCGCATCAGCCATTGCAGCCTGTGCCGCAATTTCACTGAAAGCCCCACTTGCGGCATCTGCAGCGATGGCACCCGCGATGCCAGCAAGCTGTGCGTCGTAGAGTCTCCGGCAGAGCTCGCGGCTATTGAAAAGGCCACTGACTTTCGAGGCCATTATTTTGTATTGCACGGCAAGCTGTCGCCACTGGATGGTATCGGACCCGAGCAACTCGGGCTCGACGTGCTGACGCAGACGCTCGATCAGGGCGCGGCACGCGAGGTCATACTCGCCACCAATTCCACTGTCGAGGGTGAGGCGACAGCGCACTACATCGGCGAGCTGGTGCGCGCGCGCGGCCTGTCGGTGATGCGAATCGCCCAGGGCGTGCCGTTGGGTGGTGAGCTTGAATACGTCGACGGCGGCACCTTGTCTCATGCGTTTGCCGGCAGAATGCCGGTATAGCGAGCCCCGATTCCATCGAGTCTGCGCGCAGCACTAGCGCGGCTGTAACCGTTTGCCCCACAGACGTGGCATGGGCTTGGGCAAACCAACCGGAATCTCCTTGAGCAAAACCGACCCGTCCGTCATCGCCCGAGAAAATCTTTTCATCGGCTTGATGGCCAGCATGCAGTTCATTCACATCGTCGACTTCATGCTGGTGATGCCGCTCGGCCCTGACTTTGCGCGCACAATCGGCATGGACGCGTCGAAAATCGGTGTCGCTGGCGGTGCCTATACTTTCGCCGCCGCGATCTCCACCCTGGTTTGCTATCGCTTTCTCGATCAATTCGATCGCAAGCGCGCGATCCTTTTCGCCGTATCCGGTCTGGCCTTGACCACCGCATTGACTGCGATCGCCTGGAGCTATCACAGCCTGCTGGTCTTGCGCGCGCTGGCAGGGGCGTTTGGCGGGCCAGTCTCGGCACTGGCGCTGGCGACCATCTCCGACACCGTAGCCGTCGAGCGTCGTGGCAGGGCTTTCGGCATTTTGATGGCCGCTTTTTCGGCCGCCGCGGTGTTGGGTGTGCCGATCGGGCTCGAGCTCGCACACCGGCTGAACTGGCCCAGCGCGTTCATCGTCACCGGTGCGGCCACCGCGCTGATTGCGATGTTGCTATTCATCAAGCTGCCATCGATTGATACGGTGGATAGCGGCAACACACCACGAGAAAGTCTGTTGCAGGCATTATCCGGCCCTCGCTATCAGCTGGGTCTGAGCATCATGCTGTTGTCGATGGTATCGATATTTTTGCTGATCCCGCACCTGTCCGCCTACTGGCAGTTCAATCGAGGCTTCCCGCGCGAACAACTGAGCCTGTTGTACATGGCTGGCGGCGTAGCCTCGTTTTTTGCCGCCTGGGGTGCCGGTCGGCTGGTCGATCGATACGGGGCGGTCAGCGCGATGGCGGTGCTGGCCGGCTGCCTTTGCTTTATTACCTTTGGCGCCTTCGTCGCGCAGTGGCAGTGGCCGGTGTTGGTGATATTTGTCGGCTATATGGCCTTTGCAGCTGGGCGCTCGGTGCCGGGGCAGACGCTCTCGAGCCAGGTGCCCGCGCCCGAGCGGCGGGCCAGCTACATGGCATTGCAGTCCACCGTGCAAAGCCTGGGTTCAGGCATTGCGGCGATCGCCTCAAGTATGATGATCAGCGAAAATGCCGATCACTCGCTGGTCGGTCTGCCGCTGGTTGCCAGTGTGTCGATCGCGACCTTGCTGGCGTTAATCTGGTTGTCTCATCGACTGGCGCAATTGCTCGCCCGGTCCGCGCAAGCGTCAGCTGGCGTCACCTAGTTCGCGCGTAAACGTGCAGCCTGCAACATTCGTCGAATTGTCGCTATCGCCTCATATGCTTTACTATTGACAGGCTATTTTGAAGACTCCTGCCGATGCCCAAGCCGAAGCACAAATACGATTTCAATAAACTGGCCAAGCGCTTGCGCCGCAACACGGCAGAGGCCATCGTCGACTACAACATGATCGACGACGGCGATCGCATCATGGTGTGCGTCTCCGGCGGCAAGGACTCCTACACCATGCTCGACATGCTGCTCAGTCTGCAGCGTGTAGCACCGGTAAAGTTTGAGTTGCTGGCGGTGAACCTGGACCAGAAACAACCCGGCTTTCCGGCCGATATTCTGCCCGGTTATCTAAAGGCACTTGGCGTCGATTATCACGTGATCGAGCGCGATACCTATTCGGTTGTCAAACGTGTCATACCGGAAGGTAAAACCACTTGCGGCTTGTGTTCGCGGCTGCGCCGCGGCACCCTGTACGGCTACGCCCAAGAGCACGGCTACAATAAAATAGCGCTCGGTCACCACCGCGACGACATCATCGAAACGTTGTTTTTAAACATGTTTCACGGTGGTTCACTGCAGGCTATGCCGCCCAAGTTACTCAGTGACGACGGCGCCAACGTGGTGATCAGGCCGCTTGCCTACTGCAAGGAAAAAGACATCGAAAACTACGCACAGCGTCGTGAGTTTCCGATCATTCCGTGCGATCTGTGTGGCTCTCAACCCAATCTGCAACGCCAGAAAACAAAGGAAATGCTGCACAACTGGGATCGCGAGTTTCCGGGTCGTATCGAATCCATTTTCAGCGCCATCCGCAACGTGAAGCCATCGCAACTGGCCGATCCCAATTTGCACGACTTTGCCTCACTGTCTCAAACTGTTGAAGAGAGCGATGAAAAAATCATCCGCTGGATGCCAGAGAAAAAGCTGGACGAAGGCGAGGCGATTCTCAGTAAATCCGCAGGCTGAATACCCGGCGTTATTCTGGTTCCTGCACTTTGGTAAACAGCAGCATCCCCGCCACCAGCAAAATCAGTATCGACAAAATCGCCAGGCGCGGATTGTCTGTCACGCTAGCCGTAATGCCAACCAGCAATGGCCCGGCAACCGCCGCCGACTTACCAATCATTCCATAGAAGCCGAAAAACTCCGCCGCCTGTGATTCTGGAATCAGCTGGCTGTACAGCGAGCGGCTCAGCGCCTGCACGCCACCCTGTACCAGACCAATCATCACCGCGACGATATAAAAATGTACCGGAGTGCTGATGACGGTGGCAAACAGCGTCACCGCCACATAGACCCACAGTGTGATCCAGATGCCCGCGCGCGCCCCCATTTTCTGGCCGATCTTGCCAAACACCAGTGCGGCGGGAAAACCGATGAACTGCACCAACAGCAGGGCGACGATCAATCCGTTGGAATCCAGGCCGATCGACAAGCCATAATCGACGGCCATGCGAATAATGGTGTGAACCGCGTCTATATAGAGAAAATACGCGAGCAGAAACCAGCCTACCTGGCGGTGGCGGGTGATTTTTTTGGCGGTCCGAAACACGGCCTTAAACGCGTTGGCAATGCCGCTCGCCGCACTGTTGCCGGAAGGTGGCCCTTCGCGTACGTGCAGTAACAGCGGCAAACTGAATGCGAGCCACCAGATCGCCACACTCAGAAACGACCAGCGCACCGCCTGCGCCGCGTCTGCCAGGCCAAACCAGTGGGGTTTCAGCGTCATCATCACGTTGAGCAGAAACAGCAGGCCACCACCCAGGTAGCCCAGCGAATAGCCCAGTGCCGAGATTTTGTGGCGGTTGGATTTGGCCGCGACATCAACCAGCAGTGCGTCGTAGAACACATTGGCGCCGGAAAAGCCGATCACCGCGACCGCATACAGCAACAGCGCGGCCGGCCACATGCCGTGAGCGACCAGAAAGAGTGCCCCGGTGGCAGCCGCCCCGGTGCAGGCAAAGGCCGCCAGCATACGCTTGCGAATGCCGCCGTGATCGGCCATCGCGCCTAGCACTGGTGCCGTCAGCACAATGACTAAACTTGCGATCGCGTTGCCGGTGCCAAGATAAAAAGTGCTGTCGGTAGCCGACAGATCCGCACTCCAGTACTGCTTGAAGAACAGCGGAAAGAATCCTGCCATCACGGTGGTGGAGAATGCCGAGTTCGCCCAGTCATAGGTGGCCCAGGACCAGGCGGATCGAGTGCTGTTTTGGCTCATGTGCCGTGCACGACTCTAGCAGGCTAAAGACGTCCGCAGTCTACTGCAAGTGGCGGATTCTACAAACGAAGGGGTGGCAATGCAGGCACAAGCTAGCGTCGACCGCGTCCCTTACCTTTGGGTTTGGCCTCGTTGACGGTGATGTTACGCCCGTCCAGGCTGCTGCCATTCAGGCTTTGCATGGCGCGCGCGGCCTCGGCGTTGCTGGACATTTCAACGAACGCAAAGCCCTTGCTTTCGCCGGTGTAGTGGTCGGTGACCAGATTGATCGACTCAATGATGCCGAAGGCTGAAAAAGCCTCTTTGAGTGATTCCTGATTGGCGGTGTAGGGCAGGTTGCCGACGTAGAGTTTTCGACCCATTGTCTCTCCGGGAGTCTCTCTGGGGTGAACGATAGACGCACAAGAGAGGTTTCGGGCGAGAAACAACGCCAACTCAAATGATACGGCAGTGAAGAGCCATCGTATCACAGGCGCTGGCCGCCAGAGCGGGCGATTTGCGGGCTGTTGCGCCGGCTGGCCCCAAACACGCATATTAAAAAACTGTAGCGGGGCTCTTCTAATCAGTGACGCAGGCGCTATACTCTCAGAAACGGGCGACGGCATCGCCGCTTTGCCCGCCTCTCCTCAAGGATTTACCTCGCCGAGACGCCAAGTGCTTCGATTTACCCGGCCCGGCGCAGATGCTGACTTCTGGTCCCACCTGAATGATTTTCTGACTGCTCATCGCTTTGCCATGCAGCAGTCCCACACGAGTTAAAACAACCCATAATGGATTTTAAAAACCTCGGCCTGTCGGCCGAACTGCTTCGTGCGATCGAAGCACAGGGCTACAGCCAGCCCACCCCAATACAACAACAGGCGATTCCGCTGGTGTTGCAGGGCCACGATGTGCTCGCCGGTGCCCAGACTGGTACCGGCAAAACCGCCGGTTTCATGCTGCCACTCATGCAAAGACTGAGTGCGTCGCCAACAGCAAAAAAATCGACCGCCATTCGTGCACTGGTGCTGACCCCCACGCGCGAGCTGGCCGCGCAGGTCGAAGAGAGTGCCCGGCTCTACGGCAAGCATTTGCCGCTAAAAACGGCGGTGGTGTTCGGCGGTGTAAAGATTGGCCGGCAGATCGACACGCTGCGGCGTGGCGTGGATATTCTCGTCGCCACACCGGGCCGTTTGCTCGATCACGTCGGGCAGGGAACAGTCGATTTGTCACAGCTTGAGATCTTCGTCCTGGACGAGGCCGATCGCATGCTGGACATGGGCTTTATTCACGATATCCGCAAAGTGCTGGCGCTGATTCCACCGATCGAAAAGCGTCAGAGTCTGCTGTTCTCTGCTACGTTTCCAAAGGAAATAAAGCAGCTTGCATCAACGCTTTTGAAATCGCCCAGGCACGTTCAGGTCGCCGCCGACAAACCCGCTGCCGAGCGCATCGAACAACAGATTTATCCGATGCCAAAGGGCCTTAAGCGCAAAGTGTTGAGCCACCTGATCAAAGACGGTGACTGGCATCAGGTACTGGTATTCACCCGTACCAAGCATGGCGCCAATCGGCTTGCCAAACAGCTCGATCAGGATGGGTTTAATTCCGCTGCCATCCACGGCAATAAAAGCCAGGCGGCGCGCACGCGCGCGCTGGCAGGCTTCAAGGATGGTGGCGTACAAGTGCTGGTGGCCACCGATATTGCAGCGCGCGGCATTGATATTGATCAATTGCCCTACGTGGTGAACTACGAGTTGCCCAACGTACCAGAAGATTACGTGCACCGGATTGGCCGCACCGCCAGAGCCGGTCGTTCAGGGCTTGCCGTGTCGCTGGTCTCACCCGATGAAGACAAACTGCTGCGCGACATCGAGCGGGTGTTGAAAAATAAGGTGCCACGGTGCGAAATCGAGGGCATGCAGGCGCTGGTCACTCAACACGAGGCGATGTTGCGCGATCGTCCACCGCAACCTGAATCCGGTGGTAAAAGACCGCCGGGCAGAAAGCCTGCGCGACGTCCGGCACAGAATCAACAGGCAAAAGCTGATGGTAAAAAGCGCAGCTCATCGCGCCGGCGTCGACCGCGCAGCGCAGAGCAGCGAGCCGCCAGTTAGCGATTGCAGGTTTGCCGCTAGGGCATAAAATTTCCACCGTTTACCCACAACACCTGGCCCGTCATATAACGCGCTTCCTCGCTGAGCAAAAACAGAATCGGGCCGGTGATGTCATCTGGCTGCGCCATGCGTTGTAGTGGCGTCATGCGAGTGTAGGCGTCAATATCCACGTGCGGGTCGCCACGCTCGTCAGAGCGGCCCGTGCCGCCGCGCAAGAAAGCCGTGTCCACAGCGGCGGGTGCAACCGCATTCACACGCACCCCCGGTGCATGTTCCAGTGCCAGTGTTTTGGTCAGCGAGATCACACCGGCTTTGGCCGCGGCGTAGGGGCCGTAGCCCGGGCGTGTGTGCGATGCCAGGCCCGAAGATATATTGACGAGACTTCCGCCATTGCCTTTGGCGAGCAGCGGCAGCGCCAGCATCGCCGCGTTGAAAACAGACGACAGATTGCCATCGATCGCCTCGCGCCAGCTCGCAACACCCGTGTCGGCCAGCGGCTGATTGTCGATCATGAATCCGCACAAATTGACGAAGCCGTCAATCGCACCAAAATTCGACGCAAGCGTTGCAAAACCTGCCTGCAGACTATCTGGATCAGTCGCATCAATGGCAATGCCATTCACGCCTTCGGGCAGTGGATGGCGTTCCAGTGATTCGGCCAGATCCAGTACACACACCTGCAAACCCCGGACTTGCGACTCGATGACCAGCGCACGACCGATACCGCCGCAGCCGCCGAGGATGGCCAGGCGTGATTCGGACGCAGGAGTAGCTGGATTGGCTGCGACGTGCATATGATCTTCCTCCAAGTGTGCTTTTGCTGCGCTGAATCTAGCAAAGTCTGCGGTTAATGCCTATTCGCGACTGTGCCCGTCAACTGTGTTTTGTCGTGCTACTATCGAACACCGACCCGCATTTCAGCTTTGCAGAGATGGCACGGGTAACGGCCAGCGGGAGGAAAAGTGCCACACAATACGCAGCTGCGAGAAGACATTCTTGCGCGCATACTGCAAAGACGCGGCAGAGCGCATGTCCATTCGACAATCGACGCCGCGCGCGCAGCACTGGTGGTGATCGATATGCAACATGCGTTTGTCGAACCCGGGCGACCCTCCTGTATACCGATGGCCGTCGATATCGTCGCCAATATCAACGATCTTGCCAGCGCGTGTCGCGCCGCAGGCGCCCCGGTCTGCTGGGTGTACACCACCTTCAGCGAATCCACATTGCAGGACTGGAGCACCTTTTTTGGTGGTGTCTACGACGAGGCCTTCAGCCGTGCCGTGATCGGCAACCTGAGTGAAGGCAGCGAGGGCCACAATCTATGGTCCGAGCTGGACATTCAGGCCGCCGACTGGCGCATCAGCAAGGATCGTTTCAGCGCATTTTTACCGGGCCACTGCAACCTTGAAGCGCGCTTGCGCGCGTCCGGTGTCGATACTCTGATTATCGCCGGCACGGTCACCAATGTGTGTTGTGAATCGTCTGCCCGCGATGCAGTGATGCGAAACTTCTCGGTCATTATGGCGGCAGACGCTAATGCCGCCTTGTCTGATGACGATCACAACGCCAGCATGAATGCGCTGGCGCAAACGTTTGGCGACGTGATGGACAGCGAGCAGATCATCGAACGCCTGCACAGCAACGCGGCGGCCTCGGCATGAACAGTCAGATGATCGGCGATGTCAGGATCGATCGCATCGTCGAGACCGAGGGGCCGTTTGCCGAGCCGTCATTTCTACTGCCCGACTTCAAACCCGAACTGATAGACCCCCATCGCGACTGGCTGGTGCCGCGTTACTATGACACCTTAAAAAATCAGGTGATCATGAGCTTTCACAGTTTGTTGCTGCGCACGCCCACGCACAATATTCTGGTCGATACCTGCGTCGGCAACGACAAACACCGCCCGGCTCGGCCTGGCTGGCATCTGCAACAATCCAACTGGCTGGAAAAACTGGCGGCGCACGAACTGACACCGGATCAAATCGACTTTGTCTTTTGCACCCACTTGCACGCCGATCACGTCGGCTGGAACACGCGCCTGATCGATGGCCGCTGGGTGCCCACATTTCCCAATGCACGCTATCTGTTTGCGCGCACCGAATACGACTACTGGCAGCACGCGATAGCCGATCACCGCGGTGACGAGCCACTCAATCACGGCTGTTTTGCCGATAGTGTCCTGCCGGTGGTAGACGCGGGGCAGGTCGATTTGATCGACAGCGATTTTCAGTTCGATGACGCCATCAGCTTTGCCCTGGCGCCGGGCCACACACCGGGTCTGGTGGTGGTGCAGATCGATAGTCGCGGGCAGCGCGCGCTGTTGATCGGCGATGTCATGCACACGCCGATTCAACTGGCTGATCCTGCATTGTCGAGTCGCTTTTGTCTTGACCCGCAGCGTTCGCGCGAGACGCGGATCAGTTTGATAGAGCGTTGCGCCGAGGCTGACATCCTGCTGTTGCCAGCGCATTTTCCGGATCCCGTGGCGGGATATATCCGCCGTCGCGGCGACGCGTTTTGCTATTGCGACACGCCGCACTTATAGTCGTTGACCTGATCGTCGAGGCCACCGTATGCAATACGACTACACCCCCATGCCAAAGCGCCTGCCGCTGCGCTGGCCCAATGGGGCCAGACTGGCATTGATCGTCACGATCAATCTCGAATACTGGGATCTGCTCAAGGATACCGAGCAGCCTTACTATGCGGGCGGGCCACCGGTCATCCCCGACCCGATGCCGGGCAACGTGCCGGACTTCCCCAACTATAGCTGGCGCGAGTACGGGCAGCGGGTTGGCGTCTGGCGCATGATCGACACCTTCGACCAGGCAGGGGTTGCCGCCAGTTGCACCATGAATGCAAAAATGGGTCTCGAACGTCGCGAAGTAATCGATGCAGTCAACCAGCGCGGCTGGGAGCTGGTGGCCCACAACTACGAGCAGGGCGATCTGCTGACCAACTATCATTTCGATCGGCCGGCGGAAAAAACACTGATTGAAAAAGCGCTCGATGTCTATCAGCAGGTGGTCGGCCGCCCGGCGCGCGGCTGGTTGTCATCCTCGCTGCGCAGCACCACGCAAACTGCTGACATTCTCGCTGAACTTGGCCTGTCGTTTATCTGTGACTACATGAACGACGATCAGCCTTATATGATCAGCACGCCGTCCGGCAATATCGTCTGTACGCCGTATTCAGTCGAGATCAATGACTTCACCTTTTTTCATCGTCGCGGCATGAGCACCAGTGCGGTGCTCGAATTGTTGAAAGAGCAGTTCGATCAGCTTTATCTGGAGGGTGAGAGCAGCGGCCGCCTGATGAATATCGGTCTGCATCCGCATGTCGCCGGGCATCCGTACCGGATTCGTGCACTGCGTGAGTTTCTGGAATATGCCAAAGGATTTGATGGCGTCTGGTGGGCCCGGCGCGAGGAGATCGCCGACTGGTATCAGGATAATCACCAAAGCCACATTCCACTTGCTGCGGGTGCTGGCTGATCATGTTACTGCTGCAGCAAATCGTTAATGGGCTAATGCTCGGTGGCGTCTACGTGATGGTGGCGGTAGCCTTCACGCTGACCATCGGCATGCTGAATTTTTTGAACTTCACCATACCGGCGCTGTTCATGCTGGCGGCGATGTTTTTCTGGGCGGTGCTTGGCGGCGGGTTCGGCGAAGGCTTTACCGCGCTGTTGCATCAATGGGTGCCAGAGTCATTGCACTGGGTGGTGGCCGCGGCACTGGCCCTGCTGGTCACGATTCTCTGCTCGCTGCTGATCGAGCGTTTCACCTATCGCTACATGAAAACCCGCTATGGCGACGCCACCGAACACGCCATTCCACTGGTCAGCTCACTCGGCTTTTTGATCATGTTTGAGCACCTGGTGATCATGGCGTGGGGGACCGATCCACTCAGCGTCGACTCTCCGTTTGGCACCGCTACCATGACCATCGGCGGCCTGCTGATCGGTGTGCCGCAATTGTTGAGCCTGGTGTTTTCGATCATGGTCGTCTGGGTGTTGCATATTCTACTGATGCGCACCAAAACCGGGCGCGCGCTGCGCAGCATCGCGGAGAGCCCGGACACCGCTCTGTTGCTCGGTGTCGACGTGCAGCGGATCGTGCCACTGGTATATGTGGTAACCGGATGCCTGTGTGCGGTGGCCGGTATTCTGTTTGCGATCAACTACCGAACGGTGGGGCCCTACATTGGTGATCAGGTCGCCACCGTCGCGATTGCCGGCATGGTGCTCGGTGGGCTTGGCAATATCTGGGGCGCGATAGTCGGTGGCCTGATCGTCGGTCTGCTGGAAGCACTGTCGACTTACTGGTTCGGTGCCGACATCGTCAAGGTGCCGGTCTGGGGCCTGTTATTGTTGGTGCTGATCGTCAAGCCGAGTGGCCTGTTCGGACACGCGGCCATCGGCAAGGGCAAGTTCTGATGTCGGGCTATCTGTCTGCACAGCTCTCGATCCTGTGCCTGAATATTATTATCGCCTACGCGATCTTTCTGCCGGCGGCCTCGGGGCAGCTCAATCTCGGCGCCAGCGGTTTTGCGATTATCGGCGGTTACGTCGGCGCCTGGCTAAACTCCGACTTCGACGGGCTCGGTATCGCGATGCATATGAGCATACCGCTGGCAGCGCTCGCCACCGCTGCGATCGCGTTTTTGTTGTCGTTTCCGATTTTGCGCACCCGCGGTGTCTACATGGTGCTGGCGACCTTCGCCTTTGCCGAAGTGGTCGCCGGCATCGTGCTCAATCTGGAAGTGGTGGGTGGTGCCGCCGGCTTTCCGGTCGATGGCCACGCCGATCTGTCGGTGCTCGCACCGGTCTGTATTGTGGTGACACTGGGATGTTTTTTCCTGATGTCCACACGCTTCGGGCTCGCGATGCGCAGCGTGCACGACGATGAAAACGTCGCCAGTCTGTTCGGTGTCAATGTGCACTGGGTGCGTGTGGCGGCGTTTACACTGGGTGGTTTGCTCGGCGGTCTCTATGGTGCGCTATACGGCCATCAATACAATTACATCGAAGTGCAGAACTGGAATGTACTGTTCAGTATTTACGTATTGCTGTACGTGCTGCTCGGCGGCACGCAAAGTCCGTTTGGACCATTGCTGGGTGCCTTGTTTTTTACCGTCGTGCCCGAGCTTTTACGCGCGTTTGGCGAGGCGGTTGGCAGTGAATTGATCGCCGACGGTCGCTTTGCGATCTTTGGCGCACTGATCGTACTGATGATGGTGTTCCGGCCAGAGGGCATCGTCACGCGTACCATGCTCGAGCGGATCACCGGCCGCCGACTGCAAGCAAAGGGAGCCGCCTGATGGCTTCGCTGCTTTCACTGCAATCGGTCAGCAAAAGCTTTGGCGGTCTGCAGGTTATCGATGATGTTTCCTTTTCCATTGAGCGCGGCACGCGCTCGGCACTGATCGGCCCGAACGGTGCCGGCAAGACCACACTGTTTAATCTGATCAGCGGCGTCTATCCGATCGACAACGGCCGCATTGAACTGGACGGGCACAACCTTGACAGTGTGCCGGCGCATCGGCGCGGCGGGCTTGGGTTGTCCAGAAGCTTTCAGAATATTCGTCTGATGCCGCATCTAAGCACGGTTGAAAACATCATGCTCGGTCAGCACGCGCGCGCCTCGATGCTCGGCATGCTGGCCCCATTAGGAATGTGGCGCAACCGCTGGGTGCGAGAGGCGGAACAATTGCTGGTCGATGCCGGCCTGTCTACTTTTCCAGGCCAGGTAGTCGCCGATCTGCCGTACGGTATTCAAAAGCGCATTGAAGTCGTGCGCGCACTGGCGGCGAGACCCAAACTGTTGTTGCTGGATGAACCGGCGGCGGGCTTGAATCCGGCCGAGACCGATGACTTGCTGGCATTGCTGACGCAAATCTCCGAGCAGGGCGTCACGCTGTTGATCGTCGAACACGATATGCATTTCGTCAGCCGCTTGTGTCAGCAGGTGGTGGTGCTGAATTTCGGTCGTCTGTTGTTTCAGGGCACACCGGCCGAGGCACGTCGCGATCGGGCTGTGCTCGACGCCTATCTGGGTAGTGATCATGCTGCTTGAGATCGATGCACTGGATGTACGCTACGGCCGCAACCACGCGCTGCAGAATCTGTCGCTGCAGATCGATCGCGGCGAAATTGTCACTGTACTGGGCGCGAATGGTGCCGGCAAGAGTTCGCTTTTAAAAGCGATTCACGGCATCGTTAAACCGGCGGCAGGGCAGATCCGATTTGACGGCGATGATATCGATCGCTGGACCGTGCCCAAGCGCGTGCGCAGCGGGCTGGCGCTGGTGCCAGAGGGCCGCCAGATCCTGACCAGTCTGACCGTGCATGAAAACCTGTTGATGGGTGCCTACCCACGCCGCGATGTTCGCGCCTCCGATATCGACGCCATCTATCAACGCTTCTCTAACCTTGCCGCACGGCGCGACATGCCGGCGTCGGTGCTGTCTGGCGGCGAGCAACAGATGCTGGCGATTGGCCGTGCATTGTTGGCCAAACCCGTGTTGATGATGCTCGATGAGCCGTCGCTCGGTTTGAGCCCGCTATTGGTGCGGGAGTTGTTCGGTTTGTTGCAGCAATTGAACAGTGAAGGGTTGTCGCTGTTGCTGGTCGAGCAAAATACCAACATGGCGCTAAAGGTCGCGAGCCGCGGTTATATTCTGGAACTTGGGCGCGTGGTCATGCAAGGCAAGGCCGCTGAACTCGCCGCAGATGAGCAGCTGCAAAGTGCCTATCTTGGCGAGTAACCCGCAGTTGTGCGGTATCTCTTTGAGGGCGACCGACAGCGCTCTGGAGCGCAACAGTGGCGCCCGGCCGGGCGTGTTGTGTACAGTAACGGCTGTTATAGTGATCATTCGACTAACTGGAGGAAATGATGAAATTGTTTAGAAAAGGCTGGGGCGCGTTGCTGCTGGCACTGGCGTTTGGCGGCTCGACGCTGAATGCTGCCGAGGAGATTGTCATCGGCGCGACACTGGCCAAGACCGGTCGCTACGCGACCAGCGCCAGAACCACAGAAACCGCGATCGATATTGCTGTCGCGGAAATCAACGCCGCCGGTGGCATCAACGGCAAGACGGTGCGGCTGGTCAAATTCGATACCAACGGCGATCCCAAACAGGCCCAGGTTGCGGTACGCAGTTTTGCTGAAGACGAAGGCGCGCTGGCGGTCATTGGTCCCTTTTCTTCCGGTGAGGCGCGCGTCGCGTTCGCCGCCGGCGAGCGACTGGGCATTGTGCAAATTCCCAACGCGTCTTCAGCGCCAGGACTTTCGGAAAAATTCTCCTATGCCTATCGCGTGACTGAAAGTGAATTCCTGCAATTCGATCGGCTGGTTGGCTCGATGAAATCCAAAGGCATGGACATTGGCAACACCTCAATAATGTACGTCTCGGATGAATTCGTCTCCAAGGCGGTAGGCACTCAACTGATGCCGGCGGTCTTCAAAAAGCAGGGTGTCGAGGTAGTCGGCGAGCCGATCGGTTTTCAGACCGCGGCGTTTGACCTGGCACCGCAGGTCGCACAGCTGATGGAAAACCAGACCGACACCGTTGCCGTGGCCGGCATCGTCGAGGCGATGGTGAAGACCGCCAAAGAGCTTCGTCGCCAGGGACACAAGGGGCGCATCATTGGCTCCGGTATTTCCGCTGACCCGGATCTGGCCGAGAAGATCGGACCCGAGGGCAATGGCACCCTCTACGCCGCCTGGTTCTGGTGGGATCGCGATGACCGCACCCGCGAATTTACTGAAAAGTTCAACGCCGAGAATGAAAAGCGCGGCATCGAAAAATCTGGTCCGCACCACGTCGACGCCTCGGCCTACGACATCGTCTATATCCTGAAGGCGGCAATGGAGAGTGCTGGTATCACCGGTGAGGCAGATAAACTCGCCGATGAGCGCACTGCGATTCGCGACACCTTGTCCACGATGACGCACGAAGGTGTCACTGGCACCATTTGTTTTGACAAAAACGGCGACGCCGAGCTGCCAGCCTACGTGGTGGAAATTAACGACGGCGCTATTTCACTGGTCGACAGCCATCCAGCCAATACCTGCGGCGGCTGATCTACATTGACCATTGTTTTTATTAATCTGGGGGTCGTAAGTCAAAGCGCGCGTACCAATGATGCTCGTTGGTACATGCGCTTGGGCTTATGGCCCCTACGGTTTTCGGTAGCGCAACCAAAGTAGGGGCGACAAGCCAAAGGTGCATGTACCAGCCCGCGTTAAGGTATAACCGCTGGCGAACAGCTAAACACCTGTTACCTTATTCAACACCGCCTCAGCATCAACCGCGTCACCACCACCCGCAAACGCCACAAAATGATCCGGCCGCACAAGCACCAGACTTTGCCCCCACACTTGTCGCAATGCATCGGACATTTCAACCAGTTTCAACGATAGCCGTCTGTTAGCGGCTGCACGCGCGAAATCATCTGCCCGTGCGGCAGTGTTAGGGTGGTAAAACAGGCAAAAGCCCAGGCCCGTTTGATCAAAGCAATCGCCATCCGCAAGTGCATGACCCAGTGATAAATGTTGTCCGGCCAGTGCCTGGTGGCGGTGCGTGCCAACCGCACTGCTTTGCACAGTTT
The DNA here is from genome assembly GCA_964573105.1 of uncultured Granulosicoccaceae bacterium. Taxonomy (GTDB): domain Bacteria; phylum Pseudomonadota; class Gammaproteobacteria; order Granulosicoccales; family Granulosicoccaceae; genus CAKZSB01. The sequence goes on from CAZNIS010000002.1 coordinate 150,814, forward strand.
GATCATCTTCGTTCCAGACCAAAGGCGAGCCACTATAGTGCGGAACGTAACCCTGCACTTGCTGTTGTCCGCCCCGTGCACGTTCGTTCCAGGCAGACTCGAAAGCCTGCCTGTCCCGCGCAGGATCGTAGCGGGCTACAAAATCGGCATCGGCGCTGATCATGCGCGCAATGAAATCATCTCGGCTTGAGGCAAAGACCGGGTGGCGCTCGTCATGGTAGCTGTCGAGTAATGGTTCGGTGCCGTGGCCGTGTATTTGTGCGGCGAGTTTCCAGCCAAGATTGCGTGCATCTTCAAAGCCGATATTGATGCCGTAGCCGCCGTAGGGTGGATGGCTGTGGGCGGCATCGCCGGCAACAAATACACGGCCTTTGCGATACTGCACGGCATGTTCAAAGCGCAGATCCCAAAAGCCGATGTATTTTAGTTGTGCATCGAATGAGCGGCCGACGGCACTCGACAACAGCGCCTGAAAGTCGAAACGCTCGGCATCGGCGTCATCCGGCACGGGTGAGTGAAAGAACCAGTTGTTTTGCAGGTCCACTCGGCCGAAGAATTGCCAGTAGCCGCGCATGTCGGGGTGCAGTGCGTTGAAGATGGTCTTGCCTGGAAATTCTTTTTCCAGCAGGGTATGCAGTGATGGTGAGTTAAAGACCAGCAACGCCATTTTGATCCCGTGGCTGTCAGTGGTGGTGGCAATGCCAGCCGCCGTTCGGGTGGGTGAGTGGCTGCCATCACAGGCGATCAGATAGTCACAGTTGATTGTTTGCAGCGTTTGATTCGCCACGTCTTTAATTTCGCACTGAACGGTGTCTGCGTGTTGTTGCAGTGCATGGAACTGCCAGCCGGACAGATAACTCAGATGGGCAAAGTCGCCGGCCCGTTGGCGCAATACGCGCTCGGTTTCGTACTGCGGCAGACGTTCGTTATCGGCGGCGTAAAATTCGCGGACACTGGCCCGCTTAAACCAGTCGTAGTGATAGCCGGACAACAGCGATCCGTAAGCGACCAGGCCTGCGTTGCCGTAGCTTGCCGGAATCGGGCTCGCCGTGCGGATCGCATCGCCGATACCCCACAGGCGAAAGTGCTCGCCGGTCCGCTGGGTAAGGTTTTGCCCCTTCGGTACTTGCTGCGGGGTGGCGTGTTTTTCGACCACGCAGACCGATACATCGCGCATCGCCAGATCGATTGCCAGCGCGGTACCGACTGGCCCACCTCCTACAATAACAACCTGATAGTTCAAACTCATGCCGGCGCTGAGGTGTCAGCCAGCGTGATGGATGCCCGGGTGCCAGGCCAGCGCCGATGGCGCGTCGGTATCGGGCACAGGATACGCCTCTGCCAGCGCGTGATGGATCAGCCCCGCATGGCGTTCTGGCATGTTGGCCAGCACCACCAGTTGCAGGTCCCCAAAACTGAACAGGCGATTGATCGCCACTTTGCCGTAGACCCCGAACTTGCCCTGGCCGCTGGCAATCTTTTCTGCAAGCGCCGTATCGACAATCGCCGTGTCGAGCTGATCAGTGGCCATCAAGCTTGCAATTCTATAGGCGTGTGGCGCCCTGGCGACACGTGCGCGTGCATCGGGCAGGTGATGCTCCAGTGTTTGTGCAAGCGATTTCGCCAGTTCGTAAGTCGGTGGCGCGTCTTTGTGACAACCGATCAGCAGATGCTTGCGTCGATAGACGCGCCATTGATTGAACGGTGTGTGCGCGAGCAATGGTTGCGCCGCCGCCAACAGGGCGGCGGGCAGGGCGGCGGCTATCGCCTGGTTGAATTGACGACGTCGCATTTACCGCTCGGCGGGTTTGATAAAAATGTCTTCGTTCAACACGGCGGTGACCACATAGTTTGGCACGTCGACCACTTGCCCGACACGCAGATCAACGGCGACACTTGCCACGATATAGGCCTGTTCCGAGGTCAGGCCGTATTGTCGCTGAATGTAGTCGATCATTTTGATCAGCGCGTTGCGTGCGGCCACGGTCAGGTCTTCAGACAGGTTGGTCAATCCGGCAATTTTTTCGCTCTCCAGATATTGCAGCGGCGGTGGCACTTCCCCGGCCGCTTTCAACGGCATGCCAACGGTTTGATAAAACTGCGATGGCTCAATATCTTTTATCTGCGAGCCGCCCTCGACTTCGGGGCCGGTGATCACATTGCCCTGGCCCTGTCGAATCTCGGTAGTCACCGTCACAATGCCGCCCATCTCGATTGCGGTGCCGGAGACTTCGCCATCGCCCTGTGCGTAGTGCACGTCGCCGACAAACAGGCCACAGCCATCGACAAAGCACGGCAACAGCAGGGTGGTGCCAATCTGCATTTGCTGCACATCCATGTTGCCGCCGTTTTCGCGTGGCGGAATGGTGCGCAGGCACTTGTCTTTGTGTGGCCCGTCCGGTCCGCAAACATCGGCCGGTAATGCGCCGATCGGTTGTGGTGGCAATGCGACGCCACCCACGGCGCCCAGCGCGCTCTCGCGTTCAAGCCAGCTTTCGACTTCCGGTTCACCGGGTAACACTCCCACCGAACCCATGAAGGCTTCGTATGGCACGCGCACACCGGGTATCTGGTCGGATTCGGCGTAGCTGCGCGACAGACGCCAGTTAACGAGGTAGGGCTCGGTGTAGAGATCGCGCAAAAAGCCGAAGCCGGGCACGATCACGGTATAGCCATACTGATCCGGTTCAATATCCTGCAGCGTGACTGCCAGCACGTCGCCGCGTTTGGCCCCTTCGATAAATACCGGTCCGGTCATCGGGTGGACCAGATTCAGATCAACTGCGGCAAGATCGTCGGCATTGGAATCGAGTGTCAGATCGGTATCGAGCGCATCGCGCGTGTGAAAGACAATGTCATCCCCTGGCTTTGCTGTGGCAGCGGCAGGTATTGCCGGGTGATATCGATTAAAACAGTTGGGATCGTCGACGCAGTGCGCGCCCTCTTTGGCGACGGTGACGGTGTCGCGCCATTTGACATCGGTGGTGTCGGCGAATGCGGCCGGTGCGCTGCACAGTGCAGACATGGCCAATGCACTCAGCGCAAGCTGATGGCGAGTTTTCATGTTTTCCCCCGTTGTGATCATTCAAACGATCATCGACTGGCCACTGCCAGTCGATCGCTGATCGACACATCTGATCGAACGGTACTCCAATGTCGGTTGCACTGCAAATCGACCATTGGCCTGTCGGCGGACGATTCGCTCGAGTCAATGCCTGCAGTCGGTTTTGCCGCTCACTTGATGACTCGTCCTGATTCGTACATAGTGTTGGCGAACGCGGTAGAACCGGAGCGGGGAAATGATCAAACGATCAATCGGGTTGTTGGCGTCGGCTGTGGCAGGTTTGTTGTTATCTGCCCAGGTGCATGCGCAGACTATCGGTATCGGCACCACCAAGGGCGGGGCGACGGCGCAGATCGCGGCGGCGATTTCCAAAGTGGTGTCGGCCAACTCCGCCGTTCAGGTCAGGCCGCAGGCGATGGCCAACACCCAGCAATATATTCCCGTCGTTAACGCCGGCAAAATCGAATTGGGTTTAGCCAATGTACCGCAGACGCGTTACGCCGTCAGCGGCACTGGCATGTCTGAGGGCAAACCAAACCCTGATTTGCGCATGATCGTCACTCTGTTTACGTTTCGTGCGGGCGTGATGGTTAGCGAGGATTCCGGTATCGCGACAGTTGCCGATCTCAAGGGCAGAAACCTGCCGGCGTTCAAAGCCCGCGCGCTGGGCGACTATATCTTCAGCGCGTTTCTCGAAAGTGGCGGCCTGAACTACGACGCCGTGTCCAAAGTGCCGGCATCCAATTTTCCGACCATGTGGAAGATGTTCAAACAACGCCAGGTCGATGCGGCGATCGTCGCCGTTGGCTCCAAGCCAGCGTTTGATTTTGACGCAGCGTTTGGCGGCGTGAAGTTCCTCGATTTCGGAGAAGGCAACAGCGAGATTGCCGGCAAGCATCTGCCGGGCAGTTTCCTGCAGGAGATCAACGGCGGCACACCGGGCGAAGGTGAGGGCGTGCATACTCTAGCATTTGACTACGCACTGTGGGCCCACAAGGATGTCGCCGACGACGTGATTACCGAGGTGGTCAGCGCCATGTACAACAACCCGGATCAGCTCAAAGCCACCAGCCCGCTGTGGAAGCGTTTCGATCCTGCCGCAATGGGCAAGGATACCGGCGTCGAGTTTCATCCGGCGGCGATCGAATTCTACAAAAGCAACGGCATCTGGCAGCGCTAGCAACTCAACGTATTCACTCTGTTGCCTTTTAGTGCCACCCGTTATCGCGATGCACTGGCACTGCTGATACCGCTGGCCAGTATGCTGTGGGTGCTATCTATCCCGCAGCGACTTGGCTGGCTGATTTTTCCCGAGCAGATTCTCGCCGCTATGCTCGGCATCGCCATGGCGGTGGTTTATCTGCGCGACATCGATACGCCAGGCGCCAGCTGGAACCGATCAGTTGCTGTGGCGCTTGCCACGCTATCGTTGCTGGCGGCCATCTATCTTGCCGTGCGCATTCCAGTGCTGTCCGAGGAAGCGTTTTTCCGACCCGTGGAAACACTGTTGGTCTCGGTCGTGCTGCTGCCGCTGATCATCGAGGCGATGCGCCGCAGTGTGGGCTGGAGCCTGGTGATCGTATTTGCCTTGTTCGCACTCTATGCGCTGCTGGGTGATCTGATTCCGGGCAAGATGCAGGCGCGCGCGCTGGCGCCGGATGAACTGTTGCGCTTTCTCGGCACCGACACCACTGCCATGCTGGGCCTGCCGCTGGCGGTGACCTGCTTTGTTGTGGTGATGTTTATCCTGTTTGGTCGCGTGTTGCAGACTACCGGCGGCAGTGCTTTTTTTACCGGGCTCAGTCAGTCGCTGGCGGGCAGTGGTCCGGCCGGGCCGGCGCGTGTATCGATTATTGCCTCAAGCCTGTTTGGCTCGATATCCGGATCGGCGGTGTCTAACGTGATGTCGACTGGCGTCGTGACGATCCCGCTGATGAAAAAGGCCGCGATGCCGGCGCATCGGGCGGCGGCGATTGAATCGGTCGCCTCCACCGGTGGCCAGTTAATGCCGCCGGTGATGGGTGCGGCCGCGTTCCTGATGGCAGAATTTCTACAACTGCCGTACCGTGACATTCTGCTCGCCGCGCTGATACCGGCGATGCTCTACTACCTCGCACTGTTTCTGCAGGTCGATTTCCTCGCGCGTCGCGATTCAAAAAACGCTGTACAAGATACCGGCTCGGCAGAGACTTCGGTGAGGCAGGTGTTGCTTGCCGGCTGGATATTGCCCATTCCGTTTGCGGTACTGATCATCGCGTTGTTTGCTTACAATCTATCGCCTGAGTACTCGGTGTTGTATGCGCTGGCGGCACTGATTGTATTGTCGCTGTTTCGGCGCGATGCGCAACAGCGCATGACGCCGCGCAAACTGTTGGCCGATCTGATCGCCACGGGTCACTCTGTCGCCGAGTTGCTGTTGATCACCGCGGTCGCCGGCATGATCATTGGCATACTGTCCAACACCGGTCTGTCTTTCAGTCTGGGCTTTGTGTTGCTCGGCTTTGGTGAACAGAGCCTGTTTGCGCTGCTGCTGTTAACGGCACTTGTTTGTATCATTCTCGGGATGGGATTGCCGACGACAGGTGTGTATTTATTACTGGCCACACTCGCGGCACCACCGCTGGTAGATCTGGGGCTGGCACCTATTCAGGCGCATCTGTTTGTTTTGTACTTCGGCATGTTGTCGATGATTACGCCACCGGTTGCCATCGCTGCATTTGCCGCAGCAAGCCTGGCTGGCTCACCGCAAATGCGCACGGGCTTTGAGGCGGTGCGCCTTGGCTGGTGCGCCTACCTGGTACCTTTTCTATTCATCTATCATCCCTCGCTGCTGATGCAGGGCAGTGCGGTATCGATATTGTTGACGCTTGGCTGTGTGTTCGCGGCGTTGCTGCTGTGCAGCGGCGCTATCGCAGGCCATGGATTGAGCGCCGTTAACCTGCCGGCACGCATCGCAGCTATAGTGGTGGCGGTACCATTGCTGTGGGTTTATGCGGATGCGTTTCATCCGCTGCGATTGCTGGCACTGCTGGCAGCCCTGCTGATGATGGGCTGGCATATTTCGCGATCATCACAGCGGCGATCGCCTGCCGGGCGCAGGCCGTGAGAATGCGCGCGATCAATACGGCGATAGTCAGTTTAATTCTAAAAAGCACCACTTACGCGGGATCTATCTATGTCAATGCCTGATCAACGATACCCGTCCCTGGTCGGTCGCAGTGTGATTGTCACAGGTGGCGGGCGAGGCCTGGGCCGTGAAATGGCACTGGCCCTGACGGGCGCCGGCGCCAATGTAACGATTACGGCGGCCAAAAGTGAACAGCAGTTGCAGTCGGTTCAGGCTGATGTGACCGGCCCCGGCAGACTGATCACCGCCGTGGCCGATGCAGCCAATGCAGCCGATTGCGAGCGCGTGGTCGCACAGGCACTGGAGTCATTTGGCCGCGTGGACTGTCTGGTCAACAACGCCGGGCGCGGCATGCGGCTTGTCAGTGAAACCTTTACCACCGAGCCGTGCCTTTTCTGGCAGACGTCACCCGATCAGTGGCGCGAGATTGTCGATTGCAATATCAATGGTCCATTCAACATGGCGCGCGCAGTTGCGCGATCCATGTTGCAACAGGGCTTTGGCAAGATCATCAACATCTCCACCAGCCTGCAAACGATGGTGCGAACCGGCTACTCGCCGTATGGTCCGTCAAAGTCGGCACTCGAATCCATGAGCCGCGTCTGGGCGGAAGATCTGGCCGATTCCGGCGTTACCGTAAATGTGTTGCTGCCGGGCGGCGCGACCGACACGGAACTGCTGCCAGGTGGCGCCAGTCGCCGCGGCGCGGACGGCAATCTGCTATCTCCTGAATTGATGCGCGAACCGATCCTTTGGCTGTGCGCCGATCAGTCAAACGGTCACACCGCCGAGCGCTATATCGCGAGACACTGGCAACCTGCGGAACACCCTGACAAAGCTGCCGTGGCGGCACGTGATGACAGCGGCGAACTTCCGCGTATCATGTAGCGTCGCGTGCGAACATACCCATACTCGAATGGTTTCGAGCACACTTAACACGCAGCACTGGCTGGAGCACAAATGACGGCTGACACAATCGATCGGGTTCTGATCGCCGGCGCCGGGCCCACCGGCATGACGGCGGCCCGTTATCTGGCAGGCGAAGGTATTCCGGTGACGGTGGTCGAGGCACAGGAAGGGTTGCCGAAGGATTTGCGTGCCTCCACCTTTCATCCGCCCACGCTTGAAATGCTCGATCGTTTTGGCGCCTCAGAGTTTTGCATCGGCCAGGGTTTAATCTGCCCGTTGTGGCAGTTTCGCGATCGCCACAGTGGGCCGGTCGCCACCTTTGATCTGGGGCTGTTGGCAGATGTAACGCCTTATCCCTATCGCGTGCAGTGTGAACAGTGGCGCCTGACCCAGTTTTTGCGCGACGATCTGAAACGCTTTCCACACGCACAGATACGCTATGGCGTGCGCACCCGCGCGGTCAGTCAAACGGGAGATACGGTGTCACTCACCGTCGATGGTGAACAGGGCGAGGAGACGCTGCAGGGTCGATTTCTGATCGGCTGCGATGGTGCCAGCAGCGGGGTAAGAAAATCACTGGGCATCGAGTTCGAGGGCATGACCATCCCCGAGGCCTATCTCACGCTGTCCACGCCATTCCAGTTTCAGGACGTGCTTGAAGATCTGGCCGACGTCGCCTATCTGTCCGATCCACACGAGTGGGTGGTATTGCTGCGAACCAAAAGCGTGTGGCGCGTACTGGTGCCAACCAACGCCGACACCACCGATGCCGAAATCACCGATCCCGAACGCGTGCAGCAACGATTGAAATCGGTCTACCCGCGCGACGACTACGAGGTAGTACATACCACCGCCTATCGCGTGCACGAGCGCGTGGCGAAAAACTACGTTGCCGGTCGCGTGTTTCTGGCAGGCGACGCCGCGCACATCAACAACCCGCTCGGCGGCATGGGAATGAACGGCAGCATTCACGATGCGTTCAACCTGTGTGAAAAACTGACCGCCATCTGGAAGGATCCATCGATCCCCATTGAATCGCTACAGCGTTACGAGCGGCAGCGTCGCAAGGTTGCCATCGATACGGTGCAGGCGCAGGCGCTGCGCAATCGGCAGATACTCAACGAAACGGATCAGGCAAAACGCCAGGCCTACTACGACGATCTGAAACGCATTGTCGATGATCCCGAGCGCCACCGGCAGTATCTGATGCGCTCATCCATGTTGCAGTCGCTGCGTGATCTGGAAGACGTCGCCTGACAGGCGAGCTCGGAGGAAAAATGGTTGATTCACTGGGTTATCGAAAAAAGTTTGGCGTACTCGCGCCATCGACCAATACGTCGGTACAGCCAGAATTCGACGCGATGAGCCCGCGTGGTGTTACCAATCACTTCTCGCGCATATCGATTCCTGACAACCCAATCGAAAGCGACGACGACTTCAACAAGCTGATGGATGACATCCGTGCTGAAATGATGACGGCACTCGACAGTGTAATAACCTGCCACCCGGACTACATCGTCATGGGCATGTCGGCCGAGACATTCTGGGATGGTCTGGATGGCAGTGTGCAACTGCAAAATCGGCTTGAGGCGCGTAGCGGTAAAAGTGTCGCGATGGGGTCTGATGCCTGTCAGGCCGCGTTGAAAAAGTATGGTGACATCAAACGTATATCGGTCATCACCCCGTACATGCCGGTGGGCGATCAGAACGTCGTGAAATTTTTCACCGATTGTGGATTTGAAGTGGTCAATCTGGTGGGATTGAAGTGTGCAAGCCCGATGCTGATCGCGCATGAGTCAGAGCAAACTCTGCGCGACAAGATAATCGAAGTCAACGACCCGAGCGTCGAGGCGATCATTCAGGTCGGTACCAATCTGGCCATGGCGCGGCTCGCCGGTATCGCAGAATTCTGGCTCGACAAACCGGTACTGGCGATCAACACCGCCACCTATTGGTGGGCGCTTCGGCAAAACGGTATCGACGATAAAATCGACGGCTTTGGTTCACTGTTGCTGGACTATTAAAACAGCCCGGTAGTGATTGCTGCCAATGCCGATCTATTTTCGCAGTATCTGATCGATCACCTCGTCAATGGCCGGCATTGCCTCACCGGCCTTGAATGAATCGCAACGCTGATACAGATCAGCCGCCGCGCGATGAAAGCCACCGGGAAGGCCGGTGTCTTCCATGGTTGATGCAATCTCGATCATCTCGCCGGCAAAGCGCCAGCCCTTTTTGGCCGCGACACTGCCTTCACTTGCACATTTGTCACGCAGTTGCGGTTGCGATAAATCCCATTCGGCCAGCAGTGCGTCTTCCACACCTTGCCCACGCGCCAGTGCGCGTGCGGCCATCAGCAGGGCACTGTGGCCCTTGGTGTAGGCGGCATAAGCCATCTTCAGTGCCGATGCCTCGCCCGCCTGTGCGCCGATGGCGATACCCGGCAGCAGACCGCCTGACAACAGCGGCACCACCTGTTCGGCATCCGCACCCGACAAATACAGACGCGTACTGCCGGCGCGCTGCGCGGGTGGCCCGATAATTCCGCCATCGACAAAGCGACCGCCGCCACCTTCGATGATATCCTGTACCTGTTTGGCGCTGGCCGGGGATACGGCATTGGCGTCGGTGAAGATGCCGTTAAAGCCTGCGGCGGCGACACTGCCGGCAAGCTCGATGGCGGCATCCGGCGGGCAGACCGAAAATATATGATCGGCTTCGCCGCACAGCTCATCCAGTGATTCAACTGCCTGTAGTCCCGCTGATTCGGCGCGCTCGCGCGACTGTTCACTGCGGCCTGCACTGAGCCAAATCACGCGATGGCCAGTGTCGACAGCGCTCTTGCCAAGCGTGCTGCCCATGGCGCCCGGGTGCAGTAAACCAATGGTGCTTTTTTTCACAATCGAACTCGCGGTCAATGCTGTCTGTTCAGCAGAGACTAACACAGCGCCATTCGCCAATTCTTGAAACGAGGTGATTCGACGTGGCTGAACAGGCCCAGATTGAAGTGAGCGTGCAGCAGTGGCTGCAGCAGTGTGTAATCGGTTTGTCGCTGTGTCCGTTTGCCAAAGTGCCATGGCTCGATAAGCGTGTGCGTTTAAGCGTTTGCAACAGCGCCAGCGCGCGCGACATGCTGACCGAGCTTGCGATGGAGTTGGTGAATCTGACCAATTGCGCTGAGCGTGAACTGGAGACGACGCTGCTGATACTGCCGGCCGCGCCTTCGGTGTTTCTCGACTTCAATGATTTTGTCGGTCAGGCCGAGTCACTGCTCGAAGACCTCGATCATCAACAGCAGTTTCAGCTCGCCACTTTTCATCCGCGCTATCAGTTTGCCGATGTGGCTGAGAATGATCTGGGCAACTACACCAACAAGGCGCCGTATCCGATCATTCAGATACTGCGCGAATCGAGTGTGTCGAAAGTGGTGGACAACGGTGAGACAGACGCCATACCCGAGCGCAATATCCAGCGCATGCAGGCGCTGGGGCAGGCGGGTCTGGATCAGTTGTTTCCGTGGGTGGAGCGCTAGCGCGCGTTGCCACCCGAGCGTTAGCTCAGGTTGACTCAGGCGGGCTCGACCGGTTCATCCGGCTTGCCGCTGTGGCTGTCGCGCGTAGTCTCGCTGTCGCCGAGCGTGCTCTCGTTGGCGGCGCGGTCACCGGTTTCCATGACAAGGCCCAGTGAGTGTTCACTGCGCGCCTGAGACAGTTGCGAGAAGTGCTGTAACAACTCCAGCGCCATGTGTCGGCTCTGTCCGGTCAGGATCGATTGCGACATCTTGACCACCTCGGGTTCGAGCGTAAAGAAGCGCTGCAACGATTCGCGACCGGTGCCAAATTCATCCAGCGCAATTCGAATACCCAGCGTATCGCGCAGTGAATTGACATGCGCCTGCAGTGCATTGTGTGTTTCTGCACTTTGTGGCTCGCCAGATCCTGTGAGTTCCAGCACCAGTGTCGGTCCATTGATGACCACGCGTTCCATCAACTCGTGCAACAGTTGAACGTATTCAGGCTGGCACAGGCTGTTTGGCCGCACCGCAACACACAGTGGCTTGATGTCATCAAAGCGAATCAGATACTCGGACTCGCACACCGTCTTGTATCGGTAGGCGGCCTCGCGCAGGATATGGATGTCGAGTGCCGTGCGAAAGCGATCACCCCAAAGCTCTGCCACCTGATACAGCGCGGCGGGAAAAACATTGCGCTGCGCACAACGGGCGATCGCCTCAACGCCCCACACCTGCGATTCGCCGGTGCCGTTAAATTCGAGGATGGTTTCAAACTGTACCGTGATACCGGCAAGCGTCTGGCAAAAGAGCTCGTAGCGGCGTTGCCGAATTCGGTCGCTAACCTGATGCTTGCACACCAGCTCGTCGTACACTTCCTCTTCAACGCGGGCCGGCACTGGCGCGACCTCGTCCTTCGTATAGCAATTGCAAAGCGCCGACAGCGCATCAGTGAAGTAGAACGTATCGATCAGGCCGTCGCTGTCGTCAGGGTCCACAATAATGGCCAGCGATTGCAGTTGTGCGCCAACCGGTACAGCCAGAAACGACATCTTGTGCACACCAGAAAATACGCGCAGCTTGGGCAGCCAGACCGGTGCGGTGACGCGGTGCAGATCGGTGACGATGGAGGTCAGTGTGTCGTGAATATCGATGGTATCTTCGTGGATCGTGCCATCGGCATTCAACGCGCTTGAAGTGATCAGCCGCAGACTGGATTTGTCGCACAAATAGACGGTGTCTGCGTCCAGCACTTTGCGCAGATGGACGCAGCAGACGTGCAGTTCGTCGCAACCTGCGGCGGCGGGTTCGATACCGGCCAGGGCGAATATCTTGTCATCGTAGCGATCAGCGATGCCGGCTACCGGCTGAAGATCGGCAATACAAAGTGTGACGGCGTCGCCAGCCTGACTGTGTTCGTTGTCCACGATTGTGTTCGCACTCAAGCGATAGGTCACACAGTCGTATCAAAAAGTGAGCCAGTGCCGTCTTGACTGGTGCCGTAATAGATTGCCGTGCAGTTTGCGGCGCGATGCGTTTCTCTGAACGATGAAATCGGTGGCGACAACCGCCTTACGCGGCAGCGGGCTCGCGCGCTGCCAGTAATCGCAGCCCCAGCGCCAGTGTGATAAACACCAACGCGGACAATACACCCCAGACCGCACCAATGGCAAAGAATATGTCCGGCGCCTTCATCAGCGTGGTCATCAGTGAGTCCTGATAATAAAAGAACCACTGGTGATCGGCCGGAAACACCGCCTCGTGCAGGGCGGTGAAAATCGGCCCGGCGCCGACGATGAGAATAACGATCGCTATAGCAATCGCGATGAGTGCGATAGTCGCCAGCGACACAGTGGGCCCGGGCAGTGGCCAGCGCATCAGCTGTGCAGTGATAACCAGCACAATCAGCAATGCCAGCGCTGCCCAGCCGAACGGCATTAGCCGGTTGATCAGAATCGCGACATCCTCCAGGTGCACTGCCTCGGCTTCGGTCAGCAGAATCATCTCGGTGTTGGGGCTGGCGCGGTAACTGAGCTCGCGCAAGCCCTTGCCATCGTTATTAACGGCGATGCCGATGGCGGTGAAGAGTGCTTCGTGGTCGGCCCGGCTGGTGTTTTCAAAGCCGGTCTTGCCCTGTCGATTCTGCGGGGCGAAGCGATCGATGTGGGCGGCGATGTCGAGCTGGTCGTACCAGAAACTGTAGCCGTAGTTAGCAGCGTGCAGCATTTTCCAGCTGACCATCAGCGCGACGGCCAGGCAGCACACCACGGTGAGCGTTTGATGTAGGATTCTGGGCAAACCGGACTCGAAAAAGATTTGACTGATGCAGGCAAAAGATAGCAGATACCGCTTTCTGTTGGAAAATTCGAATATCCGCGGGGTGGTCGTCTATCTGAATGATACCTGGCGCGAAGTGCTGGGTCGCGCCGACTATCCAGTTGGTGTCAGAGAGATTCTCGGTCACGCCATGGTGGCGATGCCGTTGCTGGCATCGACAGTGAAGTTCGGCGGCCGCATGACACTGCAGGCCAAGGGCAGCGGGCCGGTCACGTTGCTGGTCGTGCAGGCCACCGCCGAAGGCACGCAGCGCGGTATGGCGCACTGGAGCGGCGATGCGCCGATGACGCCACTGGCGGCGGTGCTGGGCGATGCCACACTGTCAATTCAAATCGAGACCGGCAAGCGCGGTGAGATCTATCAGGGCGTGGTCGATGCTCACGGACAGCAGTTGCAGGATGCGCTGGCGCATTACTTTCAAAACTCCGAGCAACTACAGACCCGGCTGTGGCTGATGTGCGATGGTGAACAGGCGGCTGGCATTCTGGTGCAGGCTCTGCCGGACGCGGATCCGGCCAGCGACGACTGGGATCGGGTCGTGCATCTGGTCGACACGGTGAACGCCAGCGAGCTGTTTGACACCGCGCCTGAAACCTTGCTGCGGCGTTTATTTCACGAGGATCAGGCGCGCCTGTTCGATGCCGAGCCACTGCGATTTGCCTGTGGCTGTTCGCGCGAGCGCACCGCGGCCCTCATTCAGGGGCTGGGCCGCGCCGAGGCGGATAGCATTCTGGCCGAGCAGGGCAGCATCGAGATCACCTGTGAATTCTGCAACTCGCGCAACGTGTTCGATGAAGTGGACGTCGAGGCGATCTTTCGCGACAGCGGCGGCGCGCAGGGCTCGACCACCCTGCATTGAGTGCGCAGTCAGGCAGTGGCGTTGCCCGAGCACACCGGGCACTTGGGGCTCTTTCGCAAACCGATCTCGCGCCACTCCATCGACAGGCCATCCAGCAGCAGCAGGCGCCCCTCCAGCGGTTTGCCAAAGCCCGCCAGCACCTTGATCGCCTCGGCCGCCTGCACGGTGCCGATGATGCCGACGATCGGCGACAACACGCCCGTCATGGCGCAGGTTTCTGCGGCTTCTGAATCACCGCTGTAGAGGCAGCGATAGCACGGCACGTCTTCCTTGTGACCGGCAAACACCGATACCTGGCCGTCGAAGCGAATCGCCGCGCCCGATACCAGCGGCACGCCGTATTTGACGCAGGCCTCATTGACGGCAAATCGAGTCGGAAAATTGTCACTGCCTTCCAGCACAATATCCGCCGCCTGCACCGCCTGTGGCAGACGCTCTTCATCCAGCACCGAGTCGATGGTCTCGACGTCGATTTCCGGGTTCAGCGCCAGGCAGGTCGCGCGCGCCGAATGGGTCTTGAGTTCGCCAACCCGATCGCTGGTGTGCGCGATTTGACGCTGCAGGTTAGACAACTCAACGATATCGAAATCCGCCAGTATCAGCTTGCCGATCCCGGCGGCTGCCAGGTACATCGCCACCGGGCTTCCCAGCCCGCCCATGCCGACGATCAGCGCTGTGCTGTCGACCAGCTTCTGCTGGCCCTCCAGACCGATCTCCGCCAGATTGATATGACGGCTGTAGCGGTCCAGTTGTTGGTCATTCATATGTCCCGTTCCTTGATTGGGCGTGCGTCGGGGGCAGGTTGTTCTATGATAGCGGAGTGAACTTTCTAGCCCACGTCTATTTTGCCAAAGGGGATTCTTCCCGTATTGCGGGACAGCTGCTGGGCGATTTCGTTCGCGGTCCGCGTCTCGATCAGTACCCGGCAGACATCGCGGCCGCGATCCGCGCGCACCGCGCGATCGACTCCTACACCGATCGCCACGACTTGAGTCGCCAGGCGCGCGATCTGTTCGAGCCGCCGCTGCGCCGCTACGCCGGTATCGTCGTAGATGTGGTGTACGACCACTTTCTGGCGCTGGACTGGGATGACTATTGCGAGACCAATCTGCTCGAATACACGCAACAGGTGGACGCCGCCTTGATCGAACACCGCGACGTGCTGCCAGAGCCACTGCGCCGGTTTGCCGCCTTCATGCAGCGTGAGTCTTTGCTGGCGGGCAACGTCAATCGCAGCCAGATCGATCTGACGCTCGAGCGCATTGCGATGCGCAGCCCGCGCATGGCACCACTGGCCACCGCGCCCGATCACCTGTGGCAGCACGAGGAGCCTCTGCGCGAACTGTTCCGCGCCTTCTTTCCGCAACTGCAGCAGCACGTCGAGGCGCACCATGGCTGATCGACTGCCCGTGGTGGCGGCCGATCCGGCCAGTGGTGCGGCTGGCAGTGATGCGACGTCTGCCCGACCCGATTTTTCTGCCCCCGAATACTTCAACAATCGCGAGACCAGCTTCATCGAGTTCAACTCGCGCGTGCTGGCGCTGGCGCACGACCCCGACGTGCCGCTGCTCGAACGGCTGCGCTACCTGTGCATCTGCAGCAACAACCTGGACGAGTTTTTTGAAATTCGCGTCGCCGGTCTGCAACAGCGGTTGCGCAACGACGGTGGCCCGACAGGCCCTGACAATCTCAGCCCCGCCGAGCAGCTCCAGCGAATAGGGGTCAAGGTACAGCAGCAGGTCAAACAACAATACAAACTGCTCAACCAGGAGCTGTTGCCGACGCTTGAAGACAATCGCATCTGCTTTTTGTCGCCCGAACACTGGAGCGATAAGGCTGCACAGTGGGCGCGCGATTTTTTTGATGACGAAATGCTGCCGATTTTGAGCCCGCAGGGTCTGGATCCGGCCCATCCGTTTCCACTGCTGACGAACAAAAGCCTGAACTTTGTAGTAAGCCTTGAAGGCAAGGACGCATTCGGTCGCGACACCAGCCTCGCCGTGGTGCGCGCGCCGCGATCGCTGCACCGGATCATACCGGTACCAATCGACGAGCCAGGCTACGATCATGTGTTTGTGCTGTTGTCGACGATGATTCAGCACAACATGGGCAGGCTGTTCCCGGGTTTGAAAACGACTGGCGTATATCAGTTTCGCGTCACCCGCAACAGCGATCTGTATCTGGACGACGACGAGGCCTCCGATTTGCGGGTCGCCTTGCAGGATGAACTCGGCGGTCGCAATTTCGGTCAGGCAGTTCGATTGGAAGTAGGCAACGACTGTCCCGCCGACATCGTCGATTTTCTGCTGCGGGAATTTGAGCTCGGCAGTCGCGATCTTTACCTGTGTAACGGGCCGGTCAATCTCAACCGCCTGCAGAATCTGCCAGACCTGATCGACAGGCCGGATTTGAAATTCAAACACTTCATCTCCCGCACCCCAACCGGCATGCGGGCAGGTGAGGACTTGTTCGCCGCGATTCGACGCCGCGACTGCCTGCTGCACTATCCGTATGAGAGCAGCGGGCCTGTGGTCAATCTATTGCGTGCCGCCGCGCGCGACGATGACGTACTGGCGATCAAGCAAACGCTGTATCGCACCGGTACCGAATCGGTTTACGTCGACGCACTGATCGAGGCGGCCGCCAACGGCAAGGACGTGACCGTGGTGATCGAACTGCGCGCACGGTTTGACGAAGAGGCCAACATCGAACTGTCCACCCGCCTGCAACAGGAGGGCGTACAGGTGGTGTACGGCGTGGTGGGATTCAAAACCCATAGCAAGTTGATGCTGATCGTCCGTCGCGAAGCCGGCAAGCTGGTGCGCTATGGCCACATTGCAACAGGTAACTATCACACCCGCACTGCGCGCGCCTATACCGATCTGGGGTTGCTCACGTTCAACCGACAGATCACCGGTGACATCCAGAAAATTTTTAATCAGCTGTCGGGGCTGGGTAAGGTCGCGAATCTAAAAAAAGCCCTGCATGCACCGTTTACCATGCACGATCGTATGATCGATATGATTGAACGTCAGGCGCGACTGGCCGGTAATGGAAAACCCTGTGGTATCAAGGCGCGCATGAATTCGCTAACCGAGCCGGCGCTGATTTCGGCGCTGTATCGTGCCTCCTGTGCCGGTGTGCCGATTCGCCTGCTGGTCCGCGGTATCTGCGCGCTGCGTCCGGGGTTAAAGTCGGTATCCGAGAACATCACCGTGGTATCCGTGCTGGGTCGATTTCTCGAGCACTCGCGAGTATTTGCGTTCGGCCCCGATGGCGAGGAAGATGTCTATATCTCAAGCGCCGACTGGATGTCACGCAATATGTTTCATCGGGTAGAAGTTGCAGTACCCATACTCGATGATGAACTGCGCCGCCGCGTGGTTCGCGAATCGCTTGACTACTACTTTAGCGATAACCGTTTTTGCTGGCAGCTAAACGCCGAGGGTAAATACAAGCGTCGCAAGGTGGATGGCGAATCGTTTTCCGCGCAAATGACGCTGCTGGAAAAACTCAATCGAAGCAAAACGTAGGTCGGGCCCCAGCGAAGCAAAGCAAAGCGTGCCCGACAATAGATCTTTTAGGGTCGGGCAATTAAAAACAGCCTGCCCCCAATCAGCCGGCACTCTCCAATCGACAAATCCCGTTTGGCGTCTCAATGATCGCCACCAGTTTCGCCACCCCGTCTGTCGGCAATGGCACGACCTCTACATGTGAATCGGCATCGATGGCCTGCAGCGCTTGCGTCAGCCATTGTGGCATCGGGTGATGTATTTCCAGCCTTTGCAAAGAACAATGCCTCTCCGCCATATCCCGTGACGGGTGGTGCGGCGTTTGCCATTGAATCAGGTAGGGCAACATGCCGGCAGCCAGCAGGCGGCCGTCTTCGGGGATTGCGAAATACCAGCTCAGATTATCGCGCACCACCTGCTGCGGCGTTCCGGCGGGCACCGTCGCGCTTTCAACCAGATCATGCACGTTGTCGCTGTTGATCACCCAGGTCAGTAGCACCGGTTGCTTTGCAATCTGTTGTCGCACCAGTGGGTCGTCCAGTCCATACCAGCGCGGATTGGCCGGCGGCTTGCCATCCGGATTGATCGCAATAATTTCTAAAAACACCTCACCTCCGAGCCGCACCAGATGATTGTGCGTGCCCATGCTGTGGTGAATGCCGCCGAATGGCATATCGATATCCATTGTATCGCGCACGTAGTCGACGCCTTGCTGCAAAGTGGCAGCCCCTATCACCAGATGATCAAGTGCGGTTGGCATGGTGTATTTATCCGTGAAGTGAAATGGAATAATAACGCTATTCAGTGGGGCCGGTGGACAGCCTGATACGCAAGGTAAATCGTGCACCACCCAGCGCGCTGTCGCTCACCGATAGCGATCCGTGGTGTTTGGTGGCTACGCCGTTGGCGATCGCAAGCCCGAGTCCGGTGCCACCCAGATGCCGTGATCGGCTTGCGTCCAGACGTACAAAGGGTGTCAGTATCCGGCTGCGCTCGCTCGGTGGAATGCCGGGGCCGTCATCATCGACGTGCACGGCGAATGTATCGTTGTCGGTCTCGCAACTGATGGCCACCTGAGTCTGCGAATACTTCAGCGCGTTGACGATCAAATTGCCCAGTGCGCGCTGAAACTGGGCTGAGTCTGCCATCACCTGAATGTCATCGTGTGGCAGATGTCGCTGCAGGGTTTTGTTTTGATCGGGCACCAGCGATTTTTCAATTGCCTCAGTGATTAGCTGACGAGCAGACAACGCGCGCAATTCCAGATCCGGTGCGCTGGATTGCAGCCGTGCGTAGCGCAACACTTCAGATACCAGATCGTTTAGTTCGTCCAGCGCCTGTGAAGCCTCACGATGGTTCGGATTGTCCGTGTCATCTTCGTCCATTTCGAGCGCAAAACGCATGCGTGCCATCGGCGCTCTGAACTCGTGGGCGACAGCGCGCATCAGATCCTGTTGGTCCTGTATCAGTGAGGTCTTATCGGTTATCAGTGATTCGATTTTTCCGGCCATCTGTTGCATCGATGCACCCAGTCGGCCGATCGAATCGTTGGCCTGGTCGCGATTGCTCGCGCGCCAGTTAGCAGCGCCATATTCATCGGCCAGTTGTTGCAGTGCGCCCAGGCGCCGAGCGATCGGCAGCAACACCAGTGCGGCCGTGATAAGACCGATAGCCAGTACCGCCAGTACCGTGGTGCCCACGTTCAGAAAATCGCGCAGCTGCAGACCGTCTGTGGGTAGAATCTCCACCACCTGACGCTGCTTCGGAAACAACAGTTCCAGAATCGGCGTGTCATCCATGGCGTAGGTGATAATGCGTTGCTGGTTCAATAGCGCGGCGTGTTCATCCAGTGGTCCGGTATATTCGTCGATTGAATACCAGTCGACCAAAAACTCGTTTTGCGCTTCGAACTTTTCGATTGTAATGTCCCAGCGTCGCAATGGTACATCGGACAGCAGGGTTTCGATTTTTCCGGCGGTCTCTTCCAGCGCCTCGGTAGCGATTGTCGCGTCGGCCTGAAACGGTGGAAAAAGTGCCAGCCAGTAAGATACTGCGGCAGATAATCCCAGTGCGATCAACAGCGCGAGCGCGGTGGTGGTGAACAGCCGATTAATGCGTGGTGGACTCATAGCGGAACCATATAGCCTTTGCCGCGAACACTTTTAATCAGGGCAGGCTCTTTGGGATCGTCTTCCAGTTTTTTTCGCAGGCGTGAAATGCGCAGGTCAATCGTGCGGTCCAGCCCGTCGTGCTCCAGCCCGCGAAGCCTTTGATTGATCTCGTCGCGACTGAGAATTTGGCCGCGGTGACTAGCGAGCAGCCACAACAACTCAAATTCAGAATCGGTCACGGCGATCAGTTGTCCGGCAAGCCGTACCGTCATGGCGCTGCGGCTGATGGACAGCTCGCCAATGGTGATCACCTGCTGGTTAGACGACGAGTTGTTGTTATCTTTGCGTCGAAGCAGGGCCCGTATCCGCGCCAGCAGTACGCGTGGTCGCACAGGCTTGGCCAGGTAGTCATCGGCGCCGGTCTCAAGCCCGGCCACTTCGTCGATGTCATCATCCAGTGCGGTCAGCATCAAAATAGGGCCAGGGTAATGCGGGCGCACCGCACGGCAGACAGATAAACCGTCAGCGCCGGGCAGCATGATGTCCAGTATCACCAGGTCGGGGTCGGTATGTAGTATCTGCTCGATCGCCTGTTCGCCATCGGTGACGATTCTGACGGCGAACCCCTGATTGTCCAGGTACTGATGTACCAGTCGATTGAGTGATTCATCGTCATCGACGAGGAGTATGTCGGGTCGATCCACGGCGGTCTCTGGTTATGCTGTTGCGAACGAACCGGTTGTTTGGTCGCTTGTCTTAATAGTTACGACAATCATAGTGCCGTGGATTGTTGGCTTTTGTATGGAGTTTGTATCAGGCGGATACAAACCTGTCAGTACCACTGACGGCGAGTTTACGCGCCGCGCGCGGTCAATGGGCCACATTTGTTGCCGATGTAGCGATACACAGGCGCTACCGGGCGTACATTCACGCAACCAAACCTCCACGGAGTAATCCGCCTGTCGGTCGTAAATTTCTCTCGCACCCACAAGCCAGAGAGATAGGCAATGACACACAACGTAAACAAGTCTGTAATAGCGGCCAGTCTGATCAGCGCGCTCGCACTGTCGGGCTGCGGCGCTGGCGGCGGCGGTGGCGCCGACCCTGCCAGCGTATCTCAAACCGCAGCCAGCGCGCTGACGGCGAATGTCTCGGCCGAACGCCCCAGCCGCGTGCCGTTTATCGTCGGCGGCAGTGAGGTATCAGACGCCCGCTATCCATGGATGGCAGCGCTGTTATCAGCCGGCTCATCCAACGCTGCTAACGCGCAGTTCTGTGGCGGTTCGCTGATCGCCGATCGCTGGATTTTGACCGCCGCCCATTGTGTCGAACAGGAGACGGCCGCATCGACTGAAGTGTTGCTCGGCAGGCGCGATCTGAACGGCAGCGGTGGCGAGCGAATTTCTGTCAGCCGCATCGTGGTTCACCCGGACTATGCATCGCAGGGCTATCCTGATCTGGCACTGCTTGAACTCGACAGCGCCAGCAGCGCACCGGTCATTTCGCTGCCGACGATGCAAAACCCGGTGCCGCGTGATGGCGAAACATCGACGGTGATCGGCTGGGGGCAAATAAGTGAAAACGGTCCCGCCACTGCCGAGCTGCGCGAGACCGACATGCCGATAGTCGATCACAACACCTGCAACAACGCCTACAACGGCCAGATCGACGAGCAATCGATGGTCTGTGCCGGCTCACCCTCGGGTGATCGCGATTCGTGTTACGGCGACAGTGGCGGGCCATTGTTCGTGCAGCGCGATGGCACGTTTGTACAGGCCGGAGTGGTCAGCTTTGGCGAAGCCTGCGGGCTTGCCGGTGTGCCTGGTGTGTATGCGCGAGTATCAAGCTATTACGACTGGATCGAAGGCTATGCCAGTGTCACCGCTTTTGGTGATTCGAATCCGCCGGTCGATGCTGGTGGCACACCACAGCCCCCGACGCAGCCGACCGATCCGGATGACAGCGATGGCAACGGTGGACAGGACGCCGGTGAAAATGAGCCAGGTAGTGAGGAATTCGATGAGGAAGACTATTTCGATGAGGAGGATTACTGGGACGAGTGGGATGGCGACTTCACCGACGAGGACGACTACTGGGATGAGTGGGATGAAGAATTCGATGCCGATGAGGGCGACTGGGACTTTGACGGTGAATGGGCCGACTGGGAAGACGAGGCGTTTGATAACGAAGGTGACTGGGACGAATGGGATTTTGATGAAAACTTCGACGCAGACGGCGAGGGCGATTTCGGTGATGACAATCTGCCCCAGGTCAGCGAGGGTCCGTGGCAGTACAGCGGCGAGTTGACCGGCTGGTGGGACGAGGCCTATGCGCCGGCCGACGACGGCCTGATCGCCATGGCTGCTGGTACACTCACGGTGACCCTTGATGTACCCGCCGATCAGATCTTTGTCGTTTTTCTCGATCGCTATGATGCGCGCCGCAGCGAGTGGACCGATGTGGCAGGTGCGGTGAGTCAGAATGGTTCCGCCACTATAGAGATCGATGTCGAGCGCGGCTACTACTCGTTCGGTGTGATGTCACTGGGCGATGGCGGGCGCTACAACCTGGAGGCCTTTTTACAGCAGAACTGATCAGCAGTCTGTTGTAGTCAATGCGGGGCGCCTGAGGCGCCCCGTTTTAATTGACGAGTATGACTTCTTCGATCTCTTCGTGAAAGATCTTAAATCCCCGCGCCTGGTAGTTTTTAAGTGCCACCGGATGATCCAGCGTGCAGGTGTGCAACCACACGCGCCTGGTCTGGCCCCATTGCCAGGCAGTGTCGATCGCGTGGCTGAGCAGATAGCTGCCAAATCCCTTGCCGATAGCCTTGGGTGCGAGACCGAAATACTTCAGTTCAACAACATTATCCGGCTGTTGCTCCAGTTCGTAGTAACCAGCAATCGAGCCTTGATTAAAGCCGGTGAAAGTTCGCAGTTGATCGCGTTCGGCGTAGTCACGCCATTGATCATTACTCCATTGGAGTTTTTCGTACCACTGCCAGTCCTCGCCCACCAGTTGATACAAAAATCGGTTGTACTGATATTGGCGGATCTCGGCCTCCACGACGCTGAGCCCAGCCGCATTCGTGTTGGCGTTGAGCTCATCCGGTGAGTTCATTTCAAGGTGATAGACGGTGATCGTGGTCATGAGTGTCCTGTTGCGGGGTGGGGCACACGATGGAAATTTTTAATGTGCCTGCCCCGGTTTTCAAAGGCGTTTTTGTCCCCGGGTAACCCGGTCGCGCTGTTCCAGATCGGTGTTGGTTGAAACGTTTACATAGCCCGCGTCACGCAAACAGTCACGTGCGAGCGCACCCTGTTCGGCACCGTGCTCTAGCAAGAGCCAGCCATTGTTTTCAATGCGATCGAATGCGCTGTTGGCAATGATGCTGATATCGGCCATGCCGTTGTCATCGGCCACCAGCGCCTGCTGCGGTTCATAGCGCAAACTGGCCTGTTGTAGATGTGGATCACCGGGTTCGATATAGGGCGGGTTGGAGATCACCAGTTGATACAATCCCTCTGGCACGTTTTCCAACCAGTCGGAAATATAAAAAGTTATGCTTGCGCCCAGTTGCGTTGCATTTTGTTTTGCAACTGCAAGTGCCGCCTCGCTGTTGTCGGTTGCGTGCACTATCGCAGCCGGGCGTTCCAGAGCCATCGCCACCGCGATCGCACCGCTGCCGGTGCCAAGATCCAGCACCCGTTTGCAACCGTCAGGGTTTTCATCAAAGCGCGACAGTGCCAGTTCTACCAGCAGTTCTGTCTCCGGGCGCGGGATTAAAGTATCGCGGTTAACTGCAAATGGCATAGACCAGAATTCTTTGAAGCCCGTGATGTAGGCCACCGGCTCACCTTGCGCGCGGCGCGCAACGGCCTGCTGGAATTGTTGTGCCTTGTCCGAATCGAGTGGCTTTTCTGGCCAGGCGTAGAAATGACTGCGATCAACGCTCAGACAATTGGCCAGTAATAACTCGGCGTCCAGACGGGCAGTGTCAGATACGCCCGCGATGGTTGTCGTGGCGTATTGCAGGATTGCCGCAATGGTCGGGCTTGCGTTCACTGCGATTGGGTTTACTCACCCAGCTCCGCCAGCAGGTCTGCCTGGTGTTCGGCCAGCAGCGGATCGACGATCTGTTCCAGCGCACCGTTGACGATTTCATCGAGCTTGTACAGCGTTAAGTTGATGCGGTGATCGGTGACCCGACCCTGCGGAAAATTGTAGGTGCGAATGCGTTCTGAGCGATCGCCACTGCCTACCTGCAGGCGCCGTGATTCGGTTTGCTCGGCCTGCTGCTTTTCGATTTCATCGTTCATCAGCCGCGCTTGCAGCAGCGACATCGCGCGCGCCCGGTTCTTGTGTTGTGAGCGTTCGTCCTGACACTCCACCACAATGCCGGTTGGCAGGTGGGTCAGGCGGATAGCTGAATCGGTTTTGTTGATGTGCTGACCACCGGCACCAGAGGCGCGAAAAGTATCGACGCGCAGATCGGCCGGGTTGATCTCGATCTCTTCGACCTGCTCGACTTCGGGCAGAATCGCCACCGTCGCCGCCGAGGTGTGCACCCGACCCTGCGATTCGGTTTCCGGTACGCGCTGCACGCGATGCGCGCCGGACTCGAACTTTAATCGTGAAAAGGCACCGTTGCCCACCAGCCTCGCCACCACCTCTTTAAAGCCGCCGTGCTCGCCATCTCGCCGCGAGATCAGCTCGACGCGCCAGCCGCAGGTCTCGGCATAGCGCGAGTACATCTTGTACAAGTCGCCAGCAAAAATCGCCGCCTCGTCGCCACCGGTACCCGCTCTGATCTCCAGAAAGACATTGTTCTCATCGCGCGGATCACGTGGCAGCAACAGTTTTTGCAAATCGAGCTGCAGGGTTTCTATCGTGCTCTCGGCGGACTTGATCTCCTCCTGCGCCATCTCGCGCATATCCGGATCCGGATCGTCAGCCATCTCGCGCGCACTTTGCAGATCCTCGACCGCGCTGTTGTAGTCGGCCCAGGTTTTGACCACCGGCTCCAGCTGCGCGTACTCGCGCGACAACTCGCGAAAGCGATTCTGGTCGGAAATCACATCGGCTTCACCGAGCAGGGCTGCAATCTCCTCGTGTCGCTCGGCGAGTTGCTCGAGTTTGGCTTTGATCGACGCTTTCATTTCGAATGGATTCTGGTTCGGATCGATGGGCTATCGTGGCGCGAACGGCACTGCGCACTGGCTGGGGCGGGCTGCGCTGGTGGCCCGCCTGGTGGACAGCTTGGCGGGCGGCTGCGCCTTGCGCGGCAAGTGTAGCGCGTTAGCGAGCTTCCTGCTTTATTGCGATGTTGGCGTTGATTTTGCGCGCAGTTGTCGATTCTGCTCAACACTGCTGTTCGGTAAAAATTCCTGCGCCAGCAAGCTGTTACAATTGAGGCTTTGCGTTGACAGCGCAGCATAGACGCGCTCTTTCCCGCAGCGGCGAAATCCCGATAGCGATCTTTGGCAAATCTTTTCGGGTGCCGTCGGTCCAAACCGTACAGGATAGTCAACTCGGGTACTCAAGTTTGAATTTTCGGGTCCGGACAATAAAAAGCGATACCAGCACATTGAAAACCATCACACTCGTTTCCGCCGTGGCAACCATGGTCGGTGCATGCAGCGCGACGCTATCCACCGCGCAGACCGAGCCATCGGTGCCGGTTGTAGAGGCCAATAACGCCACTGCAGAGAGCGATATTCCGCTCGGCACGCCGCTCAGCGAATTGTCCATGAACGACGAGGCGGATCTCGTCTACAAGATTTTAAGCGCTGAAATCGCCGGCCGTCGCGGACGCGTCGACCTGGCTGCGAGCAATTATCTGGATGCCGCCAACACCTCTGACGACGCCCGCGTCGCCGAGCGCGCCGTCAAGCTTGCGATGTACGGGCGCGACTGGGATCAGGCCAACAGCGCCGTGTCCCGCTGGGTCGAGTTAAATCCGGTAAGCGTCGACGCCTGGCAGCACAAGGTTCAGATCTCGCTGCAGCGCAAGGATGTCGATGACGCGGCCGGCGCGCTGGAGAAGATCGTCGATATCTCGGGCCAGGAGCCGACCGAGGTCATCCCCGGTCTGGTCAGCTCGCTGCTGCGCCAGACCGATGCCGAACTCGGCGCCGAAGTGCTCGCCCGACTCGGCGCGCGCTTTCCCGACAGTGCCGACACGCAATACGGTATCGGTCGCTTTGCGATGTCGCGCGGCGATCGCGAGACCGCCCGCCAGGCGTTTGAAAAAGCCGTTGAAATCGACCCCGACAACGTCGAGGCGCTGCTGTCACTCGCGCGCATTCGGCTCGATATGGGTGAGGGCGAAGACGCCATCGAACCGGTCAAAGCGTTTGTCGATGCCAACCCGGATGACGCCCAGGCGCTGCTCGGCTACACGCGGCTGCTGGTCGAGACCGGCAAGTACGAGCGCGCCAGCGAACAATTCGAAGTGATCGCCGAACGCTTTGCCGAAGACCCGGAAGCCATGTTCTCGATTGGGCTGCTGGCGCTGGAGAGCAAGCGCGTCGAGCAGGCCGAGCGCTATCTCGAACAACTCGTCTCGCTGGATAAGTACACCGACGAGGGGCACTACTATCTGGCCCGCATCTCCGATTCGCGCAAGGAGTATCAGCAGGCGATCACGCGCTACGAAAAAGTCCAGGGTGGCGACAACTTCCTCGACGCACAGATTCGCAGTGCCGAGCTCTACGCGCTGGTCGGTGAGCTCGAACGCGGTCGCGAGCGCATCGCCAACCTGAAAACGCTGACCGATGATCGCGTCGTGCAGGTCGAGTTGCTGACCGCCGAGAGCCGCATGCTGATCGGCAACGATCAGCAAAAAGCCGCACTGGAAGTACTGACCGAGGGGCTGGAAGCCTACCCTGACGACAACGATTTGCTCTACGCGCGCGCACTGGTCGCCGAGCAGCTCGATCTGCGCGATACCTTCGAGGAAGATCTGAAAAAAGTCATCGCCTCAGAGCCGGAAAACGGCTACGCGCTGAATGCGCTGGGGTATTTTCTGGTCGATCGCAACATGCGCCTCGATGAGGCCGAAACCTATCTGAGCAAGGCGATCAAGCTGCTGCCCGACGATGCTGCCGTCGTCGACAGTGTCGGCTGGCTCTACTATCGCCAGGGTCGCTACGAAGAGGCGATTGAAACCCTGCGCCGCGCGCACAAGATCCTGCCCGATGCCGAAATCGCCGCCCATCTGGGCGAGGTGCTGTGGGTGTCTGGAGATCAGGACAGCGCCACTCAGGTGTGGGAGGAAGCGCTGAAACTCTCGCCCGACGACGATCTGCTGATCGAAGTGATGGATAAATTCATACGCTGATTGGCGGCGTGATGCGTCCGGTTGTGCGGGCCTTGAGCAGCTGCGCGCTGGTATCGAGAGGTCTCATTGGCGCGTTGGCAGTATTCTCACTGGCATCCTGCGTGGGGCCAGTTGCGATCACGCCCGCCGCTGATCCTGCCGCCATTGAAGCGCGCGAGGCACGCCTGCAACGCTTTGAAAGCTGGCGCTCGCAGGGTTCGCTCGCGCTGGATTCTGAAGAGCAGGGCGTGTTTAACGTCACCTTTGCCTGGGACGCGAATCCCGATGGCTTTGACATCCGCCTGTTTGGCCCGCTCGGCAAGCAGGTCTATCGCGTCAGCCAGGACATCTACGGCGCCACCCTGTGGCGCGACAGCGATCCCCCCGTCTATGGCGCCAGTGCCGATGAGCTGCTGTTGCTCGCCAGTGGCATCGCCATTCCGGTTGAGCAGATGCGCTACTGGGCGGTTGGCCTGCCCGGCGATACCGCGCAGGATGACATTCGCCGCGATGGCAGTGGTCGGCTGCGCGCGCTGCAAGTGCGCGATGCAGACAGCATGGCCTGGCAGCTGGAGTTTCTGCGTTATCGCACCGTCAACGCGATGGACCTGCCACGCGAAATTCACGTCAGCGGCGACGGTGTCGAAATCGAACTGACGATCCGCAAGTGGTCGCTGCCAGGCAATGTGGTCGATGACAGCGGGCGCCTTCGAATCCCCGGTATCGATGACTGACTCTGCGCGCACACACTGGCCCGCACCGGCCAAGTTGAACCTGTTTCTGCATATCACCGGTCGCCGTGACGACGGCTACCACGATCTGCAAACCGCGTTTCAGCTACTCGACTACGGTGACACGCTGTCGATTGCGGTAGGTGCCGGTAACGGCGAAGTCGAGCTGGTGGGCGATTTGAAAGAGCTTGCGCCTCAGGAAAACCTGATCTGGCGCGCGGCCAGTCTGCTGCAGGACCGATCCGGTTGTCGACAATCCGCATCGATCGAGCTGACCAAACGTCTGCCGCTGGGCGGAGGCTTAGGCGGAGGCAGCTCAAACGCGGCCACCACACTGGTGGCGCTGAACCATCTTTGGCAATGCGGTTTCAACACCGATCAACTGGCAGAACTCGGGCGTGAGCTCGGTGCCGATGTGCCAGTGTTTGTTCGCGGGCTGTCGGCCTGGGGCGAGGGCATCGGAGACAAACTGGCGCCTTTGGCACTAGCTGAAAACTGGTTTGTGGTGCTGCAACCCGGTGTTCATGTCGAAACAGCGAAACTGTTTTCAAATCCACAATTGACACGCAATAGCACACCCATCACAATAGCCGGCTTTCGTGCAGGCGAGCGAACCCGCAACGTTTTCGAACCGCTGGTTTGCAAGCTTTGGCCAGAAGTTGATCAGGCTAGGCAGGCGCTCGACACATGCCGGCCCGAACACGCGGCTCCCGCCCGGCTCACCGGCTCCGGGGCTTGCGTTTTCGCACAGCTTGGCAGCGAAAACGAGGCACAATATGTGCTTTCGTCGCTGCAGGATCGTTGGGTGGGATTTGTCGCACGCGGGGTGAATCAGTCACCTCTGCTCGACGCACTCAGGCGGCATCAGGGTCAGTAGCAGCCGGCGCGAGAAACCGGCGCATCTTGCGCAGTGAAACAGAGTATTGGGGCGTAGCCAAGCGGTTAAGGCACCGGGTTTTGATCCCGGCATGCGTAGGTTCGAATCCTACCGCCCCAGCCATCTCTTTTTTCTCCTCCAGATTTCAAGCAGCGTATCCGCCATGAGCATGATGATTTTTTCCGGTAACGCCAATCCCGAACTGGCCCGGAAAATAGCTGATCATCTGCGCATTCCACTTGGCAAAGCCGCTGTCGGCAACTTCCAGGACAGCGAAACCGCGATCGAGATTCTCGAAAACGTGCGCGGCGGCGACGTCTTTCTAATCCAGCCCACCTGCGCGCCAGCCAACAACAACCTGATGGAACTGTTGATTCTGGTCGATGCCTTTCGCCGCGCCTCTACCGAGCGGATCACCGCCGTGATGCCGTATTTTGGCTACGCCCGGCAAGACCGACGAGTACGCTCGGCGCGGGTGCCGATCTCGGCCAAGCTGGTCGCCAACATGCTGACCGTGGCGGGCGTTGACCGGGTACTGACGGTCGATGTTCACGCCGACCAGATTCAGGGCTTTTTCGATATTCCGGTCGACAACGTCTATGCCTCGCCACTGCTACTCGGTGACATCTGGCGTCAGAAGCACCCTAATTTAATCGTCGTGTCGCCTGATGTCGGCGGTGTGGTTCGAGCGCGCGCCGTCGCCAAACAACTCGATGACGCCGACCTTGCGATCATCGACAAACGCCGCCCGCAGGCCAACATGGCGCAGGTGATGCACATCATCGGCGATGTCAAAGACAAATCCTGCGTCATCATCGACGACATGGTCGACACCGCCGGCACGCTGTGTAAGGCGGCCGACGCGCTGAAAGAAAACGGCGCGCTGAAAGTGGTGGCCTACGCCACCCACGCTGTGCTCTCCGGCAAGGCGATCGAAAACCTGCTCGGCTCCGAGATCGACGAGCTCGTCGTCACCGATACTATCCCGCTCTCGGACGAGGCGCGCAACTGCGGCAAGGTGCGGCAGTTGTCAGTTGCGAACATGCTCGCCGAGACCATCCGGCGAGTACACGAAGACGAATCTGTCAGCTCCATCTACATGGACTAAGTGCGGCCCGAAAAGCCGCCAGCCCGGTCGGAAACTGGCTAACACGAGAAAATTTGATATACTGAACGGCTTTGCATTCGTTTGGTCGCGAGCGAATGCATTTCTAGTGGTACCTTCATTCAGGAGCATACAATGAGCCTCGATTTCACATTGAGCGCGGAACTACGCAGTGATTACGGAAAAGGTGCGAGCCGCCGACTGCGTAGAGCCGAAAGGCTGCCGGGCATTATCTATGGCGGAGGCGGCAATCCAACGCCAATTTCGCTCAGTCACAACGAAGTGCTGAACAACCTTCAACACGAAGCGTTTTTCAGTCACATTCTCACGCTGGATGTTGCAGGCTCTAAAGAGCAGGCGATCATCAAAGACGTACAGCGCCACCCCTACAAGCACCAGATCCTGCACATGGATTTCCTGCGTGTACTGGCCAATGAAGCCATTACCGTGCAGGTGCCGCTGCACTTCGTTGGTGAAGATGAATGCCCCGGCGTCAAGCTCGAAGGTGGTTCGATCAACCACATCGAAGTCGATATGGCGATCAGCTGTCTGCCCGGCGACTTGCCAGAATTCATCGAAGTGGATCTGTCACAGCTCAAGCTGGGTGAGTCGGTTCACCTGTCGGATATCAAGCTGCCGAACGGCGTCACTTCGGTCGATCTCACCCACGGTGAAGATCACGATCGCGCCGTTGCCGCCGTCCACGCGACGCGTGCGAGCAAGGAAGATGATGGCGATGACGCCGGTGGTGATGAGCCAGCAGCCGATGCGGACGCCTCCGAAGACGAGTAAGCCATGGCCGCAAGGCCTGGTGAGTGCCGGTGTCTGATATCAAGCTGATTGTCGGTCTTGGCAATCCCGGTGCAAAGTACGAAGAAACCCGCCACAACGCGGGTTTCTTTTTGCTGGATGCCGTGGCCCGACGTCACAGTGCTACCTTTTCCGCAGACAAGAAGTTTTACGGCGAGGCGGCACGTATCAGTGTCGATGGTGCCGACGTGCGGCTGCTCAAACCCACCACCTTCATGAACCTGAGTGGACAGGCGGTGCAGGCGATCTGCAATTTCTATCGCATCGACATCACTCAAACCCTGGTTGTTCACGACGAACTCGATCTACCGCCCGGCACTGTGCGGCTAAAGCGCGCCGGTGGCCACGGTGGTCACAACGGCTTGCGCGATATCATCAAACACCTGAGTGCCGACTTCTGGCGCGTGCGGCTGGGGATCGGTCATCCCGGTGATGCAAAGCAAGTGTCGAACTTCGTCTTGCAGCGCGCACCCAAAGACGAGGCAGATCTGCTGGACCAGGCGATTGATCGCGTGGTTGATGAGCTTGCGACTATTGTTGCAGGCGACACCGCCAAAGCCATGCAGCTACTGCACACACAGCCAAAATCCGGTTAGCCGGTTTTAAACAAAGAATACTTATCATGGGATTTAAATGCGGGATTGTCGGCTTGCCCAACGTCGGCAAATCAACACTCTTCAACGCGCTGACACAGGCCGAAATTGCAGCCGAGAACTATCCGTTCTGCACCATCGAGCCGAATGTCGGCATCGTGCCGGTGCCAGACGGACGGCTGAATAACATCGCCGATATCGTCAGCCCGCAAAAGATATTGCCCACCACCATGGAGTTCGTCGATATCGCGGGCCTGGTAGAAGGGGCCAGCAAGGGTGAGGGGCTGGGCAATAAATTCCTCGCCAACATTCGCGAGACAGACGCCATCGCCCACGTGGTGCGTTGTTTTCAAAACGATGACGTCACCCACGTTGCCGGTCGCGTTGAGCCGGTATCCGATATCGAAATCATCAACACCGAATTACTGCTGGCCGATATGGACACCGCCGAAAAAGCGGTACTGCGCGTGGGTAAAAACGCCAAGTCAGGCAACAAGGCCGCGATTGCCGAAAAAACCCTGATGGAACGCCTGGTCGCGCATCTCGATACCGGCGCACCGGCACGGCTGATGGAGCTATCCGACAGCGAAGAGCCGATTATTCACCATTTGCACCTGCTGACCAACAAGCCCGTCATGTACATCGCCAACGTCGATGAAGACGGATTCGAGAACAACGACATGCTCACAAGCGTACAAGAGTACGCCGAGCGCGAAGGTGCCGGCGTCGTTGCCGTCTGCGCCTCCATCGAAGCCGAGATCGCCCTGCTCGAAGACGACGAAAAAACCGAATTTCTCGACGAGCTCAACCTCACCGAACCCGGCTTAAACCGCGTCATTCGCGCTGGCTACGACCTGCTTGGCCTGCAGACCTTCTTCACCGCCGGTGAGAAAGAAGTGCGCGCCTGGACCGTGCGCAAAGGCGCCACCGCCCCCCAGGGCGCCGGCCGCATTCACACCGACTTTGAAAAAGGCTTCATCCGCGCCGAAGTCGTCAGCTACGACGACTTCATCGACTGCAACGGCGAGCAAGGCGCCCGAGACGCCGGCAAATGGCGGCTGGAAGGCAAGGAATACCTGATGGCCGAAGGCGATGTGGTGCACTTCAGATTCAACGTATAAGCGGCGCGGAAATTGCGCCTTTTGCCTTGACACATGCAGGCAATGAACCGAAAATACGCGATTACGGCTATGTAGCTCAGCTGGTTAGAGCACAGCACTCATAATGCTGGGGTCGGTGGTTCAAGTCCACCCATAGCCACCAT